>JAAXGO010000014.1 GCA_012267425.1 Rhodothermales bacterium
GACCGTCGCCGAACTGTACCGCCTCCGGTGGCAGGTGGAATTGTTCTTCAAATGGATCAAGCAACACCTGCGCATCAAGTCCTTCTTCGGCACCACCGAGAACGCGGTGAAAACCCAACTCTGGAACGCCGTGGCGGTGTATGTGCTGGTGGCCATCGTCAGGAAGCGGCTCGACATCTCCACCGACCTCTACACAATTCTACAGATCTTGAGCCTGACCCTGTTCGAAAAAACCCCGTTGATTCAGCTACTTACAAAAACCGAACACACTCCGAACAACCACCAATCACCTAACCAATTGATTTTGTTCGAATAATTGTTGGGACACTACTGAGAACAGGTGACACCCTACCTCAACGCTCGACTGACAGCGGAGGATGGATAGCCGATGCGGCTCGCAAGGCTTGACCTGCTGCGTTACGGACGGTTCACCGATGCGTCCATCGATCTGCCGAGGGCTGAAAGGGACATTCACATCGTTTACGGTCCCAACGAAGCCGGGAAGACGACCTCCCTGACGGCCATAGAGGATATGTTGTTCGGCATTCCGCAACGCTCGCCCTACAACTTCCTTCACAACTATGCAGCGATGCGCGTTGGCGGGGTGCTGGAAAACGACGGCGAACGCTTCGAGTTTCAGCGGCGAAAAACCCGCAGAGACATGATCTTGGAGCGGGATGGGCAGCCGCTGCCCGGTGATGAACGATTGTTGGCGCCGTTCCTTGGAGGAGCGGACCGAGCTTACTTCGATCGCATGTTCAATCTCAGCCACGACCGTCTGGCCGAAGGTGGCAGGGCGATCATTGAAGCGAAGGACGATGTGGGTCAGATGCTGTTCGCCGTCGGCACAGGCCTAGCCGATCTGCGGAAACGGCTGATGAAGCTCGAGGAGGAAGCCGACGGATTGTGGGCACCACGAAAGTCTAGGCGGCGACGCTACTATCAAGCGCGGAACCGATTGGAGGAAGCGCAGTCAAGGCAGCGCGAGCACTCGTTGACCGTCAGTGCCTGGAAGTCGGTGCGCAAGAAGTTTAGTGATGCGGCAAGAACGCTCGACGAGCGCCGGAAGGAACACGAGGAGATATCGAAGGAACTAAAGAAACTGGTCCGCGTCCGCCGCGTTCATGGCGCCATCCGGCAGCGACGTGAGTTGACAAAGGAGACCGCGGCGCTGGGGGACGTGATCGTGCTGGCCGAGGATGCTGCCGAGCAGGTCGACCAAGCCGAGCGGCAGGACTCCGAAATCAGGGCACAGTTGGACATCCTCGTGCCTTTGCTTAAAAAAGACCAGCACGCGCTGGAAGCCATCATGTTCGACGAAGTGCTTGTGCGGCGGGCGGACGAGATAATGCTACTCAACGAGCGGCGCATCGCGGTGCGCAGTGCGCGTGGAGATTTGCCCAAGCGGCGGGATGAGTTTCGCCTTGAGTTGGAGTCGCTGGCCAGACTCGCTGCCGAGATCGGTTGGGATTTCGAGGATCCCAGTGAGCTGATCCAGCGGATACCGTCCAGGAGCAAGGTTGAGCAAGTTCGGAAATTGGTGGCACGGCATGGAGAGCTGGCAGTAGAGACACGTAACGAGCGAAAGGCGTTGGATGAGTCGCAGGCTAAGTCGCTGGGCGAGACAGAACGTCTGGCGGAGATCGGCGAGGCGGAGGACGTGTCCGGACTGGCCGCTGTGTTGAGCGCCGTTCGGGCCATCGGCGATGTGGGAGGCCGTATTCGCACGGCGCGGGGGCAAGTGGCCAATATTGCAAAAAGGCTAGAGAAAAAGATCCGGACGATGAAGCCGGTTCTGCCTGCGGGCACGGATATCGAGGCGCTGGCGGTACCGCCGAGGGATGCGGTGATGGCGTACCGGGACCAACTGCGGAGTTGGGCGCAGCGGTGTGGCGAGACAAAACAGCGTCTCACGGAGGCGCGCGACGACTTGAACCGGGACAAGAATGCGTTGGAACGGCGAGTGCGGGTTGAAGGCGTCGTGGGACCGGGCGAGATGCAGGAAGCCCGCAGCTACCGGGACACGCTGTGGGGTCTAGTCAAGGCCCGATACATTTCGCAGTCGGAGATCCCGCCGGAAGAGGCACAAGTCTATGCCGAGGCCTTGGAGAATCTACCATCTTTTCTGGAAGAAGCAGTTGAAGAGGCGGACCGTATCGCCGACCGGCGTTTCGACAAGGCCCAGGAAGCGGGGGAGTTGGCGGTGCTGGCACGCAACATCGCCACACACAAGATTCGGATCGAGCAGCTGGATGTGCGTGAAGCGGAACTGAAGGCTGAAGGGGGGCAACTGGATCAAGCGTGGCGCACGCTGTGGGCTGAAGTGCCGATTGACGTGCTTGAACCCGATTTCATGCTGGCATGGCTGGCGGCCCGTGAAGACGTCGTGACGCTGATAGGGAGTGAGCGCGACGCACAGCGCCTGCTGGACGACAGCAGGCAAGAGGAACAGGACTCAATTGCTGAGGTTCAAACGGCGCTTAGAAGCGTTGGCCGGAAAGCCGAAGAGATTGAGGAAGAAACGCTGCGCGTGATGGTCGAACGGGCGGACGCGTATCGGAGGGAGCAGGAAGCGAAGGCTGAGAAGATCGTTGAGATGCGCGAAACGGTGCGGATCGCCAAATCTGAGGTGTCGCGGCGGCAAGGTGAGTTGGAAGAAGTGGAGGCGGAACAGAAGAGATGGCAGGCACATTGGGCCAAGGCGGTTGCAGCGATCAACTATAAGCGTGATGACAAGCCTGACGTTTTGTCTGCACATATCAACGTCATCGACAAGATGCGCGAGCACGCGATGGCGGCTAGGGATCTTAGGGACAAACGTATTGCCACCATTGAGCGGGATATCGAAGTATTTGAACAAGCTGTAACGAAGGTTTCCGCAGAATTGGCGCCGGACCTGACGGGAGGCGATGCCGATGCTCTTGTGGTGGAGTTGGACCGGCGGCGGGAAAAGGCTTTGAAGCTTCACCAACAGCACCGGGAACTTACGGAGGAGGTGGCGAAACGGCGTAGGAAGATCGAGAAACTGGAGGAAGAACGAAAGGCCAGTTGGATATCGGTGCAGCCCCTCTTGGAGGCTGCTGGTGTCGAGGATGTCGAGGACCTCCACATGGCGATCAAGCGGTCGGACCGATTGAGGACGCTGAACAAAAAACTCGCCAACGTCATGGAAACGCTCGAACAGCAAGGAGACGGGCTGATGATCGAGACTCTGGAGAAGGAGTGCCGGGGTGTTGACATTGACGCCGCCCGGGGCCGAGAGGAAATTTCCGAAGCTGAACTAAAGCAACTTAGCCAGCAACTGGAGGAAGCCATCGTAGCGCGAACCGAAGCAGGGAAAGCCTTCGAAGCGATCGGCGGAGACGACGCTGCGGCGAGGGCGGCGGCGGATCGTGAGGAGGCACTGGCTTCCATGCAGGATGCAGCCGAGCGCTATGTGCGGCTACGGGCGTCGGCAATGTTGTTTCGCTGGGCGGTCGACCGCTATCGGAAGGAAAAGCAGGGGCCGTTGTTGAAGCGAGCCGGTGAGCTATTCCGCGTTCTGACACGGGATTCCTTCGAAAGTCTGGAGGTAACGTTTGACCATCGAGACTCGATGCATCTGACGGGGGTGCGACCGGACGGAGAAGTGGTGGCAGTGCCGGGACTTAGTACCGGGACCGAGGATCAGCTTTTTCTGGCGTTGCGGATCGCGGCGGTAGAGGACTACCTGGCGCGGGCAGTCCCGCTGCCGTTTGTGGCGGACGACCTGTTTATCAACTTTGATCAGGAACGGTCGGCTGCTGGGTTTGAAGTGCTGGGGCAGCTGGCCGAGCGGACGCAGGTGCTGTTCTTCACCCATCACTTGCACTTGGTGGATGTCGCGCGTGAGACATTGGGTGACAACGTGCATGTGGTGACGTTGTCCGACGCGGCGTAAAGGCTTAACTTCGAATCCAGAACGGCGGAAGTTGGCGAGGCAACAGCCGTGAACTCCAATCCTTGGACAGGTTGGCAGCTAAATTAAGGTCTCCTCGTGGAGGATCGCGCTCGAGTGACTTCGCCCGACCCATCCCTATCGTAATCATTCAACCTCGCCTGCTGCTTCGTCGGCAGGACCCAAGGGCCACCGGGGCGACTCGGCGACCCTTTTTACTTGGGCCCGCCGGTGAAAATCCACTCCTACATTGACGGCTTCAATCTCTACTACGGAGCGTTAAAGGGTACCCCGTACAAGTAGCTTGATCTGCATACATTTTGCCAGTACCTCGCGCCCCGGAATGGTGAAGTCGCACTAACGGTTGGTACGCAGCCGAATTCCCACTTCCCGGAGTTGCGCGGCACTGGCAGGACTGGGCGCGCCGGTCAGCGGGTCGCTGGCGGTCTGGGTCTTGGGGAAGGCGATGACGTCGCGGAT
>JAAXGO010000387.1 GCA_012267425.1 Rhodothermales bacterium
CCCTTTCACGCACTTCGCCTTGCCGCGTGGTGAGAAATGCAGGCTAGGGCATTGGTTCATCCTCGGCCTTGGGATCGCGAATAAGGCCTATTCTGCGACTGATCCGGAAGACGATCGACCGTCTCAAAAAAGCCAGGTGCTGTTGCGTTTCCTTCAGTTCACGCTCGAGACTCATCGCCCAATCTGATCGTTCGATGACCCGTTGCTCTGTCTCATCCAGCCGCTCGATGAGCTTAGTGCGGTCGACTCGGACGCTCTCGAGTTCCATGTTCAGTTCTTGAGCCCATCTCGTTCGCTCAGCGTTCTCTTGCTCGAGCTCGCGCACTTGCTCCTGTAGCGCCATTATGTGCCGCTCGAGCTCCTGCACTTGCTTCAGTAGCGCTTTCACGTGTTGCTCACGCTCGCGGAGGACGTTTCCTCCCGAAGGCAGAAATACGAATGCCGGCGGTCCGTGTTGCGGCTGCTTGGAGCAAACGGCGAGGAAGAAGTGAGCGCTCTCCGGATCGCGTTCCCGTCCGCCGAGCTGCGTGCACACTTCTTCCCCTTGCGGAGGGATGAACGTGATCGCGTCTGAATGATTCTCGAGAAACAGCATGACGTAGGGGAAGCGCTTCCGAAGCTCCGATTCGAACTCGCTGTACTCGAACTCGTGGACGTGGAAGGGATTGAGTTCCTCCCGTGATTCCTGCGAGTAGATGCGGTTGGGGGTCGAGACGAGTAGTTGCCCGTGGGGAGCCAGGACTCGCGCCGCTTCGCTGATAAGCGTCTGCCAATCGTCCATGTGCTCGATGACTTCGAAGGCGGAAATCACGTCCACCGAAGCGTCGGGAACGGGCAGGCGTCCACAGTCGGCGTTGATCAAAGCCACTTTCGGGTGTGCGTATTCTTCGCGGGCCGCTCCAAGGGCTTCAGCGGACGTATCGAGGGCAAGCACCAAGCGCGCCGACGTTGCCAGGAACGCGGAGCCATAGCCGACCCCGCAACCGGCATCCACTACAAGCTTGCCATGAACCAGGGGCTCGGCGAACTGGTACCGCGCCCAGTGCTCGTTCATCAGGTCGGGATCGGTTTTCCCGGGGATGACGCGCTCGCCGGTGAACTCCATCAATACGCCTGTACAAGGACTCAAATGGCGTTTAAGATGTGCCAATCGAGGGCTCGGCCGGCACGCTTTCTGAGCCCCGGGAGGACACTTGTTACCAGTTGGGATGAGCGGTGGTTAACGCGCCAGACCGAGGCGGTGCCGCCCTCCGCCGCCTGGGGGGAGTTGTCGCGACCGTCGAGCGAAGGCGATTCTAAATCGTCTTCTTCCGAAATCTTCTTCTCGTGCCGGTGGAGAATGCGCTCACGGACCTGCTTGATGGTGGTGATGATGTGCTTCCGGCTCATCTCCTTATTACTGTACACATATCATGTGTTGGGAACGCCCAGATGAGGATTGCAGCGCACGATGAGTGTGCTGGGCCCAACTTTCTGCGAGCAGAGGCCCTAACCTGTATTTCTCACCACCCGACGGTCGAAGCACGCGAAAAAAGGCCGTGATTCGTGTTTCGTGTCTCGTGAAAACCATGGGAGGGGACTGGTTCGCTCCAGAAGAAATGTCTGACGGCCCTCTCACGCACTTCGCCTCGCTGCGTGGTGAGAAATGCA
>JAAXGO010000388.1 GCA_012267425.1 Rhodothermales bacterium
CCGCCGCTGGTGGTGCGCAGCCGCCACCCGCACACGCTCGGCGACTACTCCTCCTGGGACGAGGCGCGCACGCGCCTGCGCGAGCAGTCCGCCCGCCGCCGCGCCGGCTGACCGGCGACGGCACGACGGCACGACGGCAGCCCGGCCATGAGCGGAACGATGCTGTTCGGGTACGACGTGGAGATGGCGTCGCAGGATTCGGTGGGGTTCCTGGAGGGCGCCGCGGAGTTGCACGAACGGTTCGGCGTGCCGTGGACCATCTACCTCACCGGCGAGACGGTCGAGCAGTGCACGGATGCGATCCGCACCTGCATGCAAAGTCCCCTGGTCACGGTCGCGCAGCACACCTACAGCCACGTGCTGCTCAGGAGCGTCTACATGACGCCCGGCGACGGCCGGCCGGTACACGGCGCGGCGCCCAACTTCTTCAAGGCGGGCGGCACGCTGGAGCAGATCGCCGCCGAGGTCGCGCGGGCGCAGCGCGTCATCAGGGAGCTGCTCGGGGTGGACTGTCAGGGGCTGACCGGGCCCTGGGGCTACTACCGCGGGTTGGTGGACCGTCCGGACATTCTGCAGATCCTGCGCGAAAACGGCATCCGCTGGGTGCGCACCAATGCGCGCGACTACCGCGACTGCCAGCCGACGCCGTTTTCCGAGCAGCCGTACTTCTTCAGCGACCAGGGATTCCCGGAGATCCTGGAACTCGGCATCCAGGGCTACCAGGATCGGTTCTACTGGGAACGCTTCGACGATCGCTCACACGGCGACTCCTACCAGGACTACCTGTTCGCGATGGTCGCGGAGACGGCGCGCAACGGCTGGATCTGGAACCTGTGCAGTCACGATCACGGCACGGCGACGAAACGGGAGTTTGCCGAGCAGTGCGGGTGGATCGCCGACCTGATCGTGCACGCCAAGCGGGCGGGGCTGCGCTTTGCCGCACCGGCCGAGATCTACGCGGACCTCAAAACCGGCGCGAGGACGCTTACGCTGAGCCGACTGACCGATATGTAGACTATCACGGTGCGCTGCGTTGCTTCATTAATGACATTAGATTATCAGTTGATGCGGACCCGCAGAGCGAGTTTGTCTTCGGATCGGGGGAGTGATGATTGAGGCAGCATTGGAGCGGCAGTTTCATGAGAAAGTTTCAGAGAAAGTTCGTCTGGAAGCTGAGGGTGTAGATCGTTATCGTGTCTTCACGCCGTTTCTCTTTGAGGACGGCGACCATCTGGCGATCGTGTTGAAGAGAGAACGATCGCAATGGGTGTTCTCGGATGATGCTCACACATACATGCATCTGACGTACGACATCAATGAAAGGGATCTCTCCAGCGGTACGCGCCAGAGCATCATCTCCAACACCTTGTCGACATTCGGTGTAGACGACCGGGATGGAGAACTTGTTCTTGAGATTCCAGATGAGCGCTATGGGGACGCGCTGTATTCCTTTATCCAGGCACTCATGAAGGTAGCTGACGTCTCGTACCTTACTCGAGAAAGAGCGCGGTCTACCTTCATGGATGATTTCCGTTCGCTCTTGAGCTGCACAGTCGCCGAGGAACGGCGCAGTTTCGACTGGAACGACCCCGAGCACGATCCGCAGGGAATGTACACGATTGACTGTCGAGTAAACAACATGGACCGGCCCCTGTTTGTCCACGCCCTTGCCAATGATGGAAGGACGAGGGACGCCACCATCGCACTACTTCAATTCGAAAGGTGGGGCGTTCGCTTCCGTTCATTGGCGATCTTCGAAGATCAAGAAACGATAAACAGAAAAGTCCTGGCGCGCTTCAGCGACGTGTGCGAGAAACAATTCTCCAGCCTAACGGCTAACCGAGACAGAATCCAAAGATTCCTGACTGAAGTCGGTACGATGTGAGGTTGGAGTTAGGGTCCGGATTTTTCGTAGATCAGCTGTCTCAAACGATGGGGGACCTCCCAAGCATCCGAGATTTGGTTGTTCTCGTCTATCGCCGATTGCGCTTGTGCGGAAAGCTCATCACTCCAATAATCCAGCTGCTCTAAGAGGGTAACTCTCTGCTTTGCCGATTCGAAGGACTCCGAATTCGAAGAGTGGAAAACGGCGGCCTCCGACATACGCTCTCTGTCGAAACCCGATCTCGGGAATCAAACGAACCCGGTCAGAAGGTGCCATTGGCATCTTCAACCCACATCGTGGCGGGACGCTGTACGACTCGCAGTCCTACGCGGCGGCGAAGATGAGGGCGAGTTCGGCCATGCGGTGGCTGAAGCCCATTTCGTTGTCGTAGAAGCTGGTCAGCTT
>JAAXGO010000389.1 GCA_012267425.1 Rhodothermales bacterium
GCTGGCGTCGCGACGAATCATTCGTTGGGCATCTTGCGCCCGCAATAGTATATCGCGCCAGCGGGATAGCGCTGGGTCGGCAAGAAGGCGGTCCAAGGCGTCGGTCGCGTCTTTGGTGGGAGACGCGGCGAGACGTTGTATCTGGCCGTTGACGAGGCGAGAGGCTTGCTGTGCAGGCGTAACCAGTCCTCCCTCCTTCCACTTATCGGATCCGACGTAGCTTCCGACGAGGTGTATGAGGAGTTCCAAGCCCGGAATCCCCAACTCATACGCAATCCTCGACTCACCGAATGACGAGAAGAGAGCGGAAGTTTGAGGGCAAAAGAACGCCGTGAGGTGCAGGATTCGGCCTTCTCGACCCCGTACGAAATCTCTCAGGAGATCATTGTACGTCCCCGGCGAAACGATGATGCCCGCTGCCAACCAATACACGAGCTGGGCGTCATTCATGCTCTTTCGGGATAGCTTCTTTTTAATCAGCTCCTGAAGCGATGATCTATCGGTATATTGCAGTGTAGCCCATAGCAGATGATTTAGATTTTCAATCTGATTTAGCTTGCAGCGAACCGGAAAGGTGTGTAGTAGGGGCAGGCTTGCGTATTTGGCGACTTGTGAGTGGTTTGGGTCGTGTGCGAGTTCCCATAGCTTGTATATATGCTCACGACCACTGCGGAATTCAGAAACGGCGGATTGCACCTGCACCTCGGCGACGATCTCGGGACGCGACACAAGCAGTCGTTGATACCATTTGGGTCGATAATCGGCATGGGGCGTAGAGTAATAGAAAGCGAGCGCCGTGCGAATCTGGTCGTCGTCCCATTGGGATGAGTCTTCCGGCGTTGTCCTTTCGACTTCGGCCAATCCCGCAAGGAACGGCAAGCCGAGATAATGTGTGCGGCCCTTCTCTTTAAGACCGAGAATCTCTTCGGCATCTGGAACCTCCTCCCGATTAATCGCGCCCCGAAGGCCCTCAAGAGCGGCATTGATCAAACCGTGGTCGTCTAGAAGCCACTTCTCGATGGACTTCAGTCCTTTATCGCCATTGAAATCATAGAAGAATCCGAAGTACTCGAATCCTATGCGATGAAGTAGATCGAGCGTGGCGCGATTTTCACACAGTGCGATCTTGTTGGACCGGACACGGTTAAGCCATTCCTCTTGTTCTTGTTCTTTTGCCAGAGACTTGGGCGGGGTGGCCCAAGAGGGACGTAGTCGCTCTATATCTATCGCCGTTATCCGCTCGTTCTCCCGTACATGTTCCTGCGGGAGCGCACCAAAAGCCGTGGTTTTCAGAAACGCGGAATCAAGTCGGGACGCCTCGCGGTTCAAGCATTTCAAAAGCGCGCGTTTCTCGTCGGTGGAGAACTCGCGGATGTCGCCGTATAGCCCGACGCCGATGGGATCGCGTTCGATGAGGTCCGCCCGGGCGTCCTTGCAATGGGCCGCGAGCCAGGCGGACAAGCCCCTCATTTCCGTAACTACTGAGCCGTCCTCTCCCACAATCAGGGCGATTACGCGCCGAGCAGGAAGCTCGTTTTTGATGACCTTGGCAAGATGTCGAGCACCGAGGAATTCGGCGATGTGGCGATGAACCGGGGTGAAGCGGTTATTGGATGCGCCCTTGAACAGCTTTGTGTCGAGCGCATAACGAAGCATTTCAAGGTTGCTGGAGTCGCACTGGTCCGGAGCGGGATACTCTTCGTCCGCTTGTCCACGCAACGTGAACCCGGCCGTACCCGAAATCAATTGAACGGCGCAGAGCCGCCCGGCGGCGTCGAGAAGCTGGTCGGGTGTAGGTGGACTGTTTGACTCCTGCGCCGCTTGATGTTCCTCGTTGTGCTCGCGGATCATCTGGCGGCAAGCCATCTCGAAAGTCTCTTTGCGACTTTTTGGCCACCCGCTGCCTTGGGTCACAACATCGGCCAACATATTGAGAGTCTGTGGATTCTTCAGCAGTCCTTCAACTCTCTGCTCTTGGGCCAATGTGATGAATTCCTGAGCATCTCCGATGTCTGACCGTTCTTCTAGGATTACGGCAATATCCGAATCAGTCAGGGGGTTGAGCCGTAAAACCGTCACCTTGGAGTCCAGCGAGACGGATTCCAAGTGCTTCTGATCGTTTGCCCCTAGCCAGTCCGCCTCCCGACACGAGAGGCGAAAGCATGGCTTCCCCAACTCGTCGAGATGCCCACGGATCTGGTCAAAGGGTGTGCGAGAGTCGTTCGCGTCGACGCGGATTTCATCGAGTCCATCGATAAAGAGCGTCTTGTCGCGCCATTCGGGATGGCTCTGCGGATCGAAGGTCAGGAAGTCGCGGGCTATAATCAGGCAGGCTTTCTCCCCAAGCGCCTCGCACTCGCTCTCAAACGCAGTCGTCTTGCCTGCCCCAGGATCGCCGAGCAATACATAGACGGGTGCATCCCGGAACGATTCGAGAGGCCGAGATTCCTTCTCTTGATGTTGATCCTCATTCCCTGCTGAGATTTCGGTGCAGGTACGAGAGATGATTATGCTCATGCTTCCTCGAACCAGTAATGGGCGGGCACCGTGAGGAACTCATTCAGCGGTATCCCACCTTCTCCAACGAGCAGCGAATGACGGGGACTAAAGCGCTGCTCAAACTCATCCATACCTCCCAAGGGCATCCGCTTCGCGCCGCTTTTCACTTCGATGGCGACGATCCGAGCGCCCCGCTGCAGGACGAAGTCCACCTCGTGCGTCCCGTCTCGCCAGTAGTGAAGACGGATGTCGGATGCTGCGGTGTTGAATAGGTGCGCGCCGACTGCGCTCTCGACGATGCGCCCCCAGAAGCTGCGGTCCGCCTGCGCCTCAGCGAAGGAATACCCCGAACCGGCCGTCATCAGGGCGGTGTTGAGCACATTGAGCTTGGGGCTTGAGGAGCGAACCCGATGCACTCGGCCCGCGTATTTCGGCACCCCAGCAAGCAAACCGGCGCTCGCGAGCAAATCGAGATAGCGCGCTAGGGTGGTCGTATTGCCAGCGTCTTGGAGTTGTCCCAGCATCTTGGTGTACGACAAGATTTGCCCGGAATAGACAGCACCCAATTCAAAAAGCCGCTTCAGCAGAGCCGGTTTGTCCACCCGGGTCATGGCGAGGAGGTCACGCTCAATGTTCGGCTCGACTAGCGCTCCGAGGATATAATTGCGCCACCGATCCGGGTCCTGAACGAATGGAATCGCGCCTGGGTAGCCGCCGAAATAGAAGTAATGCGGCAAGTCGAAGTCGAAGGCCGCGGACATTTCGTCGAATGACCAGTGCGTGACGCGGATAGATTCAAAGCGACCGGCGAGGCTCTCGCTCAATCCCGATTGCATTAGCAGTGGGGCCGAGCCGAGGATGACCACGTGCAAGGG
>JAAXGO010000390.1 GCA_012267425.1 Rhodothermales bacterium
ATCAACTCAACTATATAATTCCCCTTTTTTGACCGGTACCCTTAATGGCCGAGAAGACGCTCATCACAGGTATTTCCGGAATACGGGGAATTTTCGGAGCGGGACTCGACGCTGCCGTGCTCGTGCGCTATGCCGCCGCGTACGGGACGTGGTGCAAAAGACACACCGAAAAGCGTCCCGTCGTCGTGGTTGGCCGCGACGCGCGGGTGTCTGGACCGATTTGCGCACGTATTGTCATCGCTACACTGCAAAGTGTCGGCTGCGACGTGATTGATGCAGGTTTGGCTCCGACGCCAACCGTAGCCATGGCCGTTCTTCTCGAGCGGGCCACGGGCGGCGTGATACTGTCGGCATCCCACAATCCTGCGGAATGGAATGCGCTCAAGCTCCTTAACGAGCACAGCGAATTTCTTTCGGCCGACGAAGGCAGGGAAGTGATGCAAATGGCCGACGAAGGCCAAGTAGCAGCCTCGACGATCGATGACATAGGTGGGCTGTCGCGGAAGGACTACCTTGACGCGCACATTAACAGCATTCTCGCGCTTGACTTCGTCGATCCGGCGAAGGTCGCCGCTCAGGAGTTTCGCGTGCTCGTGGACGGTATCAACTCGGTGGGTGCCATTGCGCTACCGCGGCTACTCGAGCGGTTCGGCATTGAAGATATCCACGTACTTAACGGAGATCCGACAGGACGATTCGCGCACCCTGCCGAACCCCTCCCGGAACATTTGGACTCCACGCTAGCGGCCGCCAGAGAGCTTCAGCTTGACCTGGGCCTCGTTGTGGATCCAGATGCCGATCGACTAGCGCTCATCGACGATCGGGGCGACTATGTCAGCGAAGAGCTTACACAGGTGATGGCGGCCGACTTCCTGTGGCAGCGCCGGAAAGGGCCCTTCGTCACCAATCTGTCCTCTTCGCGCGCCATCGAGGACGTGGCACGCCGCTATGATATGACGGTCTACCGCGCCGCCGTCGGTGAAATTAACGTCGTCAAGAAAATGCAGGAAGTCGGCGCAGTTATGGGCGGTGAAGGCAACGGCGGTGTCATTCTCCCGGATCTACACTACGGGCGGGACTCGCTCGTCGGCGCAGCCATGATCCTGCAGCATCTCGCGGAGCAGGGTACTTCCATGTCTGCTTATCGAAAGACGCTCCCGACGTATACGATTTCGAAAAACAAACTTGCGCTCGGCGCGGCCGATCCCGATGAGATACTCGACCGCTTAGCCGATCGGTATCGCAGCTCCGACATGTCGATGGTCGACGGGCTGAAAATCAACTTCACTGACGGATGGGTCCATCTGCGAGCCTCCAACACCGAGCCCGTCCTCCGCGTCTACGCAGAAGCGTCCACGAGTCAAGAAGCGAATAGGCTCGCCCACGCCTTCATGCGTGAGGTGCAAGTACTCGCGGCGCCATAGGCAAAAAACAAAGGGGCGAAGCCATCCGGCTCCGCCCCTGAAGAATACTGCGGGATGAGATCCTTCTAGAATCCCATTCCGCCACCACCCATGCCGTCCATGTGGCCGTGCCCGGGGGCGTCCCCGCTAGGGGCCGGTTTCTCAGGCTTATCTGCAACCACCGCTTCCGTCGTCAACAGCAGCCCAGAGACAGACGCTGCGTTTTCGAGTGCCGCACGCACGACTTTAGTCGGGTCGATAACGCCTGCTCCGACGAGAGCCTCATACTCTCCCGTGCGGGCGTTGAACCCAAAATCACCGTTTTCTTCCTTGACCTTCTGCACCACGATCGACCCCTCCATGCCGGAGTTGTCAGCAATTTGACGCAGAGGCTCTTCGAGTGCACGCCGTACAATGTTTACGCCGATTGACTGGTCGTCGTTATCCACGGGCGTGGCGTCGAGTACTTCGATGCTCCTGATCAGCGCAACGCCGCCGCCAGGCACGATGCCTTCCTCGATCGCCGCGCGTGTAGCGTGCAACGCGTCTTCAACGCGGGCTTTCTTCTCTTTCATTTCCGGCTCGGTAGCCGCACCGATCTTGAGAACAGCGACGCCGCCGGAGAGCTTGGCCAGGCGCTCCTGGAGTTTCTCACGATCGTAGTCGCTGGTGGTAGATTCGATCTGCTGCCGGATCTGGTTGCCGCGGGCTTTGATCTGATGGCTCGAGCCTCCGCCATCGACGATGACCGTCTTGTCCTTGTCAATGACGACGCGGTTGGCTGTGCCTAGGTAATCCAGCGACGCGTTTTCGAGCCGGTAGCCCTTCTCTTCGCTCACCACTGTGCCGCCCGTCAGAATGGCAATATCCTCCAGCATCGCCTTGCGACGATCGCC
>JAAXGO010000391.1 GCA_012267425.1 Rhodothermales bacterium
GATACGGTGCGGAACAATGTCAAGATCGACTGGATGCTTCGCGAGAACGTCCGCGCCAACCTGCGCCGACTCGTCAAGCGCGTTCTGAGAAAGCACGGCTACCCGCCCGACAAGCAGGAGAAGGCCACCCGAACCGTGCTCGAACAAGCGGAGGTGCTGTCCTTTGGTCGGGCAGCATGACGTCAGTTCGGACGGCAGGGATCGTAAGATGGGGGACTTGACTCGTACAGGCACAAGATAGGATTCGCGCTGCAATCCATGTGATGCACCAAACAACGCTCAGCCATCCGGGGCCTCGTCGCCCTCGTACTCACGCCGCAGGTCGTCGGGATCAACCCGTGTCGAATCGTCGAGAACAAGATTCAGACGCGTCTGGAAAGCCGCAGCAGCCTCGAAGTCGCGGGCAATAAGGTACGTCTGATTGATCAGCTGCACGTATTCAAAGACCAGATTCACATCGGCCGAGGATTCGGCTTTGTCCAACTGATACAATACCAACGGCTCAGCGTACTGCAGTATATCCACGACTCGCTCCTGAGCGTCGGATTCCTGATAGGCCTGCGCAAGAAGTAGATAGGACCGTATGTCGCCAGCAATCGTGTCAAACGGCATCTGCTCCATTAGGTCGTCAAGCAGTGCAATGGCCTCATCTTCCTTGCCGTTCTCCGCCAACGCCAGCGCCGTATGGGCGAACACGTTGCGGTAATTGTCAGTCATGCGACGAATGTTCTCGTCGTAATAAACTGTTGGATCGTCCAGATTCCTGAATCGGAATCCACGTAGACGCTCCGGCGTGAGTGTCGGAATTGCCCGTCCCAATCGCTCTTGGTGGCGAATCGGAAGGACGCGAGACGCTTGCCCTTCGAGCTGAAAGTAATTTTGGAGATCCACCTGCCCGTCTGGACTCACCGTTACAGCAAAATAGATGGGGCGCGTCCAGCCCTGCAGCGCATTCGTCCGCACGATGTCGAGCACGGCGATGTCCGCCGCATACAATACGCTCACATCTTCTCCGGTCGAGGGATTCGTTCCCATCGAACGACCGCGCACAAGCCACTGCATCGGACTCTCGATTCCAACGACATCCTCGGCCACATAGACTTCGGTAGAGCCTACCAGTTGGGGTATATCCACCGGCAAGGTGACTGTTTGTGGACGCCACAATTGGTACCCAATATTTGCGATCTGACCGTCTTCAAGCGAAATGGGCAGCGGCGCTGAGTCGCGTGAGAACTGATGTTTCAGCTGCCGGATGTACCACGGCGTGTTGAGAAGAGACAGATTCGCAACGCGCACGTCCCGCCGAACGCCTTCTACTTCCTGCAGATACCAGAGCGGAAATGTATCATTGTCGCCGTTGGTGAAGAGAATGCCGTTTTGCTCCACGCTGTTGAGCATGTTGTAGGCATAATCCGGCGCAACATACCGGCCCGACCGATCGTGGTCATCGTAGTTCTCGATGGCCATCCATCCGGGTACAGCAAGAAACAGGACTGCCGGCAGCACAATGAGCATCCCTCGCTCGAAGCCTGACACCCGCTCCCGCACCCAGTCTACGACAAACTGAGTGATGCCCGTGGCACCTATTCCTATCCAGAGGCTAAATGCAAAAAAGCTGGCCACGTAGGAATAATCCCTCTCCCGAGGCTGCATGGGCGACTGGTTCAGGTAGAGGATAATGCCCAACCCGGTTATTAGGAACAAGACAAGGACACAGAACGCTCGCCGCCAGTCCATCGAAAAGTGATAGAGCATACCGAGGAGTCCCAAAAGAAGTGGCAGCGCAAAATATCTGTTGCGGCTTGCCCGCTCACTCGGTGTCTGAAAAAAGGTCTCGTACTCCCCGTCTATAAAGGGAATGCCCGTAATGGACCGCGCATTCTGGACATCGCTTTCCCGGCCTGAAAAATTCCACAAGAAGTAGCGCACATACATGTGCCCGACCTGATACTTCCAGAAGAACTCGAAATCCGAATCGTAGCGAGCATAGACTTGCCAGTGAGCGGGCATCTGAGAGTGGCGCCGCGGAAATACTTTCTCGCCCAAATCTGGTTGGTTTGTGCGGTCATTGAATGAGGTTCCCTTAAAAATCGGCGTCGGTCCGTACTGCTCCCGCTCCAAATACGACACAATGGCTTCGGCCGTCTCCGGATCATTCTCGTCGATCGGTGGGTCGGCGGCGCTCCGAATGAAAATGAGCGCATACGTCGAATACCCGATGAGCACCATCAAGACGCACAGGGCCGTCAGGTTTATGACTTGCATCCGACGGCGATGCGAGAACCAGACCGCAAAAACTACGGTGCCGAAGACTGCAAACAGCGTCGTCATCGGCCAGCCAGTAGCACCTGCCCAGCCCGGCAGCTTCTGGACGATGACCGGATAGATCACCAGGAATCCGCCACTCGCCACTATGCCCGCACCCGCAATCCCCAACCAGCGCCGACCGGACTTCACGGGCGGCTGGCCGGATCGGGTCCAATCGGGACGGTCGAACTGAACGAAAAAGAAAATGAGTGCAATGAAAAAGACTGCTAGCAGACTCAAGAGATGTACGCCGATGGCGAGACCGAACAAGTACGCAACAAGAATGAGGGTTCGGTTTGCATCCAGTCCAAAGGGGTGATGCCGCCCGTAGCTTGCGGCTTGCTCCCGCTGCGCGTAGTCGCTCCAACGCATGATGAGCCATACGACAGCCGCTGTAAATAACATGGACAACGCATAGACTTCCGCTTCGACCGCATTGAACCAAAATGAATCCGTAACGGCGAAAGTGCAGGCTCCGATAACACCGCCGGTGATGGCGATGACTCGCTGCTCTGCATTCCATTCATCCGGGTTTCCCTGCCATTCACGGATGAGGCGAACGATGATCCAGTAGGTGAGCAGGATCGTAACAGCGCTCGCCATCACGGACACCATGTTGACGGCCAACGATACGAACTCGGTTGGCACAAACATGGAAAAGAGCCGACCGATCAGCATATAGAACGGCGCACCCGGTGGGTGGGAAACCTGGAGGCCGTATGAGATGGCGATGAATTCACCGGCGTCCCAAAAGCTCGCCGTCGGCGCAACCGTGAGCACGTACAAGACCAGGGCATAGGCGAACACACATGCCGAAACGATGCCGTCAACGCGCTTCCAGTTCATCGACGTCCAGGATAATAAGAGGAGAAAGCTGCAGCTCGCGGTCATACTCCGAGAGCCTGCGTCTGTTGCACATCCACCGATGGTGGTTCTCGTATCTTTGAGCCGTCGTGAAACCGGTTCATCTGCCGCCTTCGATGAAACTCGTCCACCGCATGATCCTGCGCCTGTTGCCTGGGCCGTTTTTCGGGTGGCTCGTGACGCTGCTTTTTCTGCTACTGATGCAGTTCTTGATAAAGTATCTGCCGGACATTGCCGGACGTGGACTGCCAGCGGGACTGATCGTCGAACTGATTTCCTACAATCTGGCATACATGGTCGTCCTAGCAGTACCCATGTCTGCGCTGCTTTCTGCCCTCATGGCTTTCTCTCGCCTAGCCGAATCGCAGGCCTACGCCGTAATTAAAAACTCCGGGATCTCCCTCGTCCAACTTCTCTGGCCGACATGCGTGGCCGCATGCGTTCTGACCGCCTTCATGACGTACTTCAACAACGTCGTATTGCCCGAGTCGAATTTTCGGGCCCGCAATCTGTGGCAGGACGTGCGCAGCAAGCGTCCGGATTTCGAACTACAGCCGGGAACCTTCTACGAGGGAGTTCGCAATTACAGCTTACTTATCCACGAGCGGGACCCGGATACGCACGAACTGCGCGACATTACCATCTATGACTACACACGCGGACGTGATGGCATCGTTATCAAGGCGCGTTCGGGAACACTTGAGTCGAGCGGTTCCGCCGTGGATTTCGTGCTCAAGGAAGGAGAAGTCCACCGTTTGATCCAGTCCTCGTCGGTGCGATCAAAGGAGCGGTACGAGCGACTCAGGTTCGACACGTATCGGCTGCGCCTTGATCTGTCCGAGTTTCTTTTCGAGCGCTCCGACCCCACAGTGGGCTATAGATCCGACAGGACGACCCGCACCAGTGACATAATCCGCCTCGTGGATTCGCTTGACGTGTCTATCGCCGCAACAAAGGCCGAGCTACGCGCGCTTACAGAGGAATTGTATGCCGGCGTATCTGAAATGCGTCCGCCGGCCGAACTTGACAGCATACCCCCTCCAATCTCGCGAGTGGCCTTTGCGGGACTTGGGCAATCGGATGGCAAACAGCTCTACGAACATGCCATTGATCACACACGTGCGATGCGCATGCAGGTCAACAAATTGGGCCACGACCTCAAACGCGTGACGACATCCGCCAACAGGTATCGGGTAGAGATCCACAAGAAGTTTTCAATCGCACTTGCTTGTCTGATATTTGTTTTCATAGGCGCGCCGCTCGGGCTCTCAATTCGGCGCGGGCAAACCGGCCTGTCGGTAGGACTCGCGCTGGGCGTCTTCCTCTTTTATTGGGTATCACTCGTGCAGGGAGAAAAACTCGCTGATAGGGGATTCATCAGTCCGTGGATCGGGATGTGGTTCGCCAACATGTG
>JAAXGO010000392.1 GCA_012267425.1 Rhodothermales bacterium
GGGCCTATCGCTCCGCCCCAACAGGGCCTGCTGTCTCAAGAATCTCAAGAAATTGACGTGCACTCCTGGACGGCACCTACCACTCCGCCTACGACGCCCGTTACGCGGGACGCTATTTCGCCGAGTTCGCCTACCGCTTCAACTGTCGCTACCGGCTGGCCGATCTCGTCCCGAGACTCGCGTACATCGCAGCACGCACCCCACCGCTACCTCTGCGGCTCCTAAAGTTGGCTGGAACTTGTGGTAATCAGGAAATAATTTACCCGCCGCGTCCGATAGTGGCCGCTTTCCGGGTCGTGGCTGCGCCCGGCGGTTTCTGGATGAGATTTGCGAGCGCTACGGTCTGAAAACTGCTTCTGAGCGCAACGTCTGTCGACTTAGGGTTTCGCCTCGCTAGACTCAATACATGGCCGAGAAGGCAGCTTTCGAGTTGGAAGAGAGTCCGCCCTACCCGGAGCTTGCATGGTGGGAGGAGAAGCGACTCGAGGTTCTGGAAGCGCGGGCCCGCGGGGGTGGGCTTCGACCGCTCGAACGCATGGAGCTGCAGGCTTTGGCGGAGCGGAAACGGCGGGTCCGTAGACGCACGAAGCCCGATCGAGCGGAATGCTAGGGTGGCAGAAGCCGTTCACGGCGTTTTCTCGAGGTAGGACCGGCGTGCGTGCCTCGAGGATCAGGCAGCGTGCTGCTGGCTTGTGTCAATGCCCCAGTCGTCGACGACTGGAATGGGGTTTGGGTTGCTCACAGTAGAAGGGACCGATATCTGGATACTAAGTAGTGGCGGAGATTCCTCATGATTGAGCGACGGTTACGCGGACTTTGGGAGAGTCTGCAGGGCAAGAAACCGCACTTGCCGCACTTTCTCGCGGAGATTCAACTGAAAGGCATGCGCGGGATCGAAAATCTCCGCGTCACGTTCGACTACCCAGTCAGCGTCATTGCTGGTGCTAACGGGTCCGGCAAGTCAACCGTACTCTTCGCGGCTGCCTGTGCATACAACGTGCCGAGAGCCGGTGTCCGAGACTTTGTACCGTCCACGCTCTTTCCAGACTACCGTCCCAAGCTTGGTCGACGGCAAGACGAGACGGGGGAAGCGATCATCCATTTCGATTACTCGACACCGGAGGGTCGAATGGCAATGCGGTGGAGGCGCGGGAAAGGCTGGAACCGTAGCTTTCTAGGACGGAAGCAGGCAAGCCAGCCGCAGCGGCAATTGTACCTCCGAACGCTCAGCAACCTAAGCAATCCTTCTGAGGTGCGAGGTGTGCTGAGCATGTCACGCCTGAGCAAGGTTCCGCGAGAAACGCCGATGACAGCTTCGCAAATCCACTTTGCGCAGCAGATCCTGCCGTTTCGATACACCGAGGTCGTTAACCTATCGAGCGGCAAAAAGAACTTACTCTTCGCCGAGCAAGCAGGTGGCGTGACCTATTCGGAACTGCACATGGCGGCTGGCGAGCGCACGGTCTTGCGACTATCCCAAGAAATCGCGCAACTCGAGGGGGCGCTCGTGCTGATCGATGATGTGGAAGCGGGACTGCATCCGTGGGTGCAGCAGCTGCTAATGCTCCAGTTGCAACAGGTCGCCCTGCGCAACAACTTGCAAGTGATTGTCACAACGCACAGCCAGTCCGTGCTCGACTCGGTCCCCGGGAACGGAAGAATCTTCCTAGATCGGGATCAGGTAGGGCACGTAACGGTGTTTCCGGCTTATCGAGATGTCGTGCAAAATGCTCTCTACGGGCGATCCCGAAGCGCGCTGAACCTGCTGTGCGAGGATGACTCGGCTGAAGGGATTTTGCGCGGCGTCCTCGATATCCTGCTTCCCCGGGAGAGGATCAATGTTGAATCGGTTCGGATCGGGCGTGACACAGGTGCCGACGAGTTTCCGGCGCACGCAGCAGCTTTCAGGAAATTTGGTCAGATTCGTTGCTTCGTATTCGTTCTTGATGGGGACAAGCGTGACTCGGATTTAAGGGGAAGGATCAGAGACCAAGCCGGAACCGATGTACCGGTCCTGTTTCTTCCCAGCGTAGATGCTCCAGAGACTTGGCTCTGGACCTCGATTCGGAATCGGCTCGAGGAAGTCTCAACAGAATTAGGGATCGGGGTGGAGGAACTTACTAACCGGCTACAAAGGCTCGATTCCATATACGATTCGGCTTCCGATAAACCGTCCGAGATCGCCAAGACCAAGCTGCATGAGCTGTCCGACGCATTGGATCAGCCAAGGCCCCACATATGCCGCCTGATTGCGAGGCTGGAAGCCAAGTCCGCAGAGAGTGAGCTGCAGCCCTTAGTTGAGGGAGTCTATAGTGCGCTCATGAACTGGCGGCACGAGTATGAACCCGCCTAACAACGTCAGGATTCTTGCGCAAGCAGATCCACTAGGTCCGACAAGCCGCCCAACATAGGAATAGGATTCTCCGCGTTGACCGACCGGCGTGTGAAACCTGCTTCTCCTCGTCAACACCGATGTTAATGGATGGAATTTCACTAATTCGGGAGATTTCGCCAATTCAACTCCGAAGTGCACAGATACCAGATTTGGTAGGGTAGTGGCTGTGCTGGTCTGCCCATTGTAGGCCGGTTGCACGAAGCGCCGAGGGCAGGGGACACCCGGAGAGGGTTCCGGGAGGAGGTGACGGATGGCTGTCGGCTACCGGCATTTGTCATACGAGGAGCGTGTCGCCATTGCGACGCTCTCCAAGGAGGGCCTGTCGCTGGCGGCGATCGCGCGGCGGCTGGGACGCAGCGCGTCCACGGTCAGCCGCGAGGTGAAGCGCAACCGCGGCGGGAAGGGCTACCGTGCGGGACAGGCGCAGGGCAAGGCGGAGGGGCGGCGGAGCGCGGCGTCGTCGGTCCCGCGCAAGCTGGGCAAGGCGCTGTGGGCGCGTGTCGCCGACAAGCTGAGGCTGCAGTGGAGCCCGGAGC
>JAAXGO010000393.1 GCA_012267425.1 Rhodothermales bacterium
ACCTAGGACTGAGGCCTCTCAGCACCCGCTTTAGCCCCGCCAATTGACTACACTGCTATCCTGCTCACTATACGTCTCCAACTCCCAACCCATCATGACCCTAATCGGCCAGAGCGTTGCCAACACCATGCAAACCCCACTCCGCCGCTTGAGGATCTTCGGACAAGCTCATAGAGATGCTAAAAATCCAATCGTATCAACATTGTCCGGCCGCCACGAAAGACGGGGGCGTTGCGTGTCGCCGAGTGCAACCACGTCAAGCGATTCGGGGAGTACAAGACGCAATCCTGCCCGTGCGGCCACGACCTGTATTCGACCCTGCCGAGCCGCCAGATAGGATGTGACGTCAGAGAGCGCTTCCCACTCGATCCATCTTACGTGGCAGGGCCCCTGCGGCTCAGCGTCTCCGCGACTGACAAGAAACTCCAGGCCCTCCCCGTATGCGTGGGGCACGTTGACCGCAGCCAGAAATGCCTGCTGCATCGCCAGTGCTCCAGGAGTATCCGCATGCGGCGGAAACACGGCACGAAATGCTGCAAATCGCTCCAGACACCGATCTGGAGCGAGGCCCTTCGGTGCCCATATCACAGCGACGCTGCGACATCCTGCACCCTCGTGCAGGAGGACATCTTCGGCTAAGCCGTCAAGGTCTTCCGTAGTTTCGTGCCCGTCGAGGATGGCCACACCGTAGCGATGTGATCGGAGTAGCAAGTCCTTGACACGGTGCAGCGCGGCGCGCTCCTTGGCCCAGGAGCAGGTGGCATCCGTGCCCGTTGCTAAGATTGCTTCCGCCGTTTTCCACATGTCCTCCGTCTTGAGGAAAGTCGCTTCCAACAGAGCACCCTCATTGACGACCTCGCGCACAAATGCAGGCAACAAATGAGGTGACCGCGACGAGCACGTACCGATGTACCGGTGCCCGGTCAAAATGACTGCCAGAAAGTCCTGCAGACCGACAAACGGAATGTTGCCTGCATTCAGTACACCGATCCGTCGCGGCGACAATGCGTATCGCCCGGCCCTCCACGCTACGAGGGCCTCCTCAGAAATCTCAGCCATCTGCTGATTAACGGCAAATCCGATCGCCTCCTCAGTGAAGCGGTTCGCAGCTTCTAGCGTCTGCCTAACCGCCCGAACCCGCGGAGGATGGTCTCCATTCGACCAGCGACCGGCCGCCCGTACGATGGCACCGATGAGGGCGTCTGACATGTATCACGTCCCGTCGACGAGAAAATTGCAGCCGCGCAGGTCACTTTGTGAAACACGTCCGAGTATTTCGAACCCCGCTCCCCGCTTCACGGCCACATCCTCTGTCAGAATCGCGGAGACCGAATGCATGTTTGCCAGATCGAGGACTGCGAGAGTGCCCGGGCGGCCTTCGGGCATCTCATCTGTTGAATCGAGGTGATTCACGACACGGAAGTGCATCCAGGGCGGCGGAAAGTAGACTGAACTTCCTTGAGCCCAAGCCTGGCTCATGAGCTCGCACATACCGTATTCGCTCCATACCTGGCTTTTCGGTACGGCGAAGCCGTCGGCAAGGCGTCGATGCAGCTCATTCCTGCATATCTCCTTGCGAAAGGTCTTCATGCCACCGGTTTCGATCACGCGCGCGCCGACAGGCAACTTCCAAGTGCGCTTCTCGACGAGGTGTAGAAGACCGAAAGCGGCACCGAACAATAAAAGCGGGCTGCGCTCGCCGTGGCAGTGCTGTATAGCCTCCTCCAAGAGTGCCGTGTCGTTCAGAAAGAAGCCGCTTTTGGCATCTCCGTACGCCCGGATCAGGCAGTCCACCATATATACAAGCGAGGAATTGCGACCCGTATCCAAATAGTTCGGCAGATGGGCGACGAGCGTAAACGGGCCCCGCCCAAACACCGCCTCGAAATGCACGCGAACAGCACGCTCATAGACGGAAAGCCTCCGAACGTAGTGAAGGCTCGAACGGCCGCTTCCCGTCCCACTGCTTTTAAACACGATGTCCGCCTCTTCTGGCGGGAAACACGTCACCGGCGCATATTTAAAGGCCGCAACAGGCATATAGGTGGCTGCGTGAGACCAGCGTCGATACACCGAGTTATGCTCCCTTTGATACGTCAAGACGACGCTCGCCATTGCCTCGAAGCAATCGGCGTCGCCCGTGTGGAGATCGGTGAAGTGCCGTTCGACGTAATCGATATTCACAGCGTGACCACCTTCAGGTGGATTCTAGTCGGCAGCCAAGTTGCACGTCTGTACGATGAGCCTGTGCCTTCTTGCATTCCGTTTGCGACGATTCAGAGTAATACTGTTGCGGGTCCACCCTCTTACGCTGTCACCATGGTGGCAAAATCCGCAGCAGGCTCGTTCTCCGCCTTGACCGCGTGCAAGAATAGCCGAATGACGTGCCTTTCCTTGAAACAAGCGCCCCATTGACTGCAATCCACGGCCCGTTGCCAATTGGCCATCCTCACATCCTCGCGAGCTTTTAATCCGCCACACCTCGGGTCGACGTATTCTATGCCGCTTCTGCCGAACGTCCGGGCACAACACCACACTACTCTGGCTGACTTTCCGACCGAGCCCACCGCCCCGTTCGGAAAATGCCGTTTACATAACGCGATTTGCCATCCAGCGGTTCAGCAGAATGGCTGCTGCTAGCACGATGCTCCACTGCACGAAGCAGGTCATCACGCTAAACGGATCAGTCGGATCGAACCACGTATCCGGCGCATAGACCGTCGCCGACAGCCACAACCACCAGACCAGTAACACGACGGCCAGCGTTGGGATGACATACGTAAGGGAGATGTCCCAGTAGCGACCTGCACTCCAGTCTCCCGGAAAGCCGTCAATCTCGCCTTTCCGGAAAGCGGGCGCCCCCTGCCTGATGACGGCAAATGCAACAAATGCGCCCGCTATCATAAGGCCGATACCCCAGACGAAGTCCTGATTCTCGAAAAAACCGAGGTTAACCGCTGACGGAATTCCGAGAACGAATGCAGCTGTGCATACACCGACAATGGCGTGCTTGCGATCGACACCGAAATCCGACACGATGCGTGTCGGGAGCTCGATCATAGCTATCAACGAGCTAAAAGCGGCACACGACAAACCAAGGAAAAAGAGGATTGCGAACACGTGGCCGCCCGCCTGCATCTTTGCAAACAGCTGCGGCATCCAGATGAAGGTGAGCCCTGTAGCAGCCGGCCCGCTCGTCCGCATGACCTCGAGAACATCCGGCTTGGACATTTCCGAGCCCAATATGGCAAATACCGTCCCGAAGATGATGATCGCGGCGAGGATTGAGATAGTATTGTTGCCGATGCCCGTAATGAAGGCGTTCTTTACGACCCCGTGCCGGCTTTGCATGTATGCTCCGTACGTAATGATGAGCCCCCAGCCAGCACCAGTATCCCACGCGTTCTGTGTCAACGCCTCGAGCCACACGCGAGGACGCGCCAGCGTGGCCCAATCCGGCGTGAAGAGGAATGCTATCCCTTCCCAGGAACCGTCAAGGGTCAGCGTTCTCGTCAACGCGATGAATACGATGACAAGTAGCATTGGGATCAGAATCTTGTTGATCCGCTCGATAGACCGCACGCCCCTCCAGACCGCCAGCGCACCCAGCCCCATCGCCAATGCGTGGAAGAAAATCGGAAATTTAGAATCCTGAAAGCTGTCCCACACGCCTTGTGCCGCCTCAACGGTAAGTGGCAGGTCGCCGGTGGTCATCTTAAGGAAATAGAACACGCACCATCCCGCTACCACTGAATAGTAGAATAGAATGGCCGTTGCAACGAATCCGATAAACGCACCCATCCATGCGAACTTCTTGCCCGCAATCTTGGCGAACGTTCCCACGAGGCCCATGCGGCCTTTCCGCCCCATCGCATACTCCGCGACGATAAGCGGCACACTCCAGACTAAGAGAAAGATCACCCATGCAAAAAGAAATGCTCCCGCGCCTCCGTCCCCGCTATTCGTGGCGGCAATACGCGGAAACCGCCAGATGTTGCCCGTACCGATGGCCATGCCCAGCACGCTGAGCAAGAGCCCTATACGGGTAGAAAAGCGTTGATCTGCCGTCGATGTCATCGTTTGCGGTCTACTCAGGAATGAATCGGATACGCGAGCTAACCTCTTCGAGGTCACCCGCTGCACGCGGCTTCAGCAAGTCGAAATACGCAAACCTCAGGTAGGTCGCAATGTGTGAATCGTACAAAGAACTTAGCGGATCGCCGCTCTGCCCACCCGGATAGACGCCGTATCCGACTGGAGGCACGCGGGAAAAGTCCACGACCATCCGCCAGCTCGCACTGTGCGTAACGGTCAGGTCACTCCCCGGTGCAAGTGTTCTCTCGAATCCGGGAAACGGATATGGTCCGCGCCAGAGCGCGGATAATGCCGGCGCCCGGGTCAGGTGGCGGAATGTGACACCGTGCCGGTCACCCCACCGCCATGCTGCAGGATCGAAGCCATACAGAGCATCGAGCGTGTCGGCCGTCGCTTCAAGCGACAATCGGAGAAGACCTGCAACGTCTTCGCGTTCACTCGTTGCTTGAACGTCTATCCAGTCGGATGTGGTGTCGTTTTCAAGTAGGCCGTAGAGTACCATCAGATCAGGTATCGGACCATCGTCGAAGATAGGTTCGTCCCACGTCATCGCCTCCAAAATGCGAATGAATTCGTACAGCACGAGCGGCTCGACACGACTCGTGTCGGTCGTGCCTGACCAGTTGGTCAACAAGTCGCTCAAGAACTGCGCACGTGGCGACAGGCCGCTCGTTCGTCCAAGCAGTGGCACGAACAGGTCACGCTGCACAGCATGCACGTCGGCCTGGTAGCGCTTGAGATCGGACATCGTGTGGTGCTCTTTTGCATTGAGTAATTCGTCAATGCGCATTGACCGAAAAGCGTCGCCCCATTCGTACCCGAGGTAGTACGGATATTCGGGACCGGTAGGCTGCTGATTTGTAGATGTGAGATACCCCTGCTCGGGATTGACAGAATGAGGCAGTTCGGCGAAGGGAATCGTGCCAATCCACTCGTCGGCGTCCGTCGTGCCGTCTAAAATGCCTACTCCATGCCCTCCTTTTCTGATCGGAATGCGTCCTGTAGAGCGGATGGCAATATTGCCGTCGGTGTCGGCGTACAGAATATTCTGCGCCGGCATGTCCCAAAAGCGTGCCGCTTCGTCGAATTCTCCCAAGCTGCGTGCGTGATTCATACCCCAAAGGGCCTGCAACGTCCGACTCCGGCCGTGGGCCACCCAGCGGATTGCGATGCCCTCATCGACAAGAAGCGGCCCAAAATGCGTATATGCCAACGTGTCGACCACCGGTGCACTGCCCCGTACTCGAATCGTATCGGGCACGAACGTGACGTCTTTCCACTCTCCCTCGTAGAGGTAACGCCGCACCGAATCGTCCAATTCGATCGCGTAGTGATCCACTACGTCTGCCCCCATGTTCGTAAAGGTCCACCCCAGGTGGTCATTAAAGGCCTCCACTAATACCGGCGTCCCCGGTGTAAGCACCCCGTACGTATTCACGTCGGTGGTTACAATGTGCGCTTCATACCAGATCGCCGGCAGCGCGAGGTCAAGGTGCATGTCTCCTGCCAAAATCGGCATTCCCGTTGCAGACCGGGCTCCGTGTACGGCCCAGTTGTTTGACCCCTTGCCATGCGCGAAGCCTCGGGCAACGTGCGGAGGCTCCAAGTCACGCCCCGCACGGAGGGACATGGACCTGCTCCCGGCCGCCGAGTACGGCCTGGATCCCGGAATAATGGGGACGTACCCGGGAGAATGCAGCGGAAACAGGCTGTCGTATGCCGCCTGTCCAAGAAGCTGCTCCATCCGGGCAAGGTCCAACGTCGTGTGCTTGAACGTCAGGTCGTACGCGAAGTATTGAATGAGCCGCGTGGCAGTTAGGGCTCCGTACTGGTCCGGCCTGTAGTCGAACAGTCTGAATTCGAGTGGTAGGTCCACGTCGGGCGTCCTTTCTATATATGCATTCACACCTGTTCCAAACCAGTTGAGAACGTCATACTCAAGACCCCCCTCCCGCTCGATGGCGCGCGCCGTTGCACGGGCACCCCAGTCCATTCCAGTACGGCGCAGGAAGCGGTCTGCTTCGATACTGGCAGGCCCGAAGATCTCCGACAGCCGACCGGATGCTACCCGTGGCAAAAAATCAAGCTGGAAAAGCCTGTCCTGCGCCACGACGTATCCGAGAGCCATAACGGCATCACTGTCGCTCTCGGCGAATATGTGCGGCACGCCGCGTACGTCGCGTTCCACCGTGACTGCATTCTCGAGACCGGTTATACGTAGCGTTGTCTCAGGTGGACGCTCGCTCAAGCGCGCGGTGCGCCACAGGCCATTTACCGGATCCAACAGCATGCCGGGTGGCGCAAGTCCCGCGATTGGCCGACTCAGGCCAACAAGTACAAGAGCCGCAAGAAGACTCCACGTTGCCGTGCGCCACCACAACGGTCCGGTCATGGCGCTGACCCGGCATTAGTGTTGCGCAAACCCATGCGTTGAACGAGTTCGTCGGTCGCATTCGCATAATCTCGGGCGCCGCGCGAGTACGGTTCGTTTTCGACGGTCGTCGTACCGTCGGCGTGAGCCCGCGAAAGAGCCGCATTGGTACGGATCACAGTCATCAAAACACGGTCTTCGTACTGCATTCTAAGATAGTGCCTCCACTTGTAGTGCGCCTTCTTGCGGGCATCAACCTGAGTCAAGAGGAAAAACACACCGGCAAGGTGCGGATTGAGCCGCTTGTGAATTGTCTCGGCAGTCCGATAGGTCTGCTCCGCCCCAACGATCCCCTGGTATTCCGGCGTGACGGGAATGAGTAAATAGTCAGCCGAGACCATTGCGTTGAGACTGTAGACGGTGACAGCAGCTGCCGTGTCGAGGACGACCACGTCATAGTCGTGATTCGTACGAACTATTTCCTTGAGCCACAGCACGTCGATAGCATTGTTGAGCGTCCGCATCCTCTTGGTAAGCCGGCTTGATGAGGGTATCACATTGAACGCACCAAGGCGAACCGGTCCGATTTTGTCCAGTGTCATGTTGGGCTCGAACAAGGCCAACGTAGACTTACCGGGTGCTGGTTCTCCGACTCCGAGGGTTCTCGTGAGATAACACTGAGGGTCCAGGTCAACCAGGATCGTTCTATAGCCGCTGAGCCCCAGGCAAGCTCCGATGTGGATGGCTGACGTGGTCTTTCCCGAGCCGCCCTTGTGATTGCAGCATGCAAGGACAACCATACTACCGGCTCGACGATGATAAGAACAAAATAAGGTAGGATGGTGCGACTCATGTGTCAATTAGCTGGAGCAGCGGTGGACTGACGATTCCGGTCAGCACGCCGAGAAGGCAGAGCTCCCAGGCGTGTAGAGCACCCGGTGCCATCAAGCGCCCTAACATGGGAACGCCATTGCTAAATGCGGTTTGAAGTGCGCTGCCTTGCTACTTCCTGCAGCAACGGATGAAGCTCGCCACGGATCTTATCCTTGCCTCCGAATCGCCCCGCAGACGAGATCTGCTCAGCCAACTCGGTCTCAAAATTCGTGTCGTCCCAAGTGGAATCTGCGAGAAAATCGATGCGAACGTCGCACCACACAACATTGTCCAAGACCTCGCGCTTAAGAAGGCGCTTGCTGTAAGCCGGCGCGAATCCACCGCGCTCACGCTTGGTGCCGATACCATCGTGGTCCACGACGGCAACGTCCTCGGCAAACCCTGTGATGCCGATCATGCCCGGATGATGCTGCGCCGGCTCAGTGGCACTACGCATACCGTGTACACCGGAATCGCACTCATCCATCCAAAAACTGAACGGCAAAGCGTCGCCTGTGAAGCAGCCTCCGTGACGTTCGGACAGCTTTCCGAGCGTGCCATCGAAGCCTATGTCGCAACCGGCTCGCCGCTGGACAAAGCCGGCGGGTATGGAATCCAGAATGATTGGGGATCGGTGTTCGTTTCGCGGATCGACGGAGATTACTACACGGTCGTTGGGCTGCCGCTCCACCGTCTGTATGTAATCCTGCGTGACGACTTTCCGGACCTCCTCATCGTGTGATTAGACGTTGTGATGCTGGGCGCGGTAGACGACCTCCGCCCGGTCAGCCGTGCCGCCGATTGGCGGATTGGGCTTTCGTACGACAACCTCTATGGCGTCGATGAAGGCATACTCGCTCAGGATTCTTTGGGCGATAAGGTAGGCCAGGCGTTCAATGAGATAGAAGCGGTTGGCCGTTATGATCTCGTGCACGTGCTGGTAGACCATTTCGTAGTCAACCGTCCGCGTAAGGTCATCGTCGATCGCGGCGTCGGTAAAGTCGAGACTCATCGACACGTCAACTTCGAACCGCCCGCCGATCCGGTGCTCTTCCTGCATCACGCCGTGGTGGGCGTAGAAGATCGCATTTACGAGACGGACGGTGCCTTTGGCCATATTCGAGCGGTTCGTGCGGCCGAGTTGGACGGCTTACAGACCGAGTTGCTCCAATAAACGGCGGTCATCATCCGACATGGGATGCTTAAGGAGCTCCGATACATACAAGGTAGCATGAAGACCCAAGACCGTGTCGCTACGTTTTCGGTGCTCGTCAAAGAAGCGTACCACGCGCAAATTGCCCATCGAATGAATCATCCGCTGGCCGTCAGGTCCCTGTGGCGCCGCCTCCGGAAAACTCCTCTCCGGCTCGAAGAGCTTTGACCCAAAATGACACCCGACACACTGTGTGGGCGATTCGATGCTCCTCGGTAGCGCAAGCGTCCGTGCGGCAAGGTTTCCATCTGCATCGTACGTCATGAAATCCCAGAACCCGTCCTCGCGCCGGAGCATCGCAGTGGTTTCTACGTGGTCACCGCCTATGTGGTGCTCGGCAACAATGGCCGTCCCCGCAGAATAGATGAGCCTGTTACCGTTGTCCGAGTAACTGGAGAGAGCCTCGCGTACCGCGTCCTCGGCGATGTATATGTGACGGCGCGCCGAAGTGACGGGGCCGTGCACGTCATGCCTGAACCACGACTGATAGGTCGAAAACTCCGCAAGCGTACGTGGCAACGCACGCGCATCGTAGTAGGTGGCCTGCAGAAAGTCGGCCAGATCATCGGAGTCCACGTGCCCGCCCCGCGAGCGGCGGCGCAGCTCGTCTCCTCCTCCTGGAAACCACTTGTCAAGCGCGTCCGGGTCTACTCTAAAGCGACCTCCCCGCACAGAGAGGATACCCGCCGCAACGGGATCTCCCCCTGCAGGCCCCAAATAGGAGCCGAACCAGAACCGGAGAAGCCGCTCGGGATCTGGCTTGTCGAGTGTGATTTCAATGCGTGCATCGCCGCATCCGGCCAGTAGCGCGAGCCCGACGATCCACGCAATCGAAACCAGTCGAGTTAGTGCTTGCCCTGTACGGGACCCTCTGAGAACGAAGAGGTACCACCTGTCCCCATTCGGACAAGAGCTTGGGCACGTATCTACTTGTATCCGCTGACCCACCCCAGCCCTCTAAGATACACGGATAGCGGTTTCACTACAGGCAGCATGGGGCCACCGTCCAGGGCTTGCTTTAACATCTTTTCTGTGTATGCATCTAGTCGGCCTCCAGTCATCTCTTCAAACGCCTCCCGGCTTGTGACTAACCGCTCAACCCATCCACGTATCTCCGCATCTTCCAGCACCAGCCCCAGCTGGGCCGCGCGTTTCGCTGTAATGTTTATCCTGACATAGGACCAGTCCGTCCGAATTGGAGGCATACTGGACGACACGTATAAGGCAACAACTGCCTTGAGTTGGGCCCGCTCCTGTGGAGTAAAGTACTCCAGCCCCCATTGCTGTACCATCGTGCGTAAAGTGGTTAAGCACCACTTTATCGCATAGTAGTCGGCGTCATTGGGGGCCCTAGCAACACGCAACACTTCAGGGAACGCCTGTCGCCCAAAGTTGGACAGAGCGCTCGCCTCAAGATGGCCCATCGGGACCTGCACCAGCAAAGGAATCGCTGCAGGATCCTGCATTACAATAGCAAGCTCAGCTAAAAACACGCTCGCAGGTTCATCGTACCACCGCTGCACCCCCGCCTGTATGGCCTCCTTGTCGCGGCGTATCTCATTTTCGAGCGAGTAGAGTATCGCGCTGCGCAACGCGGGCGTCCACTGCTCATCCGGAATGCTCTGCGCGTACACTATTGCATGGGCGATGGCCATACCGTCGGTGCCCCGAAGTGTCGCGGCAATTTCTTCCTGGCTCGGTAGCTCACGGACCCGTTGGGCAGACGCCTCCGATACTGGCCATACACCCAATAGCAGGCAGACAAAAAAGAACCTCATGGGTCAGGTAGTCTAACGTGAAGATGATGGTCCAAGTACCGATCAAAAGGCAACGTCTCTAACCCTAAGCCCTCTGCTAAGTCCTCGAGTCTGTCGTATCGCTTTCTCCACTCGTCCTCGTCTCCTAGTCCTTCCCACAACAACCGAGTGCTTATATCAGCTGCTCTGCCCGTTATGTGACGGCTCGTTGCCACTGCACCAGGCAGCGTGCTATTTCCCACCGGACAGCGATAGCCACTCGACAGGGGCAATGCGTTGATATCCAGCAGAGTGTCCACAACAGCAAGAGCCCGCAACGCCTCTAACTTGGCCGGCAGCAACGGATCAATCCGCCCCCACGGGTTGTGTTTCGGTTCATTGCTCTCGCTCCAGTTATCATTTAATTCCCACCATGGAAAATTCCCCGTCCCTCCACTGGTGGTGAACTGGTCACAGGTAAGAACTAAGTCGGCGTCAACATTCAACGAATCATACTCCGCCTCCATCTCGCAGGGAATAGCGTCCGCACAGCTGCATTCCTCTTCGTCTTCTTCCTCCTCTTCCTCTTCGCATCCGTCTTCTTCTTCACATTCCCCTTCTTCTTCGCATTCCTCTTCCTCCTCTTCTTCCTCATCCTCACCACCG
>JAAXGO010000394.1 GCA_012267425.1 Rhodothermales bacterium
AAGGTGGCGGATATAAATACAAAGGCATCAAGTATTACTCCGGTGAACACGCCGAGCGTCACGTTGTTCTCCCAGGCGATGTAATTGTCGCCAACACGGAGCAGGGTCACGAACGTCTACTCATCGGCCACACTGCCGTCGTGCCAAGCCTCTACGGGAGTTACGGCATCGCCAGTCATCACATCTATCGCGTGAGACCGAAACCGGGGAGTTGGCTGAAGGCCACATACCTTTGCTCGCTTCTCAACTCGCCACAAATGCACGATGTGGTCAGTGGGTACGCGAACGGTACGACAGTGAACATGCTTCCCCTCGATGCTTTGCAAAAGCCGTTGATTGTCTGCCCTCCTGGTTCACTGGTCGAGGCATTCGACGCGTTGGCAGCGAACGCTGGGCAGCGTTGTGAAGAAATACAGTTGGAGTCCCGCACCCTCGCCGCACTTCGAGATGATCTGCTCCCCAAACTCATATCCGGCGAACTGCGCATCGAGGACGGCGAGCGGCTCATCGAGAGGGCCGTATGATGGCCGAGACCAACCTAACCCAAACCGAGGCCGACGCTCTGATCGCCATGGAGAAGCATCGTGTCAATGACGAGCTCAGCGACTTTCCGGCGGACGGGGAATCGGTGGTCCTGCCGCTGCAATCGGCCGATCGGCGCGAGCAGTTTCTGCTCGATCTGAGCCGCGGCCGCATCGACCTGCGCAAGGTCAAGATGCAGAACCGGGCACGCCAAGTCGTCGTGCTCGTACGACTCGATCTCGGCGGCGCGCCGCACCGCAACCCGGATGGAGAGGAAATCCCGGTTCCTCATTTGCACGTGTACCGCGAAGGCTACGGAGACAAATGGGCCGTTCCCGTACCGGCGGACCGTTTCGGCAATCTTGCCGACGTCTGGCAAACGCTCTCGGACTTCATGGGGTACTGCAACATTACGCAGCCACCCCGCATCCAGCGAGGGCTGTTCACATGATTCTGGAAATTCAGCAGTTGCTCGACGACTACTATGTTTGGCTCAAGAGCAAAACTGATCTGCGACAGATTAATCAGTGGGTGGAGATCACGACGCCCTATCTGGATAGGCACAACGACTATGTGCAGATATATGCGAAGGCAGCTAACGGTGGATTCATCCTGACGGACGACGGATACACGATCGGCGATCTGGAGCAGGGCGGGTGCAAGCTCGAAAGTCGCAAGCGGCAGGATTTGTTGAGAATG
>JAAXGO010000395.1 GCA_012267425.1 Rhodothermales bacterium
GCCGGCTGTATTGTGTTTCAGGAGAGCGACGATGGAATGCATTTCCGTAGTCTTCAGCCGAACCATGCTTAACCGGTGTAGCACCGGAACGGTACCTAAAGCCATGGCACTCGCGCGCTCACAGGCATTCGAACAAGGACGGTAGTGAGCCTAGTAAAGCCTTGTTTCGGCCTCCCCTCTGTGCCAATAAAAAGTAAGACACGGTTGTACATTAATAGTGTAGTCACGTCGGAATCCCTGTGGGAAGGATAGGTTTGCAACGCGGTCATGCTCGGTCGGCTGCCCACCTCACGTATGAAGGGCTGCGCCTAGTCCGCCGACTGCTTCAGCCGGGACTCTCCCGCCCGCCGGTGCCTTTCTGCGATCATACAGTTCCACCAGCACGGGATCCGTCCGTATCCGTGCCTCACGCCACCACCGCCACTCCTCCCCGGACATGCCGGCGGTCTCCTCGTAAATTCGCTCCCGGACCTCACGCATCCACTTCACGCAGTAGAATGCCTTTGGTGTGCGTTCACACTTCATTCTCCACGTCTCTTGGAGGAGCCAGTCACCCGGCAGACTGGGCACCGCGTCCCGAATCGTGTACCGTCTCGAAAGCGTCTGAAGTCCGATACTTCGGAATGCGTGCGAAAAAGGGGTCCTCCTGAACCCGCGCATCGAGCCACCGCCGTAGCTCTTCGTAGGACATCTCCGCGATCTCCGCGCTGATCCGGTCACGGATCTCGCGCATGGACCTCACGCAATCAAATCGTTTCGTTCTACTCTCACTCGTCATTGCCCAGCTCCTTCAGGCTACGGATATCAGGCGGGGGTGCCCCATTGCCTGGTTAACTTCGCTGAATGCATGAATACGTCGTAGGTTCACCATGTGTCGGAAATTCCAACTGGCCAAAACGTCCACCTGCACCACGGTCGCTGCGGCGATATGCAAGGCATCGGCACACATCGTCCTAGCAAGTGCGCCACCTTCAATATACCGATTCGCCAGATTTTCGACCCCCGCGTGATCTCGATCCTCTCCAAGTGTTCAGGGTCGATCGACGGTAGTACACCACGCACGGACTGAGGGACACCGGTAAACTCCCGGAAGGTGGCAGCAGACACCACCAGCGTCACGTCGCCCCGCCGCATTGCTCGATCAACCGCCGGGACAGCTCGCGGAATTCGTCGTCCTCACAGCCACCAATCACCGACGTGTCGGCATAGATGCGAAGCTTACCATGTGCGGGGACCAACTCGCGTGCCTGTAACCCTCTCCCATCAATCCCTCCGCCTCTCGCTTGACGGCCGCAATGTCGGTGCGGATTTCGTCGGGTGTCCTCATCGGCTCAGGCTGATGGAAGTGCCGGTTGAAGCTGATCTCGTAGCCGATCTTAGCGCTCTGCGGAAGATACCAGGCATCACCGGTGTGCGGAAGTACCTCGCGGCGCAGGAACCCCTCAATCCCGCCCTCCTCAAGCAGAGGAATCTGTTCCGTGTCACGGAGTTGGGTATCCGGCTCGTACTCGACGACGTGCGCTAAGTACCCCTCGTCCGCCGCGAACAGCCCCTGATCGGATCGGCGACCACCGAGCGTGGATGCACCTTCCTGACGATCCGCTCCGCATCCTCGTCGCGATCGCCCAGCCCATCCCGCAGCAGCCGCTTCAGTCCCTTTGGCCAAAAGCCGCCCGACCGCCCCCCCGCAGCCGACTCCCGATTCATCGCCTCCTCGAACACACCGAAGTCCCGATGCGGCCCCGCACCCACTCGACTGGCGACAGCATGCACTGTGTCGCCCAGTGCCACCTCTTTGGTGGTGGCACACATGTCAACGAATCGTTCCAGCCGCTTCTACGACAGATCGACGCTGAGCCGGAGCAGCCGCTCCACCGTCACCTTCCAGTGCCCGAACGTCTCGTTGGCAAAGACCTTGCTCCGCTCGCTTCCTCGAAGACGAGAAATACACGGCAGATGCGCTCGATGTCAGCCTCGCCGAGTTCGTAGTTCTTCTTCCCCAGGTTCTTCCGCAGCGACTGACTGGAACCACTGCGTGGCGTCGATCAGCTGCACTTTACCCCTTCGGTGCTCGGGTTTCCGGTTCGTGAGCATCCATACGTAGGTAGCGATGCCCGTGTTGTAGAACATG
>JAAXGO010000396.1 GCA_012267425.1 Rhodothermales bacterium
AAGCGCAACGAAGTCCTGGCGGTCATACCGCGTGCTTCGGCCGTCGGGTGGTGAGAAATGCAGGCTTGGCCCCCTGCCAAAGGTTTTCACGAAACACGAGACACGAAACACGAATCACGGCCTTTTGTCGCGTGCTTCGACCGTCGGGTGGTGAGGCATGCAGGCTAGGAACGCCCTGCAAGCGGAACCGCCACGGCTTCACTGTATTTCGTCCGTTCGATGGCGTCCATCAGGCTCTTCCGGATGAGCTCGCATAACTCGTCGATATCCGACTCCTCCACGAGGAGTGCGGGCGAGACCGCGAACCATGTGGGGTCGATGCGCATGATGAGGCCATTCTCGAGCGCCGTACGTTTCAGCGCGAGTCCGAGTTCGGGATAAGGCTCCATCGTGCGGGTATCCTTCACCAGTTCCACACCGCGCAGCAATCCCTTGCCGCGGACCTCTCGGACAACACCCAACTCTTCGAGGCCCTGGAGCTTGAGGGCAAGGTACTCTCCCAGAACAGCGGCCCTGCGATCAAGCTGCTTGTCGACAATCTCGTCAATCACGGCAATACCGACCGCGCAAGCCAGCGGGTTGCCCGCATACGTGTGTCCGTGTGCGAAGTGAACATCCTCTTCGGCGGCCCCCTCGAATGCCTCTGCCATGTCCTCGCGAACGATCATGGCCCCCGATGGAATGGCTCCGCTTGAAAGCCCTTTGCCGCCGCAGATGATGTCCGGAGTGACTTCGTAGGTCTGCGCCGCGAACATCGATCCTGTCTTGCCGTAGCCGGTGATGATCTCGTCGAAGATCAGTGCGACCTCGTAGCGGTCGCAGATCTCTCGAATCATCTGAAAATATTCGCTCGTCGGCGTGATCACGCCGCCGGTGTTGCTGACCGGTTCCAGAATGACGCCGGCAACCGTGGACGGATCTTCGTGGACGATGACGTCTTCGATGGTTTGGGCGCTGAAGCGATTGCACTCTTCCCAGGTGGAAAAACGATCGCGGTAGAAAGTCGGGGGGAACACCTTCAGAAACCCGCTCATTTGCGGCTCGAAGCGGCTCTTGCGGTTGCCCGTCCCACTGGCCGACATCGCGCCGAACGTGGCCCCGTGATAGGAGAAGTACCTGCTGATGAACTTGTACTTGCCGGGGCGCCCGGTCTGTTTGAAGTATTGCCTCGTGAACTTGATGGCGGCCTCGATCGACTCTGACCCCCCGCTGAACGGTTTGATGTAGTTCAGGTTTCCCGGTGTGACGCCGCCCAACTTCTCTACGAAATCCAACGTGACATCGGCTGTCCCATGCATCGGAGGCGCGAAACTGAGCTGGCGCATCTGCCGCTCCATGGCCTCCATGATGCGCGGGTGCCCATGCCCCAGCGTGGCGACGAAAATGCCCCCGATACCGTCAAAGTACCGCTTCCCCTCCACATCCCAGTAATACAACCCCTCCGCCTTGTTCATGATGAGCGGATTCTTGAGAAACTCCGAGGTCGCTTGATAGTCCAGAAATGTCCGTCGCAGCAGCTTTTCCTGTCGTTCATTCGTCCGCATGGTCTGTATCCTCACATTGACGTAAGGCCGCCTGGTCAACCCTGAGGGCTTTCATCGCTCAAGACTCGTGGAGGTGAGTGCGTTTCGAACCGCGTCCGTCACGACCGGAATTCATTCGTTGACGATTCCGAGTTTTGTTTCGGATTTGATTCTTTGTGAGAAGCGTTCTGCTCCATCTGTCCGTCAACCAGTCTACTCCAAGGTCCAAGCAAGTGCGAAAGGTCCGATTTTCCATGGATCTGGAGGTAGCGGTTCCTATACTAGAACCTGCATATCTCACCACGTGTCGAGGCGAAGTGCGTGAGAGGGC
>JAAXGO010000397.1 GCA_012267425.1 Rhodothermales bacterium
GGGTTCGAATCCCTCCCTCTCCGGAAACAAACTCGCCGCCCCTTGCGGCTGACATGGTTTATCTCCAATGCTTCGTATCGGTACCTGAAATACCCAATGGAACACCCCCCGAACAGTTCGAGGCAGGCTTGTCCGCGACCTATTGGCTGACGCTGACTGCGACATTGTCTGCGTGACGGAGGGTACAGCGGATATCCTGCCCGAAAGTGGTCATACGATCGACGCTGGACCCGACTGGGGCTGTCCGGTAAAGGTTGGCGGGGAAGATCGCCGAAGAGTAATCCTCTGGAGCAGGCGCCCCTGGTCTCGAATCGTCCCGATCGACGCGAAACGGCCACTCGGCGGTCGGTTCGTAGCTGCCACTACGGCAACGGAGGCCGGACCGCTTGACGTGGTTGGTGTTTGCATTCCGTGGCGCAATGCCCACGTTGCTACCTGCCAGAAGGACCGCAAACTGTGGGCAGAACACTTGCTATGGCCAAAAACCTTCGAAAAAAAGCCTATCGCAATCCCACAAAGACAACAGTCGTCCTTGGAGACTTCAACCAGCGCATTCCCCGACGCGGGCAGAACAAATGGGCCTATGCTACATTGCGGCAGGCGTTCGTTGAGTACAACATCACCACAGCTGGCTGGCTTGGGGCTGCAAAAGGACTCGCGATAGATCACATTGCTCATACGAACGACTTGCTTCGAATGGGCGATATCGGCATATGGCGTGGAAAAAGTGAGTTCGGCAGGCACCTATCCGATCATTTCGGCGTATGGTGCGACTTCGATGACGCCCTATTGTCCTAGCATCCGGCAATTGGGTCTCTCGTCGGCAGACTCGACGCTCAGAATCCTACCGAACTCTGAGTACATGACGCACCGCACATGCGACGATATCCATTGTGAGCGACTTGATGAAGAATTCGGCGCACCCTACTTTGGGAACAAGCTGTTCCAAGCGACGGACTCATGCAAGACAGCCGAGCTTTTGAAATCCTGAACTCGTTGGCCCAAGGCTTCGATCCAGATACGGGCGAAATCCTGCCGCGCGAGCACGTCCTTCAGCAGCCCGATGTCATAAGGGCATTAGGGCGAGCAGTGAGCATTTTCCGCCAATATGTTGGGGAAAGTGTCCGCGCGGACCGCAAGCCAGCCAAGGCAGGCCAAGCGTGGACGCCGGGAGAAGACGAGCGACTATTGAAGTCCTTCGACCGTGGTACTCCCATCAGGGAGCTAGCGGCTACTCACGAGCGTACCCGTGGTGCAATCCAAAGCCGACTTGTCAAGCTCGGCCGATTCGAACGCACTACCAACTCTTGAATCAACCGATACCGATTTTAACCCGAAGTGCTGATACGACCTTCGGACTCGGTTCGATTCGCGGGAAATCGGGCGCTCACTGAGACGAAAGCAGCATAGATTACTTTGCCGCGATTCACGCTGGTCCGACCAACTACAAACCGATGAAACGCTCGATCAGGCAAGCGTGACGCGAGAAGGCGAGGACTCCAGACGCCTGAGCTTCTCTTCAATAGCCTGCACGGATTCCCCGGTCTCGATCGCCGTCGAACTGGCGATGCTGCGGATCAGCCGCCGCTTTGCCGCTTCGGTGTCACGCAAGTGAGGATTGGTCTGGGACAATGGCTTGCGCTTCATGGCTCCATTGTATTCGCTCGTGACCGATACCGGCGAGCGCTTCGACTATGTGCCGGCCAATCCGCCCTTCGGAAAGAAAAGTTCCATGACCTTCACCAACGAGGAGGGCGAACAGGAAAAGGACGACCTCACCTGCAACCGCCAGGACTTCCGGGCGAGCACCTCGAACAAGCTGCTCAACGTCGTGCAGCACATCCGCACGATGCTGAAGATCACCGGACGCGTCGCCGCAGTCGTTCCGGACAACGTGCTGTTCGAGGGCGGCGCGGGCGAAACCATCCGCAGGAAGCTCCTGGAAAACACTGACCTGCACACGATTCTGCGCCTGCCCACCGGCGTATTTTACGCCCAGGGCGTCAAGGCCAACGTGATTTTCTTCGATAACCGCGAAGCCAGCCCGGACCCGTGGACGAAGGAAATCTGGTACTGCGACTACCGCACCAACATCCACCACACGCTCAAGAAGAAGCCGATGCGTTACAAGCACCTGTCGGAATTCATCGAGTGCTACAACCCGCGCAATCGCCACCGGCGCAAGGCCACCTGGGACGAACAGAATGCGCCCGACAGCCGCTGGCGGAGCTACAGCTACGAGGAACTGACGGCGCGGGATAAGACCATCCTCGATGTCTTCTGGCTCAAGGACCAGAGCCTGGTCGATCTGGACGACTTACCGGAACTGGACGAACTCGCCGAACAGATCATCGAGAGCCTGGAGGCTGGGCTTGATTGCTTTCGGGAGGTGCTGGGGGCGCTGCGAGAGTCGAGGCGCACCGCCGTGCCGACATCACCGGTTTGCGTGCGCTTGTCGCCGGGCAATACCGATCAGGTCAACTAGCCCGCATTTCTCACCAACCCGCGCCGGCACCGATTGGGCGGGGCTGTTGACCCCGGGCGGGGCGCCGATGGCGGTTTCGGGTTGGAAGGAACGGCTTTCGGAGCGT
>JAAXGO010000398.1 GCA_012267425.1 Rhodothermales bacterium
CCATATGGGTGCGCAAGGCCGAGAGCCGGCGGTTCATCTCGTCAGCGGAGAATGTCGGCCTGACCTTCTCGCCGTTTTGGATCCTTTTCAGTTGCTCCATCGTCCTCACCTTGAACGTTGATAATGATCGTGCTGCCAAGCAGGCGACACCGTCAGTGTTGCAGAACGCGCTACGGCACACAGACCGTAATTCTCAATACGGGCACGGGCTGCGCAACACCAGGCTGTGCCACCGTCGAGCCGTGACTTGCGTGTCGGTGTGTGTCTATGCATGCCCGCGCAGATGGCGCCATCCGCCTAGGCCCTGTACCCATAAAATAATTGTCATGGAGAGCGAATCGTGATCCAAGCTCCCAAATTGCGGGAGCCTGCCGATGAACCGCTACGACCTGACAGATTTCGAGTGGAGCGTGATCGAGCCTTTGCTGCCCAACAAGCCCCGAGGCGTGCCGCGAGTGGACGACCGGCGTGTACTGAACGGCATCCTGTGGGTGCTCCGCTCCGGGGCTCCCTGGCGGGACCTGCCGGAGCGCTACGGGCCGTACACGACCTGCTACAACCGCTTCAACCGCTGGCGCAAGAAGGGTATCTGGGATCAGCTTATGGACGCTATCGTAGAGGCTTACGACGGCGACATACAGATGATCGACAGTTCCAGCGTCCGGGTTCACCAGCACGCAGCGGGCTCAAAAAGGGGGGTCCGGATCGTTGCATGGGTCGTTCCCGAGGCGGACTGACGACGAAGATCCATACCGTGGTCGATGCCAGCGGCCTGCCGCTCCGCTTCGCCTTGAGCCCCGGACAGGCCCATGACAGCACCGCCGCTGAAGCTCTGCTCGAAGATCAGCTTCCTGCCGACAGCTTCGTGCTCGCCGACAAGGCCTATGATGCCGAATGGATCAGAACAATGATCGAGGAGCAGGACGCCGTGGCGATCATTCCCGACCGTAGCAACGCCAGGGCTGCTCATGCATTCAGTCAAGTTCTCTACCGCCTACGCAATCGGGTCGAGCGCTTCTTCAACAAACTCAAACAGTTCAGGCGCATCGCCACCCGCTACGAAAAGCTCGCCGTCAACTACCTCGCGATGATCAAACTCGCTACTATCCGTATCTGGCTGCGCGTTAATGAGTCCACGCCCTAGTATACGAAGCCGAAGCCGTACCGCCATTCTTCGCCGGAATACG
>JAAXGO010000399.1 GCA_012267425.1 Rhodothermales bacterium
CCGAGGTGGTACTTGACGTCGCCGGATCCATAGATCGTGCCCGGATCCAGGTTGCCCTCGAATTCGGAAAAAATGGCCTCGTAGGACTTACCGAGGATGTTTGCCAACACGTTAAGCCGGCCTCGGTGAGCCATGCCGATGACTACTTCGGCAACTTCCTGATCGGCGGCATCGGAGATAATCGCGTCGATCATGGGGATAACGCTTTCGCCGCCTTCGAGCGAAAAGCGCTTATGCCCAATGTACTTCGTGTGCAAGAAGCGCTCAAACGCCTCTGCCGAGTTAAGCTTTTGGGCGATGCGCCGCTTGGCGGCGATCGGGATGGCAACCGCGTCACGCAACGGCTCAATGCGCTCCTGGAGCCAGCGCTTTTCCGCCGGGCTCGAGATGTGCATGAACTCCACGCCGATGCGCCGAGTGTAGGTCTCGCGCAGAATAGTAAGGATATCCCGGAGCGGGAGAACATTCTTGCCGCCGAGGCCGCCGGTAACGAATTCTCGGTCCAGATCCCAGACCGTGAGTCCGTAGCGGGCCGGATCGAGTTCCGCATGGTACTCCCACTGGTAACCCAATGGATTCGTATCTGCTTGCAAATGACCACGCACACGAAAGGCACGAATGAGCATCATGACCTGCGCCTGCTTCTCGATCATATGCAGTTCCGCACCTGCCTCTCTATAGCTCCCAAGCTGAGGTGTCGAGTCGGGACTGAGTACAAATGGTGCGTAAGGCACGTTCAGATGCGAAAAGACCTCTGTGTAGAAATCGTGCTGGCCTAAAAGCAAGTCCGCAACGCGGCCGAGAAACGCACCACTTTCGGCTCCTTGAATGATGCGGTGATCATACGTTGATGTAATGGTCATCACCTGCGACAGCCCGGTGCGGCTTACGCTGTCCGGCGGCATTGCGTGGAACTCCGCCGGGTATCCGATCGAACCGATCCCTACGATAACTCCCTGGCCGGGCATCAGGCGCGGAACGCTGAGCCCAGTACCAATCATGCCTGGGTTGGTAAGTGTCACCGTGGTGCCCCGAAAGTCCGCAAGCGTCAGTTTGCCCTGCCTTGCACGGCGGATGACATCGTTGTAGACGCCCAAAAACTGAGCGAAGGTCAGCGAGTCCGCGCCCTTGATGCTAGGCACGAGTAACCTGCGCTTACCTCGCCGCTCGATGTCGATTGCCAGGCCGAAATTGATTCCCGGCGGAACAACGACCTGCGGCTTCGATCCGTCCCGGCGAAACATCGAGTAGAGCACCGGGAACTCTTTGAGTGCCTGAACCACCGCGTATCCGACAAGGTGCGTGTAGGATACTTTCAGGCCCCCCACACCCCGTTGATGCTGATTCAGGAGGGTCCGGTTCTCCGTGAGCAGCTTAACGGACACGTTGCGTACCGAGGTCGCCGTAGGCATCCCCAGGCTGGCTTCCATGTTCTTCGCCAGGCGCGCCTGCGGTCCACGAATCGGCTTTACGTCGCCTTCAACGGGTGGTTTTATTTTCGCAGGCTTCGCTACCTGGTCAGTGGCCACAAAGGACTCACCGGGCCGGTAGTCTGCAAAGAAGTCCCGCCAGCTGGCGCTGACGCTCTCGGGTTCTTTAAGGAACTGTTTATACAGCTCCTCGACGAATCCGGTGTTGAATCCCAGTTGCGTCACGAGTCGTGGTCATTGTATGAAGCGTAGTCGATTAAACGATACCGGTTTCTTTCGAAAAATTCCGCCGCTTAACGTAGCCATCCCTGCGAGCGGTACCAGGCAA
>JAAXGO010000400.1 GCA_012267425.1 Rhodothermales bacterium
ATCGAGATCACGGACTTGCCGCGGGCCGCCGTGCTGATAGGCGCCAACGGCTCGGGCAAGTCCAACCTGATCCGCTTTTTCGAGATGATGAGCTGGATGCTGAGGTCCCGCCGCTTGGCGCAATTCATCACACTTCAGGGTGGAGCCGACGATCAGTTATTTCGCGGAAGCAGTGTCAGCCCACGCATGGAAGCGACGCTCTCCATGCGCACCGACGCAGGCCGGAACGACTATCGATTCGCGCTCGCACATGCTCAACCGGACAGGTTCATGTTCGTCGATGAAGCGTTTCGCTTCAGCAGCGAAGCAACCGATGCGGAGCACGAGCGAGAATGGTTTCTCCTTGGGAGCGGCCATACCGAAGCCGAGATACTGAAAATCGCCCAGTCCGACAGCGCCGGCGGCAAGACCGCACGGGTCATCGTCGCACTATTGCGGAGCTGCGCAGTCTACCAGTTCCATGACACCTCCAATGAATCGCGCTTCAAGCAGAGGTGGGACTCGAGCGACAACGCGCAACTGCGTTCTCACGGCGGGAATCTGGCCGCCGTCCTGCTCCGACTGGAGCGAGAGGATATAGGACGCTTCGAACTGATCTGCTATCACATCGGCCGGGTCCTTCCCGTTTTCGACCGCTTCGAAGTCGAGGAGACCAACGGCACCGTACTGCTCAGATGGAAGGCCAGAGGCACAGACAAGACGTTCGGGCCGCACCTCACGTCGGACGGGTCCCTGCGTCTGTTCGCGCTCGTGACGCTGCTCAACCTTCCCTCTGACATGCTTCCCGACGTGTTGCTGCTGGACGAACCGGAACTTGGCCTGCACCCGGCCGGGATCGGATTGATCGCCGGTATGATAAAACAGCGCTCCATGGATCGACAAGTAATCGCGGCCACCCAGTCGCCCCGGTTCCTGGATTCTTTCGATCTCCATGAAATCGTAGTATTGGAACTGCGTGATGGACGGACGCTGTGTCGCAGGCTCGCATCACAAGAGTATCAGCGCTGGATCGAGGAGTTTTCTCCCGGCCAGCTCTGGGAGAAAAATCTGCTCGGCGGCCGACCATGATTCGCTTGGCAATCGTAGTAGAGGGGGAAACAGAGGAGGAGTTCGTGAAGCGCGTGCTCACCGCACATCTTCAGGCGCGCGAGGTTCAGGCGACGCCGCACTCGATCGGCGGGAACGTAACGGTGGAGCGATTGGCATATGAAATGGCCAACTATTTCTGGTCGTACGATCGCGTGACATCGCTCGTCGATTTCTACGG
>JAAXGO010000401.1 GCA_012267425.1 Rhodothermales bacterium
CTATGTGCGCAAGGAAGCGGTGCTCTCGTCTCAAATCGAGGGCACCCAGTCATCTCTGTCGGATCTTCTGCTCTTCGAGCTCGAGAGAGCGCCCGGGATTCCGCTTGATGACGTGAGCGAAGTTTCGAACTACGTGGCAGCGCTCCAACACGGTTTGCACCGCCTGCGGCAGAATTTTCCCTTGTCGAATTGCTTGGTCCGCGAAATTCATGGCGTGTTATTGTCGAGTGGGAGGGGACGGACCCCAACACCCGGTGAGTTCCGCCGCTCGCAGAATTGGGTCGGCGGCAACCGGCCGGGCCATGCCGCTTTCGTGCCGCCGCCCCACACCGCCGTGCCCGACTGCATGTCGGCGCTTGAACGCTTTCTCCACGCCACTGACGACGGCTTGCCCGTACTATTGAGGGCAGGGCTTGCACACGTGCAGTTCGAGACCATTCACCCCTTCCTCGACGGAAACGGCCGCGTAGGTCGGTTGCTCATAACGCTGCTGCTGTGCCACGCTGGTTTGCTAAGCCAGCCGCTCCTTTATCTGAGCCTGTATTTCAAGCAACACCGCAGTGACTACTACGACTTGCTGAACCACGTGCGCCGCACAGGCGACTGGGAAGCGTGGCTTGGCTTCTTCCTGGAAGGAGTGAAGCGAACGGCTGAGGGTGCAGTCTCCAGTGCACAACGTCTGTCCCGAATGTTCCAAGATGACCGCAACCGCATTCAAGTGTCCGCGGGGCGGAAGACCGGGTCGGCACTGCGTGTACACGACGCGCTCAAGGCGCGGCCTATCCTGTCGTTGCCGGTGGCGTGCCGATATACCAAACTCTCCTTTCCGGCAACTGCCTCAGCCATGGAACTGCTTGCCAGTCAAGGGATTGCACGGGAAATCACCGGGAAACGGCGTAACCGACTTTTCGTCTATGACCGTTATCTTTCCGTTCTCAACGAAGAAACTGACTCCCCGTGATGTTGGGAATAGCCAAACTCACACCCTACTGAGCGTACCAGTGCTCGGGCGTGGATTGGCCGGGGCGTGCCGGAGTATTAACCCGCATTTCTCACCAGGGGGCATGATCATGGCGCAGGAATTTTTCCTTCAGCGCGTGCTCGCGACCGAAGAGCGTAGCGGT
>JAAXGO010000402.1 GCA_012267425.1 Rhodothermales bacterium
CTCGACTTTCCTGGCTGCCACGAACTAAGGAAACTCGGATTTAGTTTTGCGATTCCACAGATAACCTTGATTTGTCGTCTTCCGCGCAAATTTCTGCGTTTCTCATAGCAAGCACTACGTAGTGCTCTACCCCCCAACGCCTCCTGTAACTGTGACCGCCGTCATACCGCGATCGGCACAAGGCACTCGGGCGCATTGAACTTGGGGCTACCGACTCTGGTCGTTACTGGATATGCCTTTAGTGACAATTCGTCCGCAGTCCCAAAAACCATCTCGGGTACCGGAGTATCCAGGTAGAACTCCAGAAGCGCCCGCGGCATTACGACCGGCATCCTTTCGTGGATGAAACGCAGATCGGGCCGCGCGGCACGAGTAAGGATGGCGCACGTACCGTTTTCATAAATGCCAGCCAGAAAGAGCAGTTCGGTGTCATCCTGCGGTCGGATGCAGTACGGTTGCTTTTTCTGCTGACCGGTCATGGTCAACCATTCGTACCACGCCGTCGCCGGCAATACGCACCGCCGCCACCGGAACGCGCTTCGAAACATCCGCTTTTCCGCCACGGTCTCGCTGCGAGCGTTGATCATAGGCCGACCGCGCTTGATCCACGCCGGCAGGAATCCCCACGCGAAGGATTCCCAGTGTAGGCCATGTTTGCCGACAGTTATCGCGGGCAGCACGGCACTTGGAGGGACGTTGTACGACCGACGCATTCCGGCCAAATCGTCAAGCCCGTCGGCAATGCCGAGGAGTTCCGACAACTCGTCGGGTGTGTGAACCTGTGCAATCCGACCACACATACGCCGATTCTACGGTTTGGGCAAGATTAGCGCGAGCCCTTGGTTAATGAGCGCAGTCCGCCGTATACCTGCCGTCAATATACCGCCCGAACCAATGGCAGAGGAATCAGTGGCGGCTTACGCCGCGCGGCTGTACCACGAGACCCTCCTCTCAGAGAAGGGCGCCGAGGCTCGCGCGTACCTTTCTCGGCGGGGCATTACCGAGCACACCGTTCGTCGCTACCGCATCGGGTATGCACCCCACGAGTGGAACTATCTGGTCCGCAGGCCGGACAATCATTCGCGCGCAGCACTCGAAGCTGCAGATCTCGTCCGGTCCCGCAGAGAGGGTCGCGGTGCGTACGACACCTTTCGTGGCCGCCTGATGCTCCCTTACACAGAGCGTGGGCAGGCAGTCGGCTTTTCCGGGCGCATCCTACCAGCGTTCGAAGAAGGCGTCCATCGATACCACAACAGCCGCGGGATGCCCAAGTCGAGGCTGCTCTTCGGGTGGGACGAGGCCCAAATGGCCATTCGGCGGGAGGGTGCAGTCTACCTCGTCGAAGGGCAAATCGACACACTGGCGATGGCCTCCGCCGGGCGGCACAACGTAGTCGGGATCGGACGTGCGCTTTTTAGCCGCGCTCAGGCGGAACGACTGGCGTCGCTGAATTGCAAGGTGGTCTTGGTACCTGATTCCGACAACGCCGGGCATCAAGCCATTTTACGCAACGCAGAAAAACTAGCCGACTGCGGAGCCGAGCTACACGTGGCAACACTCTCGTTGGGCAAAGATGCTGGCGAGGTTTTGGCGTCCAAGGGGCCGGAGGCGCTCTACCAAGAAACTGCCACCGACCGCCATGTTCTGGCTGCCGCGCCGAAGGTCATAGAAATGGTGAGCCACCGACCGGAGCGCCCGGCGGTGGATCCTGCCGAATGGTCCGCGAAGTACGTCCGGCGCTTTCCCGAAAAGGACGAGGACAGACTGCTTAGCAACGCGCCAAATCGCGCGGCAGTGGAGGAGCAACTCGAGCAGCTGAAACGAACAGCCCAAAAACGAAACACGAGGAGACCTATCAATTCTTCCGACTCGCGGCGCGTTACGGACGAGATGCTCCATGCCGTTCGCTCAGACGTGTCGCTCGTGGAAACAGCCCGACGGTACACTGACCTGGAATCGTCAGGTGATAGCTGGAAGGGCTGCTGCCCAGCACATGCAGATTCGGATCCGTCGTTCTACGTGCGCGAAGGCAAGGGATTTCACTGCTTCGGATGCGGCTTTGAAGGTGGTGACGCCATAAGTCTTTTTATGCAAATGGAAAAAGTAGACTTCCGATCAGCCGTCCGGCAATTGGCAGTTGAACTCGATCCGTCGCTGGTCAGCGATACACCTGCTCGGCAAGGTGACGGCTTGACTCGGCCTAAACGACCCGAAGCGACCATGACCTTACCGAGTCAGCACCGTGAATACGTCTACCACCATTTGTACATGGCACTCCGCGAGACATTCAAGGACCCGGCGGAAGCATTCAATCGCCTCGACGTCATGCATAAGGCTGGGACGCTGCATCACACGCGGGAACACCCAGAGCTACTCGGAGAGCCGCGGTCGCCGGGTCCGCTCTCCAAGATGCGGCAGCGGAAACGCGCGCGCGACATCGTGAGCCGATACATGGCCTACGTCGAAAAAACCCATACCGCACCGGTAAAGCCCAAGACAGCCAAGGTGCATCCCACGCGCGCCATCACGAATACCGGCAAGGCGGCGACAAGAGCTGCGTCAACGCTGTATCGGGGAGCACGTGTCTTTTTCGAGCGATAGTACCTGATGAGATTAGCACGGACGGTGGCGGTGTTTTTCGTAGCAATGGGACTTGCGGTGATGGGCATTCTGGCGATCGCCCCGCTTGGATTCGTGTCGCCGCCTTTATTCTTTAACGTCACAGCGTCCCTTCCCCGCGGATTCTATCGAGTAGAAATACGCGACACGCTCCGCAAGGGAGACTACATCCGTACGTGCGTCCCCGAGAATGCTGCGGCTTTTGCACTCCAGCGTGGCTACTTGACGCCCGGGTCGTGCCCGGGAGGCACGACACCAATCGGTAAAAGAGTCGTGGCGTTGCCTGGTGATACCGTCCATGTGACGAGACAGGGTGTGTACATCCGCCGCCGTGCTCTTGCTCACAGTGTCCCGCAATCAATGGACCGCAAAGGGCGTCCTGTAAGTGCGGCTTTCGGCGAGCACGTCCTCGGCAAAGGCGAATGTTTCGTCGTCAGTACCTACAACGAGCGCAGCTACGACAGCCGATATTTCGGGCCCGTCACATGCAAAGCGCCTTTCTACGTGCTCCGTTCGGCTTCTCGCCGAGCCCGTAATCTCTTGAATGATGGGTGACTCCCAAGAATACGACCGACGACTTGCCGGAATACTTCGTTGCTATCTCGGAGAGACGATCCTTGAAGCACTCCGCGATCCGGACACGGAAGAGATTTACGTCAACCCCGACATGAGGGTACGCATCGTAAGCCGTAGTCACGGACGCAAAGAAACGGACAACGTACTTCGCGAGGCTGACGTGGTACAGCTTCTACGGGCTGTTGCTACCTCCCATGGCGGAGATATCGGACCGGAACAACCTGCCCTTGCTGCCGCGCTGCCGGGGGCATTCGGCAAGTGCCGACTTCAGGGATTCGTGCCGCCCCTGACGGAAGCTCCGGCCATGGTGATCCGCAAGCCGCCAGGTCGAGTTATCCCCCTGGAAGAGTACGTGGAGCAGCATACGCTGTCGGACAAGGGCTACCTGCTGATTAAGCAATTCGTGGCCGAGCGGAAGAACGTCATCGTTGCCGGCCCCACGGCAAGCGGTAAGACAACGCTCTGCAATGCAATCTTGGCCGAAATCTCCAGGCAATTCCCCGACGAGCGCCTCTTGATCCTTGAAGATACTCCCGAACTCTTCTGCAACGCGCGGGATCACCTCCGCCTGCTTACAAC
>JAAXGO010000403.1 GCA_012267425.1 Rhodothermales bacterium
CCTCGAAGCGCCGGACGGCCTCGACTACGTGCTAGACAGCCAAACCCGGTTGACGGTCAAGGGTATCGACAAGGAGCTGGTGGGGCGCGAGGCCGCCAGAATTCGGGCGCTGCGACCGCCCGACCCTTATAAGGGAAAAGGGATTCGCTACGTGGGTGAAGACGTTAAAACCAAGCCCGGCAAAGCCGCCGTCACGGCGGGAATCGGATAGGGATTCACCGGAAATGACTGACAATGGATAAGAAGAAAAGCAGGTCCCGAATGAGGCGAGTGCGTCACCGGTCGCTGCGGAGGCGCATTTCGGGATCGCCCGAAAGGCCGCGGCTGGCGGTTTTCCGGAGCGCGCGCCACATCTACGCGCAGATCATCGACGATACTAGGGGCGTCACTATCGTGTCGGCGAGTACCCTCGACAAGGACTTGAAGAATAGTGCATCCGGAGCAAAGACGGATCAGTCTCGGACCGTCGGCCAGGTTCTGGCTCAAAGGGCCCTGGAGCGCAACGTAACCAAAGTACTGCTGGACCGCGGTGGTCACGACTATCACGGTCGGGTTGCCGCGTTGGCGGACGCCGCCAGGAAAGCCGGTCTTGAGTTTTAAGGTGGTTGGTCGTGCGGTCTGACGGAATGGAACAAAACCGGTACGAGGAGCGCGTTGTACGCATCAACCGGGTAGCAAAGGTCGTAAAGGGCGGTCGCACATTCGGTTTCAACGCGCTGGTCGTGGTTGGAGACGGGCAAAACCGGGTTGGAATCGGGCTTGGCAAAGCGCGTGAGGTTGCCGATTCGATTCGAAAAGGTCAAGAGCGCGCCAGGCGCAGCATGGCGTCGGTCCCGATTACCGAAGACGGAACAATACCTCACTACATTGAGGGCAAGTTTGGAGCTTGCAAGGTCGTGCTGCGGCCCGCGGGGCCTGGTACTGGCGTCATCGCTGGGGGGGCCGTTCGCGCGGTCGTGGAGTCCGCCGGAATTCGCAACATCTTGACCAAGGCCCTCGGTTCCCCGAATCCGATAAACCTCGCCAAAGCGACGCTCCGGGCGCTTGAAGCGCTGCGAGTACCCGAAGGCGTAAGGCTACGTGAGCCGCAGCGCGCGGCTCCGCAGGGGGCGCCCGGCGTTGATTGAAATAACCTGGGTAAAAAGCGCCATCGGCTACAGCAAGGATCAGAAGGCGACGATCCAGGCTTTGGGGCTAAAGCGCCTCGGTCACAAGGTTGTCAAGGCCGACACGCCGGCGATTCGCGGCATGATCAAGGCGGTCCGTCACCTCGTGGTATCCAAACCTGTAGAGGAGTCTCAATAGAGCGTGTCCTCCGAATCTCCGAATCTGAAACTTCACGATATTTCCCGACTCGCGGGCCCCAAGAAAAAGCGGCGCCGGGTCGGGCGCGGCCATGGTTCGGGCCGGGGCAAGACGAGTGGTCGCGGCCAGGACGGGCAGCTGTCGCGGTCGGGAGCTCGCAAGCGGTACCGGTTTGAAGGTGGTCAGACGCCGATCACGATGCGTTCGCCGAAACTGGGCGGGTTCAGCAACTTCAAGTTCAAGAAGACCTATGAACCGGTAAACGTTGGCGCGCTCAACTCCTTTGAAGATGGCGCGACAATCACCGCCGCGGAATTGTTGGGAGTGGGGCTGATTCATGGGCCGCAGTACAAGATTCTTGGCGATGGCGAATTGACCAAGAGCCTTGTCGTTCATGCGCCAAGCTTCTCGCGGTCGGCCGCATCGAAAATCGCAGCGGCGGGCGGGCGCGCTGTGAAAGAGAGCGATCAAGCGGCAGTCGCTCCCGATTCCGGCAGCCAATCTTAGGGATTCAAGCAAACTGACCAGATGATTCAAGCCGCCCTTACCGCTCTTAAGCTGCCGGATCTCCGAAATAAGCTGATCTTCACGGCGTTGATGCTGTTTGTATTCCGCGTCGTCGCCCACATTCCGATGCCGGGCGTGCGTCTTGACATTCTCAGGCAGCAAGTTGCTGGCGAAGGTAATCAGATACTTGGGTTCCTAAATCTGTTGTCGGGGGGAGCGCTCGAAAACTTCTCGATCGTCGCTCTAGGCGTTTACCCCTACATCACGGGATCGATCATCATGCAGATCATGGTTCCGCTGATCCCCCAACTCAAGGAGCTTTCCAAGGAAGGCGACGCGGGCCGAAAGAAGATCGCCCAATACACGCGCCTGGCGACCGTGCCATTAGCGATGCTCCAGGGAATCGGTCAAATTCAGATCTTGAGACAATCCTCGCCCTCGCCGCTGCCTGCCGATTTCGGAATCATTGACACAATCGTGCTGCTCGTCTTAATGACCGCCGGCACACTGTTCCTCCTGTGGCTGGGCGAGTTGATAACGGAGCGCGGAATTGGCAACGGAGTGTCGATCATCATCCTGGGCGGAATCATCGCCGGCGCCCCCACCGCGTTGGGACGGTCGATATTCGGCGGCGAGAATCTGCTCGGTTTGGCGGCTTTCGTCGCGATAGGAATTGTGATGATCGCGTCGATCGTCTTCATACAGGAAGCGCAGCGGCGCATACCGGTCCAGTACGCGAAGCGAATTCGCGGCAACCGGATGTATGGCGGTCAAAGCACTCACGTACCGATGAAGATCAACTCCGCCGGCATGATCCCGCTCATCTTTGCCTTTTCGCTGATGCTGCTGCCGGGAACAGTCGCGACTTATCTCAGGACATCCGACGTAGGTTGGCTGTCTGCGTTGTTTTCCACTCTGGCGGACTGGTTCAGTCCCGCCAACTTTCCCTACTGGCTGTTCACGTTTTTGCTCGTCGTTGCTTTCACCTATTTCTACACGCTGGTGATATTCAATCAGCAGAACCTCCCGGAGACGCTGCAGAAAAACGGCGGTTTCATTCCGGGTATCAGGCCTGGCCGGCCAACGTCTGTCTACCTGCTCAGAGTCCTCAACCGGCTTACCCTGGCGGGAGGGTTGTTCCTGGCGACGGTCGCGGTGATTCCGTTCATCGCGGGTGCTGCGACCGGCGTTACCGCCGTTGCATTGAGCAGCACGGGATTGCTGATCGTCGTGGGTGTGGTGCTGGACACGATGAAGCAACTGGAAGCGCAACTGTTGATGCGCGACTACGAGTCCTTCGTCAGGTAGCCGGTTGCCGTGACTGAACTCACCGACCTCTACATCATGCTCGGACCGCCAAACTCCGGCAAGGGCACTCAGGCGGCATCCATGGCCGCAAGGCTCGGTATGCATCACCTCTCCAGCGGCGACGCCTTCCGAGAGGCCGTCGCCAGCGGTTCGCAAGTTGGCAGACTTGCTGGCAGCTATATCGAAGCCGGCGACCTGGTGCCGGACCATTTGGTGATTGAAGTCATATTGGAGCGTCTCGAAGAGCTCTCGGCGGACGGATGCGACACGATCCTCGACGGATTCCCGCGAACGACCGAGCAGGCTCAAGCTCTCGATCAGCGTATCCGAGGTGCGGGACTGAAGATTCGCGCAGTCGTCTCGATCGAAGTTGGCCAGGACGAGTTGTTGCGCCGTGCGGCTTTGCGTGGCCGCGACGACGACCGTCCCGAAGTTGCTCGCAGAAGGTTCGAGGTGTACGAGCGGCTGACCCTGCCGCTGACTGAATATTACGAGCGATGTGGTCTCCTGGTGCGCATCGATGGCGAGCGTCCGATCGAGTTTGTGACAAGCGCAATACTCGACTCCGTAATGGCATTGACGTCGTGAACTCACTCATCCGGCTCAAGACCCGCGCCGAGATCAGGAAAATGCGCGAGGCGGGCAGAATCGTCGCCGAGGTCCTTTACGGCTTGACCGAGCGCATACGGCCGGGCGTCAAGATCGCCGACCTGGACGACTACGCCGAGACGTGGATACGAAGCCGCGGGGCAGTTCCGGCCTTCAAGGGGTATCCGCACTCGTCGGGGGACCCGAGGCGAGCATTTCCCGCCACTATCTGCGCTTCGGTCAACGACGAGATCGTTCACGGGATTCCCGATGAGAGAATCTTGCAAGAAGGCGATATCATAGGTGTTGATTGTGGTGCCATCCTGGACGGCTGGTATGGTGACGCTGCGCGTACTTATCCGGTAGGGGGTGTTAGCGAGGAAGCCAGCGCTTTGCTCGACGCGACGCGTGAGTCTCTCGAAAAGGGAATTCGCGCGATCAAAGTTGGACGGCCTCTGGGGAGTGTGGGGAACGCAATTCAGCGCCACGTCGAGCCGCTTGGCTACTCGGTCGTGCGCGAGTTTGTCGGGCACGGGATCGGTAGCAACCTGCACGAAGAGCCCAAAGTGCCAAACTATGGGTCTCGCAAGTCCGGTCCGACGGTCGAGGTTGGCCTCACGATTGCTATAGAGCCCATGGTGAACGCAGGCGGTTTTGCAGCCAGGATGGATAATGACGGTTGGACGGTACGTACGGCCGACGGCCGTCTTTCTGCGCACTTCGAGAATTCGGTGGCCGTGACCAGCGACGGTGTGGAGGTTTTGACCGCGCTTTGAGACGCATTCGAGAGACATAGATTGGCAAAGAAGGACGTCATCGAGGTAGAGGGAGTCGTCAGGGAGTCGCTTCCCAATACGGTGTTCAAGGTCGAATTGGAAAACGGTGTACCGGTGATCGCCCACCTCTCGGGCAAGTTGAGACTCAACTACATTAGGGTCGGCGTCGGCGACAGGGTTAAAGTTGAGCTTTCGCCATACGACCTCACTCGTGGCCGCATAACGTGGCGTCTTCCGATCGGAAACTGAGCTTTTGAAGTCGATTGGAGGTCGGATGTGAAGGTATCGGCATCGGTGAGACCTCGTTGTGATAAATGCAAGGTCATAAGGCGTAAAGGCGTGGTTATGGTGCTGTGTGAAAACTCCAAGCACCGTCAGCGACAGGGATGAGACGGGGTTAGAAAGTGGCTCGAATCGCAGGAATTGACATACCTCGGGAAAAGAGAGTTGACGTCGCTCTCACCTATATCTTTGGAATAGGTCAGACGACGAGCAAGAAGATTCTTCAGAGCGCTAGGGTGGATCCGAGCATTCCGGTGCGTGATCTGACCGAGGCGGAGCTGAGCAGAATTCGTGAGCATATCGACCGTCGGGTTAAGGTTGAAGGCGAGTTGCGGCGTGAGATATCCATGAACATCGGCAGGCTTCGCGAGATTGGCTGCTATCGTGGCCTTCGCCACCGCCAAAACCTGCCGGTGCGTGGCCAAAGGACCCATACCAATGCCCGGACGCGGCGAGGGCATCGCCGCTCGATCGGCATTCGGAAACGACTCATCAAGAAATAGGAATAAGAGGAGCGTAACGGCTTTTGGCGCAGAGACGTAGAAGACGGCGGGATCAGCGCATAGTTCCCGAGGGGCAGGCGCACATTCACGCCACGTTCAACAATACTATCGTCACGATCACTGACCCGGAGGGAAATGTGGTCTGTTGGGCGAGTGGGGGAAGCAGCGGGTTCCGCGGTTCGCGCAAGAGCACACCCTATGCCGCTCAAATGACATCGGAGAACGCGGCGCGGCAGGCTCTCGACATGGGAATGAGAAGAATCGCGGTGTTGGTAAAGGGGCCTGGCAGCGGCCGGGATGCCGCCATCCGCTCGTTGCAGGCCGCGGGACTACAGGTGACGAGCATCGCCGACGTTACGCCTGTGCCGCATAACGGCCCTCGACCTCCAAAGCGGCGCCGAATATGAGATCGGGGAGATCGATGTCCTCGATCAAGTTTGAGGCGAATCGCTAATGGCGCGCTACACGGGACCGTCGTGCAAGCAATGTAGGCGCGAGTCGGTAAAACTGTTCTTGAAGGGAGACCGCTGTTTTACTCCCAAATGCGCCATTGAGCGTCGTAGTGGGACTCCGCCCGGAGCAGCCGGCGGCGGTCGCGGCCCGCGCGGAAGACAGCGTATCTCCGAGTACGCCGCGCAGCTTAGAGAAAAGCAGAAGGTGCGGCGCATGTATGGCGTACTCGAGCGGCAATTCCGCCGCCATTTCGCCCTGGCTGTGCGCACTCCCGGCATGACCGGTGAGAATCTGCTGCGAATCCTGGAGACGCGTCTGGACAACGTCGTATATCGGACGGGAATGGCGACGTCGCGCAAACAGGCGCGTCAACTCGTCAATCACGGTCATATTCGAGTTAACGGTCGAAAGCTTGGAATTGCCTCGGCGAATCTGAAAATCGGGGATATCGTTTCGGTAAGGCCACAGAGCACCAATCTCGACGTAATCAGGAATTCTCTCGAGCGTTCGGAGTCCATGGGCACTCCCGCCTGGCTTTCAATCGATGCGGGAACCAGGACGGCAAAGATCGTCGCGCTTCCCGAGCGCGATCAGTTGGAAACCACGATCGACGAGCAGCTGATAGTTGAGTTTTATTCGCGCTAGATCGACAGTACTTAGCTGGCGCGGGGCAATACCTTCGAGGAGGTACATTTTTGGTTTTTGAATCGGCGCAGCCGGCTATCCGTGCAGTGGAGACCGAAGCGGATCACGGTGAATTTGTAGTGGAGCCGTTGCCTCGCGGATATGGTCACACGATCGGAAACCCACTTCGGCGGGTGCTGCTCTCATCACTCGACGGCGCGGCGATAACGCGCATAACGGTGGACGGGGTTCTGCATGAGTTTTCGGAGCTTCCGTACATGCGAGAGGATGTCACGCAATTCATCCTCAACCTCAAGAACGTGCGATTGAGATTGCACGGTGACGGTCCCGTCAA
>JAAXGO010000015.1 GCA_012267425.1 Rhodothermales bacterium
GATCTCTACCGCGTAACGCCAGGCAGTGATGTGCGACGCATAACAACTCGCGCCCGCTTAACCGCCCCATCCGTCAGCCCCGCAGGCTGGGCAGTCGCAGTCGCCGAAGGCGGGGGAACCAGCGGACTGGCGCGAGTCAATCTCAGCAACGGCACCATCGAGATGTTGATCCCCCCCGATCCAGACATCCACTGGGCGTCCCCGGCAGTCTCACCCGATGGCCGATGGATTGCGGCGACCCGCTGGACCCGCGGACATCACGACATCGTCCTCCTCGACGCACACGGCAACCTCGTCCGTGAAGTGACCCGCGACCGCGCCCTCGACTTCGCGCCCTCATGGAGTGCCAACGGGCAGTGGCTGATCTGGGCATCTGACCGCAGCGGCATCCCGAACATACTCGCGACAAAAGTCGATAACGGACAAATCTCGCCCCCCGTCATGCTGACCAATCTCCGCACAGGGGCGGCGTACCCCAGCGTCGATCCATCGGGGCACTGGCTCTACTTCTCGGCTTATCACGTCAATGGCTGGGAGATCGAACGGATTCCATTCAATCCCACAGCCGCACCACCTGCGCTTCACACTGACCCGACGCACATCGAGGTCGCCAACAGACTACGCGGACGTGCAAAAGGGCCGGTGCGCGCCTACTCGCCGCTTGAAACCCTGCGTCCCTACTACTGGATACCCGTATGGGATGACCCCATCGCAGTACCCGCGCACCGCAAAGGAGAAACGACGATACGCCGCACCAAAGTACTCGGCACATCCATCGGCGCTCGCACCTCCGGAATCGACCTCGTGCGCCGTCATTCATATAATGTCGGCGCGCGTATCTTCCTACCAGTTAAATCCTCTTTCTCTGGAAGAGCAGCGGGCAATTTGTCGTACCGCTACTACGGCCTGGGAAACCCCTCGCTCGGGTTAGTGCTGTCGCAGGACTGGGACGAAGACGGCACCAGATTATACCAGGAGAGCACTGATGCCCCAACCGAAACCTTCTTCGTCCTCGAGCGGGAACGCAGAGCTTCCCTATCAATGACCCGGATAAAGCCAAAGGCGCGAAGCAGTGTCTCACTCACAGTCTCCGGCGGACTCGTGCGAGAGGATCGGGAGGCATTGGACTCTGCGCTACGAAAAACCCATCGGTTCCGACTCGACGATCCGCGCAGCACCCTGGGCGAACTATCGGTGCGATTCTCCGCCACCACTGCCCGCTCACACGCCTTTCAGATGGGAGCAGCGACCGGCACATCGTTCTCCGTCCGCGTCAGGCGACGCCACGACCTCTCTCCCGCCTCAAACGACCGCTCAGTCGATGACATCAGAGGCACCATCAGGACCTATGCACGACTGCCGCACTGGTTTCCAGGACGCCAATTCGCGGCACCCGTACTGGCATTTCGCGCGAGTGCTGGCGCATCCCGGGGCCCGGGCAGCGATAACGGCTACTTCGACATCGGAGGCGCTCAGTCAATCACTTTCCCGGCACGGGGATACGATACATCAACGCGGTCGGGACGGCATGCCTGGTCTGCATCGCTGGAATACCGCGCCCCCCTCGCATTGGAAAACCGCGGAATAGTGGCATTGCCGCTGCACGCCGACCGCACCTTCTGGACATTCTTCGCCGACGCCGCCAACACCTATGGACGAGACACCTCGCAATCTCGCCCACTCCTATCGGCTGGCACCGAGCTTATCACCGACTACGCAGCCTTCTATTTGGCCATCCGCCTCCGCACGGGCGTGGCATACCGATTCACAGATCCGGAGGGCATCGGCTACTACGTCCGCCTCGGCACATCATTCTAAACCAACGCCACGGGTGTGTTTTTATCTCATTGACAACACCATCAAAAACCATTTTCTTCTTTCTACTATCAAAAAACAAAAATCGCACAGGAGTTTGCTCGTGGCGTTTCAGGATCACTTTAGTTATTACGGCCCCACGCGCCTTATCATGGGACGGGGCACCATTGGCAACATCCCCCAAATTGTAAATGAAAAACAGTTAAAAAAGGCACAAATCGTCACCGACAGGGGCCTCGTCCAGGCCGGCGTTGTCGCGTGCGTTACAGAAATACTCGACAAGGTACACATCGCCTACAGCATCTACGACGGCGTT
>JAAXGO010000404.1 GCA_012267425.1 Rhodothermales bacterium
CCTCGAAAATACATACTCAGCAAAGCTCGAAACACACCTTTGGCGCCGTGTCCCCACGCAACGCTCTTACCCTGCCATTCTTTGCAGTCACTAAGATGTTTACGGGCCATTCGTTTCATGTCCCCATTTTGTCCACTTATGATCAGTGAACCTTAGCCCATCCGATTCACGTGCAAATAACTCAATCTTTCTGAACTGAGGAAACATTGCCTCAATACGCAGTCTCACCTCGTCCGGCTTTTGCGAGTGAGCCTCCCGCTTGGCGGTGACAAGCTGTCGGACGTTCCTGGCGCCGCGCGGAGACGGGATCTTTCCTTTCTTGAAAACGAGGCATAACTCGCATTGGCTCATGGTATAAAAGCCGGGATTTACCCTTACCTTATCCCACACGAAGGCCACGGTTGCCCACGCAAAGCCCCAAGCCTTTCCCAGGTCGATTGCCTGATCGAGGTGCGGATTTGTCGCCCACATGAACAGGAGACTGTCTTGTGCTGAAATGCTCGACACGTTCAACGTCTTGAGGTCATCCAGGGTCACGGTCGGATAGTGCCTGACCGCGCCTCCCGTATCCTGGCTGCCCTCGCCGGCGTGCTGAAGCTGCCCTTTGTAGTCCCAGGGCGGATCGGCATAAATGATGTCGAACGGACCGGAGGGTAGCGGCGGAAAGAGCGTCCTCATCGTCACAGCTCGCGGCCGAGCAACCTCTCGTCGAAGGGGAACGTGCTCATAAGCTCGACGCCGGACTCGGTGACTAGGACCTGCTGTTCCAGCTTCACTCCCTCGCCGCCCTTTTCGTGACCGATGAAGCTCTCGATGCACAAGGTCATATTCGGTTCGACGATGCCGTCGTAGTCCTTCCCGCTGTCGTAGTCGGCTTCGTACACGATGTACGGGTACTCGCCGGTGGCACCGATACCGTGAATCGTCAGGTAGTACCGCCGGGCGTAATACGGAGCCGGAATCTCCCACGCTGCTTCCGTAATTTCCCTGAAAGTCCGCCCCGCCTGGATCAGCGCCATGTTGTGGTCAATCTGCTCATGGGCTAGGCGGTAGAGCGTCCGCTGCTCCGGCGTCGGCCTACCGTCGCCGCAGAGGAATGTGCGCGAGAAATCCGCGTAATAGCCGTGCGGCCCGACGACATCAGTGTCGTGGGCGACGAGCTCGCCGGCGCGAATCACGCGCTCTCCGGTCTCTTGAAACCAGGGGTTGGTTTTCTCGCCCGAGCTGAGCAACCGCGTCTCAACGTAGTCTGCATCATTGGCGATCACGTGCCGATGGAACTCTGCCCAGAGCGCGTTCTCGGTAATCCCAGGCTCGATGGCCTCCTCCAACGCCGTCTCTGCCTGCATGACGCACGCCATCGAACGCTTCGAGCAGATAATTTCCTCCGGCGTCTTGATTGCTCGCGCCCTCTCCGCCGGCGCCTGGGCGTCGAGGATCGTGAAGCCTTGATCCGCCAGATAGCCGACGGCCCGCGCATCGATGCGCTCCAAGCCGATCCGCGTCTCGCCCGGACAGTGCTGGCGCATCAGCGCCGCGATCTCTGCAGCCCAGACCTTGGCCGTC
>JAAXGO010000405.1 GCA_012267425.1 Rhodothermales bacterium
GCTCTATGGAGAGCGGCGCCCGGGCACGGTAGGCGTGCCACTTCCGGGTACCGAGGCTCGCCTCGTGGACAACAAAGGGAGCCCGATCGAAAGGGACGATGTTGCCGGGGAAGTCCAGATTCGCGGGCCGAACGTATTCAAGGAGTACTGGAATCGCCCGCGCGAGACGGCGGAGGCATTTGTCGACGATTGGTTCAGGACGGGAAACGTTGCGCTGCGGAGCCAAGGCTATTGGCGTATTCTCGGGCGACAGTCCGCTGACATCGTCAACACGGGCGGATATACGGTTTCGGCGCTGGAAGTGGAGGAAATCTTATGCTGCAACCCGGACATTGCGGACTGTGCGGTAGTGGGTATCGACGATGCGCGTTGGGGAGAAAGTGTCTGCGCCGCCGTCGTACTGCGTATGAACGCTACGATGTCCTTACACGAATTGCGCGCGTGGGCTAAGGATTTTTTGGCTCCATACAAGTTGCCCACGCGGCTTTGCACGATGGACCAATTGCCACGAAACGTGATGGGGAAGGTCGTAAAGCCGGTGCTGAAGGGAATCGTCGAGGAGAAGATCGGCTGCTGAAGTTGCCGTGGACGGTTTGCAGTGCGGCGGCCTTCGGGTTGGTAGGTGTGTTCAGCGTTCAGCATTCAGTATGTCTTCCAGTCCGTCCAGAATCTTATCGGGATCCTCTCGCACAAGGGCAAGAATGGCGCTGTGCGGCACGATCAGGTATTTCTTGCCCTTATAGCTGAGCTCGGTCGTTTCGTCGCGCAAAAAGAAGGCGAAATCGCCTGGCTGCGCCTGCAATGGCAGGTACCGTACGGCTTCCTTCGGTGCGGTCCAGGGTTCGCCTTCGGTGTACTCGGGATTCGGGATGAGATGCCCGGGTCCGACGAGGACGATGTGGCCGCTGCCTACGCGCTCGCGTTCCGCCACCGACGCGGGCAGCACGAGACCGGAGTCAGTTTGCTGCTCTCCGTCACGCGGCTGGATAAGCACGCGTTCTCCTATGATGATTAGCTCTGACATGAACGGTCGAGGTGGGCTTGGCCGCAAATAATACGAAAAACCGGTAGCACGGTATCGTCACCGGATCACCAATCGCTGGACCCATCTTCGCCGCCTGTGCCCCCGGTGGCGAGCGCGATGACCTCGAGGGCAGCCTCGCGCATTGTAACCGCGA
>JAAXGO010000406.1 GCA_012267425.1 Rhodothermales bacterium
CGGTCAGTGCGTGAGCGCCCAGATGATGAAGTTGATTGCCATTTGAAAGCTGACCGTCGAAGCTGTGCCGAGTGCCTGCCCGCCGGGCCACTCCCAACCGTCGCCGATGTCCTGATTGTAGCAGATGACGACGGCAATACGGCCTGACTCGTCGGTGACGCTGTAGTAGATGTCATCCATCGCTTCGAAGCGTGGTCCCCAACCGCCTCGAAAGCCGTTCTTTGTGGACATCGCCGCGTCAGGATCGATTTCATAATAGATGGACCAGATAGGGTGCTCCGCAGTCAGTTCCACTGGCTCCCGATTCGGATAGACGCGCTTGATGTTGTCGTACATGTTGTGCCACTGCGGACCGACGTATCCGCGCCCGTAGTCGTGGAAGTCATCGATGATTAGGAATCCGCCTCGGTCTAGGTATCGCCGGAGATTGGCAATTTCCTCGTCGTTTGTGCGCCAGTAGCCGGGCTCAGTCAAGTACAGGACGGGATAATCAAAGATGCGATCGTCGGTCAAATCGAGTACGATGGGCGGTCCTTCGACATACAGGCCTGTCGTCCGGCCGATTGCCTCGTGCAGGTTGAGCTCCGCTGTCGGATAATCGGTCGCCCACGCATTGGAGCGGAGGCCAGCGTGGCTTTCGTACCGAACGCGGACGAAGCGAAACCCGAGGTCATCGCTCCCGTGTCCACTCAAGAATAGGGTCGTAAGCAGGATGCGGAGCATGGCCGCTCATCGCAGAAGGTCCTTGTAAGCTTTGGCGAACATGCTCATTTCTGAATCTGTCCCTATTGAAAGACGGCACCAGTCCAAAAAGGGAGGAAATGGGCGGCCAACGAGAATGCCCTTTTTCTCCATTTGCTGCCGGAACGTGACGATGTCGCTTCCGAGATGGAAAAAAATGAAGTTCGTGTGTGAAGGGAGGCATTTGCGCCCGAATGCTTCGACGAGGTTCGTTGCGAAGGTGCGGGCGGCCGTAATTCGGTCGCGGCTTAGCTGTACGAACTCCGGATCCTGGTAGGCGGCGATGGCTGCACGTAGGCCTAGTATGTTAACGCTCGAGCTCGTGCGGTACGCGCGCAGGCGGTCAGCGATGTCGGGGCGTGCAAGGCCGTAGCCT
>JAAXGO010000407.1 GCA_012267425.1 Rhodothermales bacterium
CGATATCTCCCTGTTGTGGGTGACTACCAGGACGGCGCGATCAGCGGAGGCCTGAGCTATCAGAAGTTCCAGTATCTGCGCCCCGGTCTTGAAGTCGAGCTCTCCCGTCGGTTCGTCGGCCAGCAGGACAGGATTCCCTGTCGCTAGGGCCCTCGCGATGGCGACGCGCTGCTGCTCCCCGCCTGACATCTCGTGGGGGAAGTGGTCCGTACGGTGGCCGAGACCCACGGACTCGAGCACGGAATCGGGACTTACTCTGCCGCGCTTGCCGGCCACGTCTATGCCGAACTCGACGTTCTCAAGGGCCGTGAGCCCCGGGAAAAGGTTGAAACTCTGGAATATGAAGCTCACGGTCTCGCGTCTCAGGGCGAAAAGCTCCGAACGCGATGCGGTGGTAATGTCCCGTCCGCCCACCGATACGCTGCCGGATGTGGGAGTGTCCAGCGCCCCTATGATGTTGAGCAGCGTGGTCTTGCCGCTCCCCGAAGGACCGAGGACCACCACGAACTCGCCGTCCGCCACGTGCAACTCGATGCCGTCCAGCGCCCGCACCTCTACGGGGCCGACTTGGTAGTACTTTGAAATGCCAACAAGATCTATCAAATGTCAAACCCCTTTGCGCTGTGCATGGCAGTAACTCTACCATACGACGCAGGAATGGAATTTCCGACGACGGGGCAATCCGGCAACGCTTTCCAATGAGTTGGTCTCAACCGGTCGACGCGAGCTGATTGAGCCAAGAAAGGGACCACAATCGTCCGATAGGATCGGAGCCTGTCTCACGCTCTTACACGGAGTCGTGCGAACTCACACCTTTGGAAAGACCTGCAGCTAGGACAATTACTGTGTTCTCTTGGTGTCTTATTTGCTCTCACTCGAGTCTCTTGGAGCGTCGATGTTCTGGGAACCGTCCGGTCACCGAACGGCCGACAAATTGCGGCAGTGGGGCTGGAAAGCGCGAATCAGCGCCTGTCCTAATTCGCTCAAAATTCGACGAAAATACCCAATAATGAGAATGAGAATGAGTATCAGTGTAAGTCATGCAGTAATTTATGAAGTGTTTCCGGCGATAATTCTAATGAGAGTGAGTATCACTAAATACCCCTTTTGTACTACGAATTCGGCCATTAGTTGAGACTCTTCCTCTTGTCAGGCGCTCCTGTCCGTGTGACAATCGGTCGTAAGAAACACCTTGAATTCTGCCGCATGGCAGCAGTTTAAGGGCCATATGGAGGAATAGAATTGGGACACGATACGCACGAATGTGACACGCACGAGCATCACGCTCACGAGCACGACATGCACGAATGCGACGAGCACGAGCACCACGGCGAGCCTGGCCACGAGCACGACATGCATGAGTGCGACGAGCACGAGCACCACGCTCACGAGCACGACGCGCACGAGTGCGACGACCACGAGC
>JAAXGO010000408.1 GCA_012267425.1 Rhodothermales bacterium
TGGCTCCTGAATCTGATGCGGAGGCCCTTGTTCAGGTAAGCCATCTCCTTGAAGCGCTGTGAGAGCACGTTGAAGTCGTACTCGTACTCGTAGAAGATCTGCTTGTCGGGCACGAACGTGACCACGGTTCCGGTCGAACCGCGCTCTTCAGGGCGTGCCCTCCTGTATCTCAAGTCGTCCTGGCGAATGCCTCGTGAGAAGGTCTGATAGTACACTCGATTCGAGCGATGGACCTCCACGGTGAGACTTTCGGAGAGTGCGTTAACAACCGATGCGCCGACACCATGCAGGCCGCCGGAAACCGTGTATGCCTTGCCGCCGAACTTGCCCCCAGCGTGCAGGGTAGTCATGACCGTCTCGACGCCGGACAGACCGGTCGTGGGATGCTTATCGACAGGTATGCCCCTGCCGTCGTCCACGACGGTAACGGAGCCGTCCTCGCGCAGCGTTATCTCAACGCTCGAGCAGTACCCTGCCATGAACTCGTCAACGGCGTTGTCAACTATCTCGATTATGAGGTGGTGCAGCCCACGCTGGTCGGTGCTGCCGATATACATGCCAGGTCTGCGCCGAACGGCCTCCATGCCTTCGAGAACCTGAATGTCGGTCGCAGTGTAGTAGTCAACTCGTTCTTCCGGTCTGGTTGCCATACAAAGCTCCTGTTAGAGTTGCAAATCACAACACGGCCCAATCGGAGACTGGATCGTGCTCATGCCGCATCCTCTGGAGTCAAGCCACTCATGGACAGATCATGCCAAGCGGCCAATTGAGGTCCGGCGGTTCTCACGACATGGGCGCAGATGCGTATGTCAAGAACCCGGCCGGACGGTTGGATGCGAAGTTACTCATACAAAATTCAGTAGTACAATTGTATCATTTTCCGAACGTTGACTCAATCAAAATGGCGCGCTCGTGAGGACGAAAAGTGCGTGGTGCAGGACTGCTCGGTAGATCTTTGCAAGAGCGCGTTTCTTGACACGCGCAGCTAATGGGTTCATTATTAGGCAGCGCATATTTCGCGTACAGAACCTGCAAAACCGAATCAGAGACGGCGGGAGCGTCCATCGAAGGACCTAAGAGAGGAAGCTGGTCGAAGTCCAGC
>JAAXGO010000409.1 GCA_012267425.1 Rhodothermales bacterium
ACCGGGTTCCAGTGGATGTCGTAGTTCACCACCAGGTCGCAGTCCTGGAGGTTCTGGCCCTCGGACAGACAATCGGTGGCGATCAGGATGTCGATCTCCCCGTCCTTTTCTTGCCGCTCTTGCGCCCTCGGCGCGAACCGCTCCAGGATTTCGATGAAACCGGACTCTCCCGGAGTGCTCCGGTTGCCGTCGCCGCCGGTCACCAGGGCGATGTGAACGCCAAGCCGCTCCCGCGCCCAGGGCTCCAGGTTTTTATAGAGATAGCGTGCCGTGTCCGCGAAGGTGGTGAAGACGAGCGCCTTGCGGTTGGCGCGGCCGTCCTTGTCGGCGGGCGCGGCCTCGACCTTGCGTTCGAGAGTTCGCCTGAGCGCGGCCAGCTTTTCGTCTCGTTCCACCGTGACGCCTTCCGCCAGGCGATGCAGTCTCTCGAAGATGCGCCGGTCCTCGCGAAGAGCACGCTGCCAAGCTTCGATATCGATCTCGTCGAGCCGGTAACGCCGTCCCTTGCCGAGGGTGAATTCCTCGTCTTCCTCGTCATGGTCGGGCAGAGACTCGATCTCCTTTTCGTCTCTGCTCTTGCGCCAGGACTCGATGTGCAGGTCGAGCTCGTCCATTTTTTCGAGAATGCGGCCCATCGTGAGCGTGAAGGAGTGTACGGAACTCTCCAGCCTCTTGAGCAGGTTGACGCGCATCATCCCGATCAGCCACTGTTCGCGGTCACGCTGATCGAAGCGGTATTTCTCTTTCTCCGCATCCAGTTTCGAGGTGTCTTTCAAGTACCACGAAGGCATGTAGACGGCCAGCCGGAATTTGCCGATCTTCTCGTGGAGGTCGTCGTAGCGGAGTTCGCCTTCGCTGTCGCTGTCCGGGTGCAGGTTCTCGGGCTTCGTCCTGTGCGGGAAGCCGCCGATCTCTCTTTCCACCTGCGGGTAGAAGCGGCGGATGTGTTCACGAGAGCGGGCGATGGTAACGGCGTCGAGCAGCGCCAGGAAATCGCCGCCAAGCCTTTCAAGCAGGGCGGTCTTGTCCGCATCCGCCCCGGAGCGGCGTTTCTTTTCCCATTGCGCGAACTGTTGCTGGGCGACGCCGAGCAGGGTCTGGATGTCACCGATGCCGAGTTTCTCGCGGAACGTATCGCGCCGCTTCTCGGTCATCAGGTAGATCTGGTTGCGCAGATCACGCAGACTGGTGTTGACGGGCGTCGCCGACAGCATCAGAACCTTGGTCCGAACGCCGTCCTTGACGACTTCCTCCAGCAGCCGGTTGTAGCGGCTGCGCTGGACGATGTTGCCCTCTTCATCCCTCCGGTCGCGGCCCTCGTTGCGGAAGTTATGAGATTCGTCGATGACGATGAGATCGAACGCGCCCCAGTGGAACTTCGCCAAGTCGATCGTTCCCGCTCTACCCTCGTAACGGCTCAAATCGGTGTGCGCGAGCACCGTGTAGTTCAGGCGGTCGTTCAGGAAAGGGTTGTTCCGGTAGCCGGCCCACGACGTATAGCGAAGCCAGTTGTCCTCCAGCTTCTTGGGGCACAGTACCAATACCCGCTCATTACGCAGCTCGAAGAACTTGATAACCGCGAGCGCCGTCCAGGTCTTGCCGAGGCCCACGCTGTCGGCGACGATGCAGCCGTTGTGATGCAGCAGCCGATTGACAACCCCTTTCGCGCCGTCCTTCTGAAACTCGTACAGCGCTTTCCATATCTCGGTGTCGGAGAGATGGATGTCTTGCAGCAGACCTTCGCGCGCCCCGCGCTCGTCGAGCCTGTCCCCGAAGACGTGAAAAAGGGTCTTGTAATAGACGAATTCCGGGGCATATTCCCGGCCGAGGCGTTCGAGAGCGTCGAGCACCTCTTGCCGGGCGTCGCAGGTGAGCGTGTCGTCATTCCAGATCTGGTCGAACCACCGCGCCAGCGCCCGCCGGTCTTCGCGGCCTTGGACTTCGAGATTGAGCTCGATATTCGGCGCCGCTCCAAACCCCAATCCGCGGCGCGTTAAATTGGAGCTGCCGACGACGGCGGCGGTATCACCGTCCGGACGCTCCATGTGATAGAGCTTGCCATGAAGAAAGTTGGCCTGTTTGATGGTGCGGATCTCGACGCATTTCCTAATCCACTCGGCGCATGCCCGGGCCAGGGGCTTCTGCGCCAGCGCCTGCTTCAGTTCGATGCCGCCGTCGGTGGCAAGTCGGAACACCTTGGCCTCATCAGCGCCCGGGTCCATGGCGCCGACGCTCTGCGGATCGCCGTAGAGAAAGCGCATGCCTCCGATGCGTTCGAGCACGCCGCGCAGAGCTTCGTAGGCGTAGATCGTGAAGTAAGCCGAAACCACCGACAGGCGGGCGTTCTGCTCGATCCGCTCCTCAAGGAACTCTCCGATCCGACGGTTGCGGTTATCGATGATACTGGCCGTTTCAGTGGGCGGCGATTCGGGAGTCTGTTGATGCATTCTCATGCAGGGGTTGCCGACACGTCTCAACGGCGCATATCAAAGAATTTCCAGAATTTTGTCAGAGCGTAGAAGTTGATTATCGAGCGCGTCTCTCACCTGCCTGTAGAGACTTCGAGACAAGTTGTTGACACGAGAGGGCGGCGTCCGGAAAACTGGATCGTCATTCTCGCGCAAGATTCGGATGGCCTTTACCGAACCGACCCACCCCATAGCCTTCTCAAGAGGAATCTGGCGCAGATACCGCTCAACGTATTTGCGCTCTACTTTGCTGGTTGGGTAGTTATTGATGAGGTAGCGAACGTTCTGTGCGCCTTGAGATTCAAGCACGTCCATCTGAACCAGCGCTTCTTTTACGTCTTCCGGGTCTGGCATGACCGGAATCAGAACGAGATCGACATATTGCGCAATCCATCCATCAAACTCTGGGCGGTTTCCAGCGCTATCTATAATGCACAGACCATCCACGCTGATGGCCGCGTCGACAAGCGTCTGTAGCGTTTCTGGTTCTCGAGCATCGTAATACATATACGGCCTGCCGTTCACCTTCAGCGGTTCTCGATTGTCGGTGTGCATGAGATACGCGGGAACGTCATGCCAGGAGGCGCCAAGAGCTAGGGCGTGAGAAAGCACTGTCTTGCCGCTGCCCCCTTTCCGCTGTGTCAGGGCAACGCCTCTCATTGCACGCTCTTCTCGTGGTCCCGTTGAATAATGGCGCGTAGAGCTTCCGATGCATTTACGACCGTGCCTTGTTGGCGGGACATAGACACCGCAACGGCGTTGATATGATCCACGTCACCTTGTCGTAGGCTGAAGGTTTTCCGCACAACGGCGGATGCACGCCATTTGATCTCAGAGACTCTCCTCTGAAACTGGTCGCTGACTTGGGCCTTCTGGAGGTCTTCGAGTTTAGGGCGCTTCATTTCGTGTGAAGATATGATATGAGGGTCATACGGTATGAGAATTATGACGCTTGTTGCTGGCCTAGGTCAAGCCACCTATCCAAGTTTAGGGCAGGTGGCTGTAGATGTATTCATACCGTATGCGTATATGATCATACTATCATATGTTATGAGGAGACGATAGGGTAAATGATGTGCCACAGGGTGCTCCGCCCGGATATTCGGAGTGTCGCTGTTGACTCAGGACCGCAGACTCGTTGACGGGAACTGGTCAACACGCTGCGCTAACCGCAGGTCGGAGTGTGAGGGGAGCCATGAGCCTTCGTCGCCAGAGAGAAGTTGGCGATGTTGTTGGACAGATACTCAAGATGGCCAGGCCACTTCAGGTGCTGCGTCTCACCGTGCAGCACGGTCCAGCACTTCTGCGGCCCACTGGTTCAGGCTC
>JAAXGO010000410.1 GCA_012267425.1 Rhodothermales bacterium
TTGATCGCGGGCCGGGGCGGATCGCCGTTCCCGTGCGTTTCACCCGCAATGTGCCCCTTGGTGATCATCAGCATACCGCCGGATCCACAGCAAGGGTCGTACACACTACGCACGACGCCGGGACCTGCGATGCGCTCTTCGTCGCCGGCGAGCATGAGATCGACCATTAGATGGACGACGTCGCGGGGCGTGAAGTGTTCGCCGGGATTCTCGTCTAAGGCTTCGTTGAACTTGCGGATCAACTCTTCAAAGATCGTCCCCATGGTCGGGTTATCGATCAAGTCTGGGTGTAGATCAACAGTCCTGAACCGCTCCAGCACTTGGAATAGTAGCCCCGCCTCGTCGAGCTTGCTGATCGTGTTGTCGAAGTCGAACCGCTCCAGCACCTCGCGCATGTTGCTGCTGAAGCCGGCAATGTAGTTCCTGAGATTTGCGGCAAGCTGCGGTGAATCCGCGAGTAGCTTGTCAAAGTCATAACGCGAAGTATTGTAAAAGGCGAAGCCCGAGGCTGTGCAAAGCTGTCTGTCTAGGTCCTCCAGTCCGCGCTGGCGTAGGTCCGCCTGTCGTTGCAGCACCTTGTCCTTGGTCGGTGCGAGTACGCAGTCGAGACGGCGCAGCACGGTCAGCGGCAGAATGACGTCTTGGTATTTGCCGCGCTTGAAGCTGTCGCGAATCAAGTTCGCAACGTCCCACAAGAAACTGACGATCTCACTATGGTTCATTGGCTCTCCTAGGCGAACATGCCCTTGCACTGCGTCTTACACGTTAAAATTATCGACACTCCGCGACCAGTCGGTCACCGCTGTGTCCCTTTTTAATGCATAGTTGAGAATCAATAAGATGCATCGCGCTTGTGCAACGCGACATGTCCCGTCGAGTCCGCACTCTCAATCGCCACCAGCGTCGGCTTATGGTAATTCGGTCCCTTCGCCGAGAATGGCAAGATATTGATCGTAGCCAAAAAGCCGGTTCCGCTTCTTGCCCGTCAATTCGCGCACTACTCCGATCCGTTCGAGTATCTGTATCCCAGCGGTAACGGCGGGGAACGAGAGTTCCGTGCGCTTGGCAAGTTCTTGGAGCGATGCAATCGGGTGCCCCTGCAAAGCTTGGTGGACGCGCAGCGCCGACCCTGCCGCACGTCCCGTCTGTTGTATCTTTGCTTGGTCATCCTGAAACAGGGAGAGCAACCGCTGTGCAGTCGAGACGGCTCCCTCTGCGGTTTGCGTCACGCCGTCGAGAAAGAACGCAAGCCACGTCTCCCAGTCACCGTTTTTCCGCACATCATTGAGGAGTTCGTAATAGCTCTCTCGGTGTTGTTTGAAGTAGAGGCTCAAATACAGCAGCGGCTCGCGCAGCACACCGTCGTGACACAGCAGGAACGTGATCAGCAGGCGGCCAACCCGTCCGTTACCGTCGAGGAAGGGATGGATAGTCTCAAATTGGACATGGGCTAGTCCCGCCCGTAGGAGCGCGGGCAATCCGCAAGCCTCTGTATGGAGAAATCGCTCCAGATCCGACATGCACTCTGCAACGGCGTGTGCCGGTGCGGGCACAAAGTGCGCCGTTCCGGGCCGACTGCCGCCAATCCAGTTTTGTGAGCGCCGGAATTCACCTGGGGTTTTGTCGCTGCCTCGACCTCGTGAGAGCAATTCGGCATGGATCTCGCGGATGAGTCGATTGCAGAGCGGGAACCCCTCGCGTATCCGGCGCAATCCATGTTCCAGGGCCGCCACGTAATTCGATACCTCGACGACATCGTCGAGGGGAGTACCTGGCACCTCCTCTAGTTCG
>JAAXGO010000411.1 GCA_012267425.1 Rhodothermales bacterium
AGGATTTTCGCGTGTCCGCATTGACGGAGCTCTGCGCAGGCTGACACCCGGCATGCGGGTGGACCGCTACAAGACGCACGACATCGAGGTTGTCGTCGATCGTATTCGGACCGCTGTAGGCATCCGCCCGCGGATCAGCCAGAGCGTAGAAATCGCACTCGGGATCGGCTCGGGTACGCTGATTGCGGCCGAAACCGGAAAGCACGCCAGCGACCGCTTTTTCAGCCGTCACCTTTACGATCCCGCCTCCGGGATTTCGTACGACGAAGCGTCTCCGAATACGTTCTCGTTCAATTCTCCGTACGGAGCGTGTTCCGACTGTAACGGGCTTGGTGCCAATCTTGAAGTGGCGGAAGATCTGGTCATTCCGAACCCGGATAAGTCCATCACCGATGGCGGGATCGCACCGCTTGGCAAGCCGCGGGACATTTGGATATTCAGCCAATTACGCGCGGTTGCAAAGCAATATGATTTCAAGTTCACAACGCCGCTGAGCCAAGTCTCCGACGAGGTCCGCCGGGTCTTGCTCTCGGGCTCAGGCGACGAGCAATTTGACATCGAGTACAGGTACAAAGACAGAACGGTCACCTACCGCCACCGTTTCAACGGCATTATCCAGCATGTTCGGCACGTATACGACCATACGGCGTCCGCTGGACAGCGCAGGTGGGCGGAGTCGTTCATGCACCGCGAGCGCTGTCGGACGTGTGGCGGCGGCCGGCTCAAGACGGCGGCTTTATCGTATCGCGTGGGGGGCAAGACTGTCGCAGAGCTCGCGAGAATGGACCTCGTCTCCCTTTCGGCATTTGTTGAAAAGCTGGATCTCACCGAGAGGCAGTGGCAGATCGCACGCCCCATCGTAAATGAAATCGCGGAGCGGCTGCGGTTCATGATCGATGTCGGAGTAGGCTATCTTTGCTTGGATCGCGCTGCGCGAACGCTGTCGGGCGGTGAGAGCCAGAGGATCCGACTGGCGACGCAGATCGGCACGCAGCTTACTGGAGTGCTGTACATTCTGGACGAACCATCCATCGGCCTGCATCCGCGCGACA
>JAAXGO010000412.1 GCA_012267425.1 Rhodothermales bacterium
CGTGAAGTCGAAGTGACCATCGCCTATGCCTAGCTTCGCGCGGACGCCAATCCGAGACACGGGGACCGCCCGCTCCATCGCATCATCGACATAGTCGGGTTGCGCAAGTCGTAAGTTGAACCGCTATCGCGTATAGCCGACCTCAGCCCGCTCCAGGACCTTGTGAAGGTGGGCCCACGGCTCTGGATGGACGCCGACCTACGGCGTGAGAAGACGAGGTTGACAAGCGATGCTCCGGAAGATGAGGGTACTGCTCTTGGATAGTTAAAAATGACTTCAGCGCCCGTAGGTGTCCCAAGAACAAGCCCGCGGTAACAAGATTCAACACCAACCAGATCTCGCGGGTGAGGTGAACGGGAAGCAAAGGATTGTATAGTAATGCGGCGGTACCCAGAGCAACCACCCAGCCGCTGATCGCATCGTCATGCTTCCACTGTTCATAGGCTAGCCACGCGCTGACTACGCAGACAACCAAGCGAAGCAAATTGTAGAAGCCGTAGGGCCAGGGCAAAAGGGCTAGTATCAGCAGCGCTACCGGTGTGAGCCACAGGGAGGAATGATGGCGAAGCGATACAAGCCGCGAATCCGGTCGGAAAGATGGTTCACTTCGACCAGCGGAATCACGAGTGACTCGTTCCACATGTTTGCGGCCTTGACGAAGGAGAGAACCTGCAGAGTGACGCTTTCGTCTCAAGTTCAAGTTCCTGCCTCAACCATATGTGACTACGTCACCGCTGGCGCCGCCAGCGCCATTGGCGTCCGTGTTCCCGCCACGTTCGTCGTATTGCGTCGATTTTGACACAACACCAGCAAACAGCAACCAGCACGGCAAATGCGGTGACCATGCGCGCAATATCGACTAACAAATTATGGTCAATGACGGAAAGGACTACGATGAAAAGTAATCCAAATATACCCCAGGACAAACTGGTCCGGTCTCTTGTAGCGGTCACGTTACCGCTCTTTTTGTCAGGCAGGGACCCGTTTCGCCACCGATCGAAGGCATCACCAATCGAGTGAGCAATGAAAACGGAAGCGAATATCAGAACGATGGTGCCTACCAGTGCGGCTAGAACCAGAGCCGCGTACTCAAGCATTTCGATGATTGCATCTACGCTGCCACCATGAACGGCCAGCGAGATACCCATGACTACGGCGAGTCCGCCCGTCATTACCAGCAAGAATATGGCGACTACAACGATCCAGCTTCTGGACTTTCCTTCTTTCATCCGTCCAAGCGCCAACGTTCTAGCCTCTGCCATCCGCGTCCCGTCACTTCGGAGACTGCTTGATTAATATTTGAATCCGGCCACGATTTTCACAACAAATCCTTGATTTCGACATCCTGGAACGTCGTGATCCCGTGCGTCCTGTTCCTGCAGAAGTAATCGACGTGTTTCCGGCCCTTAGGAGTTCTCCACGCATTTGCGATCCGTTGGGCCGGCGGGTAGCAGTGGCCATCGAGTGTCGGATTCGTTGCAGTCGCGAGTAGTACGTTGACCATCGGAGTTGTTCCGTCTTCCGATCTCGGCCACGGGATCTTCAGGAGGCCGGACTGGTCGACCACGGCCACCTCGTCGATTGCGGAATTCATCAACTGTCCGTAGCGCGGTTCAAGAGCAACACGCTGAGTCCACCTTTCGCGCTCTTCATCGGGTATCGGACGATCTGGATTCTCCAGAAGTGCAACGCGTCCCCAAGCAGCCGATATGCACCCTTTCGCATTGTTCCCGTCAGGTGTCTCGGCAGTCCAAAGGCATTCGGCTTCCTTGATAATGTCCTGCGATTTACAGGGGATGACAATAGCGCGCCCGAACTGGTCGTTGCGCAGACTGGTGGAAAAAACCATCGTGTAGGAGCATCCACGAGAAGCAGAACGACGCCCGTAGCGAATTGGTGCCTGGACTGGCTGTTGGGCTTCTAGGCAAAGGCGTTCCCGACGCCATTCATCTCTATGTGGCGTGTCATCCCAATACAGCGATCCGATGATTAGTACGCCGATCTTCACTTTCCGTGCTTCCTTTTCACACAACAACGCAGATTGTTGCGTTGTCTCATCTATCCTTTGTTTCGCGCTGGCGGCCGATACCAGCGTCGGTGGAAAACTAACCCTAGCTCTTGGACTCCAGCATCTCGACGGCGCACGATCGGAACGCCGCCTCCGACGCGACCTCGATCTGCGCCCCAAGGGACGGGCTGCCGTTGCCGTTCGATGTACCGGTACGCTGCACCCGGGTGCCGTTCGACCTCAGCTCGGCCGTAACCTCGATGCCGCCGCCGTTGCGGTGGTGGCGCCGCACGTCGAAGCTCCAGTCGCTGCCGAGCCGTTCGTTGAGCCGCGCCACCAGATCCTCGACCGAAAGCTGGCCGGCGGGAGATGCCGCCGAATGCGGTGCCGCCTGCCTCGCAACCGAGCCAGCCGGCGTAGCCGCTCTGCGCTTTCCCGAACCGGTAGCGGCTGAACGATCTGCGGCGCTTGCGGCCCGAGCCCCACGCGGCGCGCGGCGCGCGGCGTCTGCTCGCCGGTCAATACTCGCCGAACTCGAATCCCCCCGCCCCGGCTCGGCCCGCATCCGCGAGCGCAGCGCCTCGGTGGCCGCCACGTCCACGGTCTCGACATCGAGGTCCACCACCACCCCGTACGCCTCCCGCGCATGCTCCACCGTGCAGAAGTCGTCGAGCACGTCCTCCAGCACCTTCTCCGCCGGCCGGTCGAG
>JAAXGO010000413.1 GCA_012267425.1 Rhodothermales bacterium
CGGCGTTGGCTGGAATGGCGGGAGGCCTCAGGATTACGACTGTGAGATCGGCGTTGCTCGGGTGCAACTTACCACTTCCCTTTGTCTGTCAGCGACGTAGATCAATCTGGAGGCTGACGCTGGTCTTGAGTTGTCATGGGCTGTGATACACTGTATTTGTGAGGTTGTATCAATGAGGAACATCATCGTATCCGTTGACGACGAGACACACCGCCAGGTGCGTATCCGTGCGGCGGAGTTGGACACGTCGGTTTCGGAACTTGTGCTCTCCTACCTCCAGAGTTTGGTCTCCGGTCGTGAATCGGCAGCCACCGTGTCCGAAGCCGAGCCGGCGGTCGAGCTTCGACGTCGCGACCTGGACGAAGTACTGGCCGACTTCGATGCACGGGGAGTGGGCCTGCGCTCGTGCGACAACCTGCCCCGCGACGAACTCTACAGCGAAGTGATTGGCTCGCCCAATGCGCTTCGTTGATACCAAAGCAGTATAGGCTCTTCTAAATTCCTAACCTGCTGTAAATATTGTATTTTTCCATTCCATTCAATTGGGCGTAAGCAAACCGGAAGCGGCTTCGGGGAAACTTCTATGCGGCTCAGCGCACCGGAGTCGTAAAGCAGTAGGCACTCAGACTCCCCGAAGCCCCGGATAGGGATGAACAAGGCGACGATCCACCACGCTGGCAGCCGTCAACGTTTCCTTCTGAGTATTGCTAATCGCCACACCTTCGTAACCGCCCCAAGTCTTGGCGATCTCTCCACGATCCAAATCTTCCTGTAGTTCGATCCGTGTCATATAGCCGCCAAAGACCAACAATCCGTAGCGTTGACTTTCGATTTCCTTCGCGTCTGTGAGGGAGCAATCGAATAAATCGCTTCGATTTCGCTTTTGCCCGGAAACAGGAAAAGAGTCACGCCGTCCCCCGCCGTAATTCGGACACGCCGACTGATTACGCACTGTTCAGAATGCGGTAGAGGTTCGCTCCAGCGTCTTCTTTCAACCAGTACAGGCGCAGCTTGCGTGCCGGAAGCGGTGCCTGGACCGCTCCGACCATCGCTGGCTTGTGCCCGGTTTTGAAACCGATGGCACCCTGCCATAATCGCCCACTTGCCGTCCCCCCACCGGCCCGCCTTACCGATCGATTCAATTCATGAAATTACTTGCCGACTTCGACGACGAACAATGGGTGAGCCGTCTGGCCGAAACCCTTCAAGAGTTGTCACAAGCGCAAGCGTACTGCGTGGACGCCTACTTCGAATCCCCGCTTCACGACCGCACCGGCAACGTCGGAACCGGCATTCACATCATCCGCAAGGTCGGTGAGGACATCCAACACTCCGGCACCTTCGGCAAGGACATCCACCGCTCCGGCCGTTACGCGGACGCCCTTGGCAGGCTCTACCATGCCGCTTGGTTCAACTACACGCCCGCCTCGCTCGGTTACGAAGCCCTACGCCCGGCGCTGGAACGCGTCCTGGACGTTCTACGGCAACACCCCGTCCTCGGACAAGCGTTGTCGAACCGCAACGGGAATCTCGAATACTGGCTCCAGCTCCTGGGCTCGGGCGGACTCAGGCACTTGGTGTACATGGCCGCGGGTCTAATGGACCGCGCACGGGAATTGCCCGATGACGGCTTCAGCGTCGCCTGTGCCGAACTGGCTGCGCTGCAACTGATCAGCCA
>JAAXGO010000414.1 GCA_012267425.1 Rhodothermales bacterium
GTCGGACTCGGCCGCCGCGGGCGCATGCAGCCAGGCCAACCCCGCCAGCAGCGCCGCCGTCCAGAGCCCCGGTCCCATCCGCTTCTTCACGATGTTCCCCTTCCACCTCTGTTCGTCACTCGCGGCAACAGGGAAGTTCACCACGCCGTCACGGGAGTGTCAACAAGCGGGCGCATGTTGGCGCGGTTGACTCAGTGAGCTATCCCTGCGAGCGTGGCGCAGCGCGGGCGCAGACTCAGGCCGGCGTCGCAGTTTCGGCGACACGCGCGATTCCGTCCAGTTTCTCGCGGAGCTCGGTATCGAGATCGTCGGTCGGAATGTACTTTGCCAACTCGTGATATTTCTTCTTGGGCATCGCATTTGTCGTGCCGAGTTTCTTGTAGTACGTCTCGAAGAGTGGACTCAGAAAGTCGTCACTGGCCTTGATATCCGCGCTCCACGGCGAGGGCTTGTTCAGCGCTCTCAACGCGGACTCAATCTCATCGATGGCATCGCGCATTGCCTGCGCGCGACGTCCGGCTTCGGCTGGCGCGAACAAAGGCCCCAATGAGATCTCAGTAGCTGAACTCGCCGCAAACGCTTCGAGAGTGGCACGCGTGGCAAGGTAGTTCTCGATCTCCCGGCGTTGCCAGATGAGGCACTCGACGGGAGCGACATCCTCAGGTTCTGAATCCAGTCGATCAAAAAGTACGACGCCGAGAAGGGCCGGCCATGCTTCCCGCAGGCCGTGGTAATGATTACGAACAATCGGAGGTTGGTTCTGCACGTAACGCACGAACGGCCTCTCAAGAGCACGAATAGCAGTCGCATGGCCGAGGCGCGAAGCAAGAGCCTGCAGTATGGACAGGTCCGTCGATCCCTCCAGATACAGCACCCAGCCGGTCTGTTCAGCTTGGTAGTACTGATCGAAACCGATGTCTCGGAGCGCCTTCTGAACTTGGCTGCCACGGTCGTCGATCCGATGGGGTTTGCCAACAAATGCGACGACCGAGTCACGCCTGCCCGCTTCGTCAAGCAGCACTTCGGAGTGGCTGGCGGCGATAATCTGGCTGCCGCTGGCACTCGCCACATCCGTGAGCACGTGGTAGATCTGCCGCTGACGAAGAATCTCGAGGTGTGCGTCGGGTTCGTCCAACAGTAGAACGGCGCCCGGATTTGCATACATGTACGCAAGGAGCAGCAGCGTTTGCTGCAGTCCGCGCCCAGATGACGAGAGGTCAAGCGTGGTAGCCTGTTCGCGGTACGTCATCACGATCTCACCACGCTCGGCTACGTATCGCGGTGGTTCGATCGTTGATCCAAACAGGCGCTGGATCTGCCCAACCAGTTCGTTCCAAAGCGGGCGTTTCTTCTCGTGAATTTCGAAGCAGAGGTTGCGTAGCACCTCTGCCGTGCGACCTTCACCGATCCGCACGTTTACCGCTCCGTGGTCGAGCCGAACTTCAGTTGCTGCCAACCCGGACATCGGCGGGAGGAAGGCGATTCGCGTGTCGGCAGCCTGCTCCGGCACGGGCATGCGCTCCGGTGCCTTCCCATCCGCAAGACGAAGCGGGCGGCAGTAAAATGACTCCTCGTTCGCATAGTCGAACTCCAACCCGCACGTCCATTGTCCATCGCTGGAATTGCCTTCGACGACCAGTTCCATCCGAATGTTGCTCGTAGACTGTCGTCGGTCTACTATCTGTAGGTTGCGCGTGCGTAGATCACGCCACAACAGGTTGGCTTTCGGAATCGGTATCGCGACGAGGTCCCGACGGTTCACCGTCACGCCGGGACGTTTCTCGGGTGTGCTCTTGCCACGCTTCTCAATCCAGCGCTTCAAACCGATGTCCCAAAGCGCGAGTGCCTGCATGGCGGAGGTCTTCCCGGAGTTGTTCGGACCAATGAAGACCGCTGGATTTCCGAGCTCGATCTCGACCTCGTCGAAGCGCTTGAAGTTGCGAATGGCGAGCCGGGTCAGCATGTGACGTATGCTCCTAACGCCTGAATTTCCATGCCTGCTTTGCGAAGTCGTATCCTGCTGGTCACACGCGGAATTGCAGTGCTCTGCTAATGCCGGGTGCGCTTTCCTTCTTCTTGGCCATCGGTGCACTGTCGTCACGATCCCGGCGGCCCCAGTATTTCCTCGGGTGTCCGATCCGGTGACGCGAATGGGTTGACGACCTGAACCGCGTCGAACTGCTGTCCGTTCTGGAGATCCTCCGTCAGGAGCACCCTGCACTCGGACATCTGCGCGGCGGCCACGATGAGGGCATCCCACCAGGAAACCGAGTAGCGGTCCTCCAAGCGCCAAGCGCGCTCCAGTGTTGCCAGGTCAACGCCCACCGGCTGCCAGGTTGAGAGCGCTCCGACTATCTCCCGGGCTGTGAGCGGGTCGAAGGTCGCACGCCCGTGTCGCGTAAGGGTTGCATAGAGTTCCTGAAGGACCTGATAGCTCAGACGACCCATACGCCGGCGTGCAAGCAGGCCAATCCACTGTTCGGCGCGCGACTGTTTCGAGGGCTCGGAGTTGTCGTGGCGATAGACGAAGACGTTCGTGTCAACGAAGACCGGGCCGGT
>JAAXGO010000415.1 GCA_012267425.1 Rhodothermales bacterium
CGCCCCCGCGCGGGGGGCGACACCGTTCTTGTAATGCATTTCGACATAATGGGAAAGGAGCGGTTTCCGCGAACGTGGCTCGACGATAGTAGATTCGAGCGAGGGTTTCCGGTCGCCATGCGAAATCTCCGTCTCTCAGAGCAAGCAATCGATCTCCGATTGGGTTGCGAACCTCCCGGAAGAAATGTGGGCGCTTCAGTTTCGCGCGTTCTACAGGAGTAGCGGTCCATCGGGGTCGTAGGAGGGCTTCGCACCCGCATGCTCGATTCGCGAACGCCAATTGGCACCGAGTCGATAGAAGCGCAGACTGTCCTCTTGCTCGTCAATCTCGTTGATGAGTCGAGCACGGAGCCGCACCCACTGAGCGGGGTCGACTTGGCACTCAAATACTGAATACTGCACGCGCTGTCCATAGTCCTGACACACACGAGCCACGCGCCGGAGGCGACGACGGCCAGCCGCGTCGGCGGTTGCGACATCGTACGTGATGAGCATCAACATGGATGCTCACCGCCACACGAACGGCGGATAGCCGTCCAGGTCACCCCTCAGGCACCGAGCCAACAGGTTTGCCTGTATGAAGGGCAACAGCCCGAATGTCGTTCTCTCTTTGAGAAAAGGATGCAGGATGACGTCTTTCTTTCGTTCCTGATAGGCTATCAGAACGGTCTTCCGCGCGTGGTCGCGCAACATCACTGCCCCACTTACCGCACGATCGAAATCTCGAGCCGAAAGCTGTCGCCGATTGATAAGCGAAAGCGCGAGACGGTCGGCCAATACCGGACGCAGTTCCTCCATTAGGTCGAGTGCTAGGCTTGGACGTCCCGGGCGTTCCCGGTGCAAGAACCCAACCGCGGGGTCAAGGCCTACCGTTTCCACCGCCGAGCGACAATCGTGCACGAGGAGCGTGTACAAGAACGACAACAGTGCGTTCACCGGATCGAGCGGTGGGCGGCGCGAACGCCGCGGGAACGAGAATTCGGGTTCCTCGCTTCGGATCAGGTCATTCAGTATCTCGTAATAGGCCCGCGCAGCTTCGCCCTCGATACCCCGCAGCGTACCCGTGGCGACGGACTGCGCGGAGTGTCGAATGGCAACGGTCAACCGGTGTTCGCAGGCTTTCAGCCGGGTGAGTGCCGCCCCTGGCGACGTGTCTCCATGATCGCGCAACGCGCGGCGCACCACGGTTCGTTGATTGAGGACTTTCCCCGTAACCAGATTCCGTACGAGCTTCGCCGTCATGGCGCAGTCGTCAGTGGTGCGGTATTGGCAACGCCTGAGCAGCACATTACCGGCGACAGGGCCTTCGACTCGCGCGAGAAAACGGCCCTGGCGGCTCATCAGCGAGATACAGACTCCTCGATCTGCGCAGTGGCCTATCAACGGCGGCGAGAGCCCGGCGGAACCGAAGCACACAATGCCGCCGAGCAGATGTACCGGTACGCGACCGAGTTCCGCGCCATCCACCTTGACGACCGCGTTCTCGCCGTCCTTGTGCAGCCATGCGTTCTCGGTCGTCACGTAGAGGGTGTTCAGATGTCGACGCATCGGCGGTCTATGAGCTCTCGATGGCTCTCCGGAGCCAGCGTTCTACCGTACCCGCTCGTCGTGGGCTTTGTGGTTGACACATTTCCTTGAGCGAGCAGGGGTTGCACTTGCGTGCCTCGTATTCTGGCGGGGGCGTTACGCCTTGAGCAAGCAGACGTCGTGTGTTGCCGGCGACACGTTCGGTCAGCATCCTCAATTCGGTGTCGAACACAACCACCTTGCGGCGTCGGTTGCGGCCGTAGAACAAAGCGCCCTCCGGAACTCGTGTACCGAGCATTTCCTCCAGACACATCGCTTGAGCGCAAAGCTGAACGTCGTCGGCACGGTGCGCCTTGGGTCGTCCCCGTTTGTACTCGACCGGGTAGGGCGAGTCGCCCGGACGCGTTTCGACCACGTCGGCGACTCCAAATATGCCGAGCCGAAGCGAGTGAAGTGCGACGCCGCGCTCGATCGTTACGCCTTTCCTGCGCTCCTCGATTCCAGTGTCAGCCCGTTTGTGCAGTATGCCTCCCTCTGCAGTAAAGCGGTTCTCAGCCCATTGTCTTTCGACATGAATGAGCGCACATTGACGCGGACAGTAGAGTATGTGCTGAAGGGCCGAGATCGGAACGAGTTCATCCTCGCTCACCGAATCGGGATCTTTCATAGTTGTCGATAGTCAGATTCGGTCGATGATGTCTACTCCTTCCGGGAGATTGCTCTCGTCGATGCGGACCGCGTAATCCGAAAAAGAACGCGCTGGCGGCAGGTTACGGGTATCGTCGTGCTTGCCGACAGCGTATTCTTGGTCCTCGAAGACCCGGTTCACCGTGACACGATCGAATAGCCGGTGCGCAGGAGCGTTGCCGAGACCGGTGTCATGTTTGAACAGAATCAGCCGCTGTGCCGACATCTCGCCGCGAGCCGCCGACCGGTCGTGTTCGAACATCTGTGCTAGTGCGGTCCACAACAGCTCCAAGTCGTCTTCCGAGAAGCCAGTACGTCTACGTGCGCTCCCCGCGAGGCAGGCGGACACATAACCGTGGGCACGGTAGAGTCCATAGGGGACGATGTTCTTGCGTCCCATTTCCCCCTCCTCCTCATCCACGTCAGTTACGCGAGTAATCGTTTGTTCCAGGGGAAGTATCGGCTCGATTGAACGTGCAAATGCCAATTGCACGGGGCCGCGCACTTGACCGGCATTAGGGCCCGTTGACATGACCGCCCCGAACGTCCTGATGTCAAAGTACTTTGCGCAAAGCCACTCCTGCAAAGCCGCAATGTCTACTTGTGAACGCCGCTTTGCCTTCTGTGTGTCCCACCGACTTCCGGATTTGTAGTCCGGCTGTCCCTTCTCATTGCACGCTTGGGCAATCAACGGATTCAAGGGTCGCCTTTCCTGGATGAATACTTCGCATCCATCCTTGCCAAGGAGCTGAACATAGTTACGTATCTTGCGCTTCAAACACACGTCCGACACAAGACCTTGACTGGTCTCGGGATCCATGCGTGGTAAGTTCCCAGCATCTGGGTCACCGTTGGGGTTGCCATTCGTCACATCGAACAGGTACACAAAGTCGTAGCGATTCCTGACTTCCATTGAGCTCATTGTATCTCCTTAGATTCGATATCGTTTGCCATTGTATCTCCTGCGGAATGTGATCGCCGGTAGAACGCACGTTCCTGATGGTAGTAGCCAACGAAGAAGCGTGCCTGATCTTCAAGCGGCAAGGTAGCTGGGAGATGATCGTGTCCCGGGAGCAATTCAATGATCTTACCCACCGCTTGATCTGCCCGTACACCCGCGCCACGCTTGTTGCCCTCCGTTGTCTTCGCAAGTGCTGAGCGATTGTGTTCGTAACCACGCATGAGTACCGGAAACACTCGGCGCGGAGTGGCGGAAGCGCCACCTATGTACTTGTCTCTGATAGTTGCATTGCGATCAGCGACGGAAGTCTCGGCGTACGTGTAGGCGGCGAATAGACGCCCAAGGTTATAGGCAATGTCATTGCTATTGCTATCCAGACTCACAAGTGAATCCTCCTTGTTGTTATCGCGATCCGAGAGGCGGTCATTCCGTCTGATCACGGCTTTGGCAATCGCAGCCCGAGTGCCTGATATGTTGCCATCGGCCCGTATACGCATGACAATCGCAGCGAGCAGCGCCCGTGGGTAGCGGTCACCCGTGAGGATAGAACGCATCAGGGCACCACCAAGAGTCGGGGAAATGTTCTCGGACTTGCGCTGTACAGCGGTCTCGTAGAGTAGACGCCAAGCGGCGGGTTGAGTTGTCCAGGGCACAGGATCGATATGCAGGTCGCACCAATGCTCGCCGACTCGTCGTGCAATCACACCGATCGTATCCTCAAACCAGAAACGAACCGATAGGCGTGCCGCGTTTGGGGCTATCCCAAGAACGTAAAATCCCGTGTCCTCGTGAACTTCCGGTGCTACATCGGACAGCGCCTGTCCCTCAGCAACTGCCCTTAACTTGTCGGCAACCTTGGCACTCTCATCGGCATCAGTTGGCGGTTCGGCTAGCATCGAAAAAAGATCCTCTGCAGCCTTGGATGCTGCCTCACTACC
>JAAXGO010000416.1 GCA_012267425.1 Rhodothermales bacterium
GGCGTCTTCTTCAACAACTACGACCTCGACGCCACCAGCTTCGAATTCGCTCCCGGCCTGACGGAATTCTCCGGAGTCACGCCTGTCCTGGGGGGCAGCCCCGTGTCCGATCCGGTCGAGTACTACGACTTCGGAACCAGCGCGGTGGAGGAGCGTGCGCTGTTCGGTGAGATCTCGCGCGACCTGGGCGACCGCTGGCGTGTGACCGCCGGCGGCCGCTGGTTCGGATACGGCATCGACACCAGCAACGCGACCGAGTTCCCCTACACGCCCATGTACAACTCTCCGCTCACCGCCTTTGATTCCCGCGACCGCGGCACATTGATCAAGGGCAGCATCAGTTACCGGTTCGACGACCAGACAAACGCCTACTTCACCCGGTCCGAGGGGTACCGCATCGGCGGCGGCAACAATTTCCGGATCTGCACCGACGAGGAGATCACCCTGCTCACCGACGCGGATCCCGGGAACGATCCACCGCAGTCCGGTTGCATCTACGAGAATCAGGCGCTGATCCGGCCGGACACGACCACCAACTACGAAGTCGGCCTGCGCCACTCGGGCCGCGACGGCCGGTTTGCGGCCAGCGGCACGCTGTTCCACGTCGACTGGGAGGATATTCAAGTAGCGGGTCTGACACCCTTCAGCGCGCAGCCGATCACGCTGAACGGCGGCGGCGCAGTGAGCCGCGGCGTCGAACTCACGGCGGCCGCCAGCCCGGCGACGGCGTTCCGCCTCCGCAGGTCGTGGTCATATGCGCACGCGGCACTGAGCAAGGACTCGCCCGGCCTGCTGGAAGGGGGCGCCGACGCGTTCAAGGGAGACCGCCTGTCGGGCGCTCCGCGCCACCAGGGCAGCCTGCTGGCTTCCTACAACTGGTTGTTGGGTAGTAGCGTGGTCGAGTTGCTGTACGGCTACACGTATACCGGGGACGTGCTCACGCGCATCGGATTGCGCGCCGGCGGCGAGGCTCTGCCGTCCTACGAACTGCACAACCTTTCGGTGTCGATCGCGAAGAACGACTGGACGCTGGAGTTCTATGCCAACAACCTGCTGGACGAATACGCCGTCACCGGCGTGCGCCAGACGCCCGCTTTGATCGGTACGACCGGAGAGGGCTTCCGGTCCCGGCGCTACTTCGCCAACGTGCTCTCTCCACGGCGGGTCGGCGTCCGAATCCGCTACGCTTTCCGGTAGCCGGGGGATGGACAGCATTTGTTCGGAAGGGGACGGTCGAAGGAGACAATCACGTTCTCGGTCCTTCGATTCAGGATGTCGTCCTCCCGATTACCTATAGGTCGAATGGTTGACTTTGGCTCAGTAGCATGATCAATCTGAACGAACGGTTGTCGGAATTCTCATACGGATACGGAGTGACTCGCGAGGTGGAAAACCTACTCCTCCAAGCGGGATGTCATGTGACACCGTTTCTTCCAAGTCTGGTGCACGAAGCAGAGCTTGGATTTGATGTAAGCTTTCACGATCCTGGTTTTATTCTCATGCTGCAGTTTAAGTTGGGTCAAGAACTTCAGCGGTTTCGTCGCTCCAAATACTGCCAAAGCATCCCACCGTTGACGAGTCCATTTTGGCGCTTCGATATAGATATTTCGGCACGCCAGTTTAAGAACTTGTTGAAATCCGAAAACGCCGATGCGCATGTCTATTACGTCGCGCCACGTTTCTCCGACTGGTTAGTCTATGAACAGGCTTTCTTGGCTAGTCGTGTGCTCTATGAATCACTGATACTTAGGCCATCTGAGATTATGCGCGGCATTCAAGCACAGGCGGAAAACAAAGATGTCCATCGGATCGTCTACGATGAAACAGACTGCTATGTCTGCTCTGAGTTGTTTAAACTTCGCAGTGTTAAACAGCGTGAGATATTTGACAATATAGTCGAACGAAAATCGGACACGTCCCTCGAAGAAAGTATCCAACGTCTGTTTGATTGCCTACGGACTAATTCTCGCGATGAGATCCGCGATGCGCAACAGTGGGAGTATCGCAACCAGTTCGACGCTCGTTCCAGACAAGATGTGCATGCCAGAGCATTGATAATCGGAATGGAGGTCTGGATCCGGGGTGCTCAGTTGGTCTTCGTCACTGAGTCCGCATAATCGATGAGAAACCAATAGATCCCGGTCAAGTGGTCCTTCCCGAAGTGAGGCGTTTACCTTTTCCAAGTGAGCGGTTTTTTCGATCGCGGACCAAGCGTTAGCAGAGATACGGGGACTGTCACGTTCTCGCTCGCTCTTCGACGACTTTGGGAGGCGTCTTTCCGAAACTGGTCAGGGGGACGAGAGGAATCCCGAAGATTCCTGATTCCTTACTTCTGGTGTTGCCTCTGCGGCATACGAGCGACCCAGTCCGCCCCAGCATATGTAACGGCATGAATGAACACCTCGCAGGCTTTGTCGTCAACCGAAAACGCTACGACAGCTTTTCTCCCGGCGGGGATGGCCCGCAAACCGCATGCTATTTCGTTACGGATGGATCCGGTGTGAGGGG
>JAAXGO010000417.1 GCA_012267425.1 Rhodothermales bacterium
ACGTGGGCCACTGGGCCGTGCGTCTCTCCAGAATCGTATGCGAGGGCGGCCTGACGGTACTCTCGTATATAGTCCCCCATGAAGCTGCTCAGTTTCAGTCGCGGCGAGCGATCCGGCTACGGCGCTGTCGTAGGTCAGGGAGTCGTCGATCTCGCGGCTCGCTACTCCGAGCGTTGGCCCATGCTGTCGTCCGTGATCCGCGCAGGGGCCGTGGACGAGTTGCGCGATCTTGCAAGCGTGCTCAGCTGTGACTTCCCGCTGGAAGAGGTGCGCTTTCTGCCCCCGATCCCAGATCCCGGCCGGATCATCTGCGTCGGGCTGAACTACAAGTCGCACATCGAGGAGACCGGGCGTCAGATGCCCTCCTACCCGACTCTCTTCACGCGTTTCCCCGATTCCCACGTCGCCCACGGCGAGGCCATCATCCGTCCGTTGGTGTCCGAGCAGCACGACTTCGAAGGCGAGCTCGCGGTCATCATTGGTCGCAGCGGGCGCTACATCCCCGCTGCGCAGGCCTTGCAGCACGTGGCCGGCTACAGCTGCTACAACGATGGCTCGATTCGCGACTTCCAAGCGCACACTTCGCAGTTCACTTCCGGCAAGAACTTCTGGCGTTCGGGTGCGTTTGGTCCATGGATGGTCACTACCGACGAGATCCCTGACCCCGGCCAACTCCGCCTGGAGACCAGGCTCAACGGCCGGATCATGCAGAGCGCGCCGACCAGCGACCTGATGTTTGACGTGCCTGCTTTGGTCGAATACATCTCCACGGTCTTCCCACTGCACCCCGCGGATGTGATCTCCACCGGTACCACTGGAGGAGTCGGCAAGGCACGCAACCCACCGATATTCATGCGTCCCGGAGACCGAATCGAGGTCGAGCTGTCGGGTATCGGCACTCTGGCTAACCTCGTTGAGGACGAAGTTGCGAGACCACGGGCATGACTGCATGCCAGCCGGTTCGCCTCAGTCCCACGACATAATCTTGAACTTCGTGTCGTTCAGCCGGGGAAGCGCATAGTGAAATGGATCAAGAGCGCTTGAGGGAATAGACGGTGCTGAGGTCCGCTTGTACGACTTCTAGCACTAGAACAATTCAGTGCAACACCGATTTCCGATTTGGAGTCGTTGACACGTGCGGCACGAATCATCTACGGTGAGGGTGCGCCGCGCCGGTGCGCGTCGGACAACTTCGATAATAAAGAAGGGACTGAAGAACAGAAAGATGAGCCGGATTTTCAGAGTTTTCCGAAGTGCGTTCCACTCGACGATGAGTGACTCTCGACTCCGTGACCACGAAGCTGTCAAGAAGGAAATAGCTAGAGGCGTCGTCAGGCGTACGGCCACCGGCAACGTGAGTCTCCAGCGCGGCAGATACCTCACAAGAGAGGAAATCGACGAAAGGCTGGAAAAGGTAAAGGGCTACAGCATTGATAACCAGGAATAGTCGCGAGCCGGAGAATTTTCAAGAAATCCTGGATCTCTACAGTACGGCGGAGACCTTCATCAAGGAGGTCGAACTCTGTGCGTCCGATATAGCGTTCCCTGCAATCAACGAGTTGAGGTACGCCGGCCACCACTTGCTCAAGGGACTTGCAAGTGACGATCGGGCGAAGTTCGGCGCGGAACTCAACGACGCTAGGGACCATTGCCATCGTGCCATGTATGAGGCGTCGGAAGCAGGCATTGCTTACCTCGTCGAACTGCTCAGGACTTTCGAGACCGATTACAAAGATGTTCCCGTCAAGGAAACGGTATCCAACTATATTGAAATACGAAAATCTGCCGTATCTGTTGTGAAAAAGTTATCCGAAGGGAGACTCAACCGTACATCCCCTGAAGAGCAAGTTCGCAAGTACATGGAAATGTTCAGGACTCTCCAGAGCGGTGTTGACACATTGGAAGCTAGCCGATGCGAATTGAACAAGGTGAAACGGAAGCAGGCCCGGGAAGATCAGAAATTCATTATCCGCGTTGTTTCTTGGGCTGCCGCCGCCCTGATTGGTATAGCCGGAATCCTCCTGCAACTGGGCTAGTCTAGGGAATCGAGCGGCTTACGTGAGTACGAGTTCTGCCAATTCTGGCCGGATCGTCGAGATCTGGCCCGCCAGATGCTGCCTAGTCCTTGGTCCCGGATGTCTGCGTGTGGAAATCCGCGAGCGAAGGGGGTATGCGGACGCGAAACATTGCGATATTTAGTGGCTGTCGGTGGCGGGTCTCCCGTATCAACGCACTCCCTTCTGCTGGGCATTTCGTAGCGTACGATCCATCGGATCGGGCGTGAACCGACCTGCCCCGAGCAGCCACAGTAGCGGGCTTGGACAGGCCCTCGAACAAAGAGCCGCGTCGCAATGCAGAGGCATGCGATGCGACAGTGGTTCAGCCAGAACGAATGTGCGCGGGCCTGCAGCAGTCTCGCACTCCAGCATCGAAGAGTCCTGCCTTGAAGCCATGGCAAAATGATTCGCACCTCTCGATGTCCGCAAAGGCGCGCAAAGAATTACTCGCATCGCTTACCGCTGGCGGGGCTACATACGAGATCGTGGAGCGGCAGATGCCGGACGGAAGCGTCTGCCGAGTCGTCAGCAGCGCTCCGGACACGTTGCTCGATCTGTTGGCGGACACCGCAAGGTTCAGCGACTACGAATACATCTGCTATCGGGACGAGATCCATACATTTGCGGACGTACTCGACCAGACTGCCCGTCTTGCCGAGGCACTATCAAGGCTTGGCGTGCGGCGCGGCGACCGAGTGGCGATCTGCATGCGGAATTACCCTGAGTGGCCAGCCGCATTCTTTGCCCCCATGGCCC
>JAAXGO010000418.1 GCA_012267425.1 Rhodothermales bacterium
AGATCCACCCGGGCGATGCGCGAGAACGATCGTTCGGCCGTCTCATCGATTGCGGATTCCGGCGACGGCCACTCCTGGCGTGGGACCGCCGGGGCCCTGGCCTCGTTCGCAAACAACGACACGCGGTTCGAGTCGGCCACCGAACCCAATGGCGGGAACAGCGCCAGCGCAATCAGCGCCGCCAACCGGCGCCGAATCCATGCGTGGCCTCCCGTTCCAGGCATCTCGATTCGAATCTAGTGCGGAGGTTTCATTGAACCGCGACAGGCAGCCGCAACTCTACCGTATCGGTGCGAAGGATCACATTCGTCTCACCGGCGCCCACGCCCGTCACGCGCACGGCCGGCGAGTCGACTTCCACTCCGACGACGGTTGTATCGCCGGAGCTTGCGGTGACGGCGCCATCCTCGCCCCATACCAGGTAGAGTTCTCCGCCGAGCGGCACCAGGAATGGCCCCGCTTCGCTACTGCTGTGTACGCTGGATTCAGCATAGATTGTAGCGGTGTCGCTTTCCGGTTTACTGTTGTCGTCTTTAACCGCTACGGACTTCGAATAGGTGCCCGACGAAACGAAGACGTACACCGCGGTCGAAACCGTACTCTCCGAATTTCCATCCCATTTGTACTTGTACGGGGGAACGCCTCCCGAGGCTGAAGCCGCCACCTGCACCGAGAAGAAACTGGGGCCACCGATCGTACTCATGTCGTAATAAATGGCAAAGTACGGGCCGCCGGCTTCGGCCTCAAGCGTATATGCGCAGGTGGCTTGCACATGGGTGTCCTGCACCATGTCAAAGCCATAAGTTGTCCCGCTACCTTCAATGTCGCAGTTGTACCCGGAATTGGCACTGACCGAGAGCGAGACCTTTTTCGTTTTCGCAACCAGGACCGAGCAGATCCCAGGGCAGTCGATTCCCGAACCCGTGACCCTCCCCCCGTCGGCTGGCGTGATTCCGACAGACAGTGTGAGCAATTCCCTGCACTGGCCATCGTAGAACTCGTAGCCCGGGCTGCACACGCACCCACAACCGTTACTCTCTCTTACCTCGTTGACCCCGCAAACCGCAACACAATCACCGTTGCACTCTTCATAATCCGTTTTGCATATGAAACAGTTCAGGTCATTGTTCGCGACTATGGGAATGCCGCAATCGTCGTCGTCCGCGTTGTCGTCAAGGGTGCAGGATTTGGTCTCGGACCCGTGCTCGCAATTCCAGTTTTTCGAGCCGTCCTGGCCGTTGCATTTCCAGTTCGTGGAGCCGCCGATCCCCAGACAGGACCACAGGATGGCCTTCTCGGTATCTTCAACATCTTCGAATTTGCCATTACTGCAAGTGTCCTCTGCACTACCACACAACCCGTCGGTGGCGGGTGTATCCGGCACGTCCTTGGGTGTGCCGGCACTGCAAGCGTCAACTTTCTTTAAATTGCACTTCCCGTGTACCGGCGGGTCGTCCGGTAAATCGTTCAGCGTCGCTCCGGTAGGCTCGCACTGGTTCTCCTTCGGTTTCTCCTCATTCGGTTTCTTACAACTCGGGTTTTCGACGCACTCGCCATTGAATACATGATATCCGGCCGGACAGATGCAGGCGCTGCCGGACTGCTCCTCCCATTCACCCTCATTGCAGGTGTAGGAGCAACTGCCCGTGTAATCGTCGACGCAGGTACCGCCGCTGCTCCCGTCATGTGCGGTGTCCTTCAGCGGACACCCGTCGAGCGTCTGTTCCGCACAGCCGGTATGGCAACTGCTGATCTTGGGATCTTCGGGCCATGTGCCATTGTTGCACACGTAGGTCGCCGAGCCCGTCGCCAGAACGTCATCGGTTTCCGACTCCCGGACCTTGCTGTCGGTCGCCGTGCTCTCCCCTTTATGCAGCGCCGGTTCGACCTCACCCTTGCATTGACCCCAGGCTTTGTCTTCGGCCGGGCAGCTTGGCGCGGGCGTGCATGGCTGCTCGGAGTCCCAGGTGCCGTCATTGCAAGTGTAGGAGCAAGTGCCCGTGTAATCGTCGACGCAGGTACCACCGCTTTTCGAACCATGCGCCTTTTCCGTCAGCGGACATCCAGCGAGCTTCTGTTCCGAACAACTGGCATGACAACTGCTGGTGATCGGATCGTCCCAGTTACCATCGGTGCAAAGATAGGTCGCGGAACCCGTCGCCTGCAGAATGTCGCTGCCCGGCTCCCGGATCGTGTTGTCCGTCGCCGTGCTCTCCTCCCTATGCGCCGCCGCCGGTACTTCTGCTTCGCATTCGTCACGGTCATCGCTCCTCCAGTCGCGATCTTCCGCTGCGCAATCCTCCATGGCTCGCGTGCATTTCTCCGAGTCCGCTCCGCCATACAGGCCGTCGCAGCGCCAATGGTGATGGGTGTCGTCATCCTCGAACGCGTCAGGGTTTGACGTGCCCGTCGTGCAGCCATAGTCCTCATTCAGGTTGCAGACGCCATCCACCGGCTTGTGTATCTCGCAACGGCCCGAGTTCGCTCCCCCGTGCAGACCGTCACAGCGCCACCGGTAATACGTTTTGTTGTCTTCAAACGCCTCGTCATTCGGCGTGCCCTCCTTGCAGGTATTTCGTTTATTTTGTTCGCTGTTTGGGCATTCGCCGTTAACTGGTACCGGAACGCAAGTATCGGAGATCTGAGTCCATATGCTGTTGCTGCAGGAATGGGAACAGGCGCCATCGTAACCCTCGCTGCAACTCCCGGAAGTCTTGCCA
>JAAXGO010000016.1 GCA_012267425.1 Rhodothermales bacterium
CCGATCATCTGGCACAAGATCGCCAACGTCGCCCATGAGGTGCAGCGAGGCTCCGCCGGGTTCCTGGGCAAGCCCTACGAACCCAACGCCGTGATCAAGAACGACATCGAGTTCATCCTGATGCAGAGGAAGCCGGGCGGCTATCGAAGGCCGACCCAAGCCGCCCGCACGCTCTCACTGCTGTCCGAGACCAGCTTCAAGACTTTCTTCCGCCAGATTTGGACCGACATTCCTGGAGCATCGACTCGCGATCACCCCGCGCCCTACCCCAGTTGTTCTCGCGGATCGCCTGATCCGGATGTTCAGCTTTGTGGGAGACACGGTACTCGACCCCTTCACCGGAACAGCCTCGACCCAGGTCGCTGCCGCCTCGTCTGGTCGCAACAGCATGGGAATCGAAGTAGACCCAGTGTACCACGTTAAGGCCGTGCAAAGGATGCTGGGCGAGACTGCCAGTCTGTTCCGCACGGTTGACGTGCGGATCGGGGCTCTCGATTCCACCAGTGGGTGGCCGGTAGGGGAGTAGCTTCGCGTCATGTCCTGGCCGCTTCAGCGGCGACGTGCCCCGCCAGAGACGTCACGAAGGTCTTCAGACCCGTCATCTCCGACAGGCTTCCGTGCTCTCCCGTCTCGGCGGCCGATCTCGGAGACGAAATCACCACCGCTGTCGTGTAGAGTTGCTCCCTCACCAGCCGACGGCAAAGCAAGTCGTACCGCTTCAGGTACGAGGCACCCTCGAAGGCGGGGAACGCCGGGAAATGAGGTGACCGGATTCGCACCGCGCTTCGGGAAGCCGGTGCGTCCTCCATGAGAATCAGCCACCCCACGAAGGGCCGTGTCTGATCGCCGAATGCCCCCTCCCTGTAGGCCGTCCATAAATCGCACGCGCTCCCGATGGCCTCTTCCGCCCGGTTGTTGAAGTTGTTACCGAACGACGGGCCGACCTGACTCTTCAGTTCGATGGCCGCCACCAGCCGGCCTCCGTTGAGCACCAGCAGATCCCAGAGCTTGGGGTTGGGGGTTGGCCGGAAATAGCCGGGAAGCATCAGCAGGGCGCGTTCCAAGTGAACCGCAGCATGCGGAAGACCATTGGCCTTCACCAGATCCACCATGAGATCGATGAAGCCGTCCATGTTCTTGCCCGCCGTCACGCTTGCGCGTTCTCCCTGGTCCGGCAAGCGCGTCAGCCTGCTTCCGCCGAGCCTGCTCACGGCTCCTCCAGAACGCTTTGACCGCGTCACGCGCTCTTCTCTCGTAGTCCGCAATGTCAATCGCCATCGTTGCTCACCGCTCACCTATTTCCCAAACGCGGTCACCGTTAGTGGATCAATGTCGAACCCGAATCTAACAGATATCATAGCAAGCATCCTGGGACCGGGGGTACGTACCTTGATCCAGATCCTCACATACTAAAACAGACTTATCAGTGCGCCTTTCCACGGCGCACCGGAACTTGCCATGTTGCACCAGTCCGTGGAAGAAGTGGTCCGGCACGGAGCCAGTTGTACAAACGGCAAGAGGTGTGTGAACGCGGTGTTTGTGTACAACAGGCAGCCTGAGGGGCGTTAGCAACCGCGGGGGCGGCTCCACAGGCCACGCGGCCAAAGGCCCGATTATAGAATCCATCCTGTAGACCGGCGTTCCTGATATAGAGTCATAGCAGCGTCACGCACCGCGGAGAACTGCCCCACTTTCACTAACGAGGACCACCACGAAAACGGAAGTGGACTGCGTCCCGGACACCCGGCAAAGGGTGAGTGCCGATAGAGATAATAGTCGGCCCTCACGACCACCCAGCGAGCAGGCTATTCGCTGATGATGTTGTGAATTCGCAGCGGACTAGTGCCACTCGTATCCGCCGCTTGATTCGGCTCCGTTCGCAGCCGCTCGCGATCGACTACCTGGAGGCCCCGACCTCAAGAGCGGTAGTTTTCGCCCTGTGGAACCACTTCCCGCGGAAAGTCACGGCGCCGCAGCCCGTCGGCTCCGACTACGCTCGCGCATCCGCTCCCGCTGCTCCCTCGTCATGCGGGCTACGGCATCCAGAGCATCCTGCACGGCGAGCGAGATGCTACCCGCCGTCGAACTTGCAGCAACGTTTGATGGCCTGCGGTAAAGGACGACCCGTGCACGGTATTCTTGGTGCCGATTGGCACCACTTACCACGTGCACAGCGACGAAGGCTCCGGCAATGTCCCGGTGACCACCGGAGAGCTTCTGCAGGCGCCGTTCTATTTTCGCCTTCTGTGCATCCGTAAAGTCAACGGTCTCCGAGTAGTACTCGATAGAAATACTTTGCGTAGTACGTGCAAACTGGGCAGCCATGTGGACTGGGTTTGGTGGTTGGAAATCGTCTGGTATGGATGTGCTTCACGGTCCTTCATACCTGCAAAATAGGATGTAGGAACCTGGATACAAGCTAACGGAGAGGCCCATAAATCTCGGAGTATTTCTGACGTACGTACCGAAGCCAGGGTGAAGCCGTGATGAAGCTGCCCGTGGCGTTGCGGAGAATGTCTGAAGCCGACATCGTCCGCCCGTGCCTGTGAACATGCGCGCGCAACCACATTAGCAGTTCTTGGAATTCGCCCGCGACGATTTGCTCCTCAAGGTTCGAAAGCGCCTCTAAAGCACATTCGTACAGCTGCGCCGACATCAGCGTACCGAGTGTGTAGGTCGGAAAATATCCGATCGCCCCGAGTGACCAGTGGATGTCCTGTAGTACACCATCCGCATTTGACTCCGGCTGCAGTCCGAGGTATTCCTCCATCCCGGCATTCCACGCCGCAGGCAGATCCCTTACACGAAGGCCCCCGTCAACGAGAGCGCGCTCAAGCTCAAAGCGAAGCATGACGTGGAGATTGTACGTCACCTCATCAGCCTCCACGCGAATAAGCGATGGTGACACCTTGTTTATTGCGCGATAGAACGCCTCGCGCTCTACGTCTTGCAATTGATCCGGAAAAGTGCGCTGCAGCTTCGCATACCAGTTTTTCCAGAATGCCCGGCTCCGACCTACTTGGTTTTCCCACAGGCGGGACTGCGACTCGTGCATTCCGAGGGACGTGCCATCAGCGAGGAGCGTTCCCTCGAATCCAGCGTCAATGCCCTGTTCGTAGAGGGCGTGCCCCGCCTCGTGCAGCGTGCTGAAAAGACCCGATGGTAGATGGTCCTCGTCAATACGAGTCGTGATGCGAACGTCGGTGATTGAAAACGACGTACTGAAAGGATGTGCCGACACGTCCTGCCGACCCCGATCGAAATCGTAGCCGACCTCGCGGAGCACCTCCATCCCGAAGTCCCACTGAGCCCTGCCGTCGAACGGCTGACACAAAAAGCTGTCGTCCGGTTCTGGACGCTCTGCAATGACCTGGACAAGTGGCACGAGCTCCGCACGCAACTCGGAAAAGACGCGGTGGACGACATTGGTCGTCATGCCCGGCTCGAATTCATCAAGGAGTGCGTCGTACAGACAATCCCCACCGCCAAGCGCCTCGGCCTTCTGGATGGTCAGCTCCAGTACGCGCTCGAGGTACGGCACAAACGAATCGAAGTCATCCTCCTTCCGCGCTGTGCGCCAGGCATTTCGGGCACGCCCGGTGGATTCGGCAATGGCCGCCACGAGATCTGGGGATAAACGAAGCGCCTTTTCGTGGTCGCGCATGGCGACGCGCACCAGGCTTGCTTCAAACGAAAGCGGATCCAGCCCCTCCACTTCCGTTGCCGCGGTCCGAAGAAGCATGCCGATTCGCCCATCCGTAAACCGCAAGTGGGCTTCACGACGCAACGTAGCAAGCTGGCGAGCCCGCGCCTCCGCAGCCCCAGACGGCATATACGTCTCCTGATCCCATTCCAAGACTTCCGCGGCCGCAGTCAGATCATTGACCGAGCGCAGATACCCGAGGAGGTCGGCAAACCCTTTGCCCATGTTCGTCCGACTTACGACGACTGCAACCTTAGGCCCTTGGCTAGAAATACGCGCTCCGACAGCGTGAAGCAACCCTGTACCACGAGTGCCAATGCGGCAGCCGGCACCGCACCCTCAAGAATGAGTCCGGTGTCGGCAAGCCGGATACCCGTAAGAATTGGCTGTCCGTAACCGCCGGCTCCGATAAGGGCGCCTAGCGTGGCGGTCCCGACATTCAAAATAGCAGATGTCTGTATACCAGCCAGAATTGATCGTGCCGCCAAAGGAAGCTCTATCCTCATGAGTTTGGCAATCGGGGGCAGCCCGAGCGCTTCCGCCGATTCCAATAGCGGACGCGTGATGCCCAAGATCCCCGCATGCGTATTGCGCACGATCGGAAGGAGGCTATACAGGAACAATGCCATCATGGCAGGCGGTCCGCCGATGCCCATGAGCGGGATCATAAAAACCAGTAGCGCAAGAGACGGGATCGTGTAGATTGCCCCTACGACTCCCAAGATGACATTGCCGGCCCGGGGCATTTTCGCGGCGATGATACCCAAAGGAATCGACACCAGAATCGCGGCCAGAAGCGAAACGATGACCAGCACCAAATGCTGTTTGGTGTGAAGTACAAGGCGCGTCCACATGGTTTCTTCCTGCACCACCACGGGCTCATCGGTCTGAAACACTTCCTCGATGAACTCCGCCGCCACGACCGTCTCCGGGATGCCGTCCCGGAGGACCCGGGCGTTTAGGCCAATCATCTTTTTTTCGTCGATTGTCCCCTCAAGTCGTCCGAGAATGTCTGGAATCTCTGCGTGGCGCTCTATGAGGTCCAAGCGGTATACATAGACACCAAAGTAGTTCGTAAAATAGTGTAGATCGTCTTCGAGCGAAACGAGATCGTAGAATTCAATCTCTGCGCCCGTTACGTAGAGGTCCATCACGTCTATCGTGCCCTCCCCAACTCCGCGGTACGCCAGATCGTGGTCCATCCCCCTGACAAACGTCTGCGGTAACTCGTAGGCAGCCTGCAACCCCGGCCATCCGTCCTCGCGATCGAGAAATTCGTTGCCGAACCCGAACCGGAGGTTAGGGTGCCGCTTCAGATCAGACACCGTACGGATGCCGAGGGCTTCTGCCCTGTCCCGCCTCATCCCAATGGCGTACGCGTTGTCGAATCCGAACGTCTCAGTGACAGCCATCCCGTGGCGGGCCAACGCATCGGGCAGCTCGTCGAGGGTTTCGACTTCGCCGGCGAGCGTTTCCTCGAGAAGGGTTCCCGTATAGTCGGGATACATGTCTATATCGCCGGCTACAAGAGCATTCCATAGTACGCGATTTGCTCCCATTTCGCGCCGGTGCCTCACCTCGATTCCTTCAAGATCAAGAAGGTGCCGCGCGATTTCGCCGAGAATGACGGACTCCGTGAATTTCTTCGAACCGACCGTAACGGTCTGAGCCATGGCAGCGTGTGCGAACAGCAGCACTAGAACTGGAGTGGCCAGCCACAGGCACCTACAGATCAGTCGAATGCGCCGAGTCTTGAGCATGACCCCGATTACCGGTCTTTCTCGAATGGAATGCTCCGTTGAGCGCGAATAAAGAGTTCGACAAAAGAGTCCGTGGGGTTGTCCAACAGGTCTCTTAGCTTGCCGCTCTGAACGATGCGACCATCTTTCAGGAGCATGATCTTGTCACCAAAAAACGCCGCTTCCGCCATGTCGTGTGTCACCAGGACTACGGTCTTGCGCAGCTTGCGAAAAATCAATCGCAGTTCTTCCTGCAGCCCGTGTCGGATAATGGGATCCAGGGCGCCGAGCGGCTCGTCAAGAAGTAACAGGTCCGGATCCAGAAATAACGCACGCATGAGCGATACTCGCTGACGTTCACCGCCGGACAGATGCACCGGATACCTGTCGAGACATGAAGCAGGAAGTGCAACGAGTGCAGCGGTTTCCTCAACGCGTACCTTGATCGTCTCTTTTCTCCAGCCGAGATGCCGCGCCATAAGGGTGGCATTCTCCCTCGCAGTCAGGTGCGGAAACAAACCGCCTTCCTGAATGACGTAGCCCATGCGCCGCCGAATACGCCGTACGGTTTTCCGATTTAGTTCGACGCCGGCAAAGTGGGCACTGCCCGATGATGGCTGAGTCAGCCCGACTATGATGCGGAGAAGCGTGGACTTGCCGCATCCGCTAGGACCAATAAGAACCGTTGTCTTGCCGGTCTGCAGCGAAATGTCCGTCTGATGTAGCGCGACAGTCTCGCCGTACACCTTCGTGACTTGATACAGATCGATCATGAACCGTCCGTTTGACTTTCGGACCTCGCTGGATCAATTAGCCTGGAGAACATGTAATGAGGCTGATCAATGCCAATGTAGCTCAGCTGGTAGAGCAGCTCACTCGTAATG
>JAAXGO010000419.1 GCA_012267425.1 Rhodothermales bacterium
GTCGCGCACGTCCAACTTGCCGGTCGCCACATCGGCGACTAGGCGCTGGCGGAACTCGGTCAGTAGCGCCATCTCCCGCCGTGATTTCTCTATCGCACTCGAAAACGCCCTTAGGCGCTTGTTCAGCGCCCTGCCGATCCGCCACTGCTCATCCAACGGCGGGAATGGCAGATCTACCCGACAGAAGTTGTCGAAGTTCAGGTCCTGACCATCGCGAATGAAGTCCGCCGTGGACCTCAGCGCGTTGATGTAACCGGATGACTTGAACAGAAACCCGAAGAAGTCGCAGGAAATCCCCGTGGTAGCACGCAGCACGATGTAGGAGGACCGGATACACCCGCGTGTCCACGCTCTCTCCAATCCGCCCTGAAAGCTGCGCATGCTGATCACGAAGTCGTCAATCTCGACATGCCGACGCTTGTCCAAATGTTGCGAAATCCGGACGACCTTCCTGCCAACGCGCTCCTCGAAGTCCGTCTGCGCGATCACCCCCCACGCCTGAGTGGCCGATAGCTGAACGTCGTTCGGGCGGGCCAGCTCTAACCTTGGCCGAAAAACACGCTTGCTCCGTCGAGTTTCCCAATGCGACGGTACTCTTTGAAGCCACCCGATGTCGGAAACGCGATGCGAAGGATAGGGCCGACCAGTCTCGACATCTATCTGCCCGCTCACGGCTTCATTGATGGTCGCCTGCCTCTGCTCCTCCAGCAGTTCGATCAGCTTCTGCTTGGCGCGGATGTAGCGATCGATGCGGCTGGTGGCGTGGTCGAGGAAACGGGCAATGGCGGTTTGTTCGACGACCGGTGGCACCGCAATGTTCAGGCGTTTGAGATCGGTCCCATAGATATGCATAACGGTGAATCCACGACCCATACGCGCCTTGTGTAGTGCAGCCGGCGGACAGTCGGTGGCATAGCCGAGGAATGCAGCATTCATTGCAATACTTGGCCGGAACACGATGACATCCCCGCCACAGCATGCAGGACCACGCATCAGGTTCACGGCAGACTTGCCGATCTCCTCAATGGTTTCGCCGGAGCCAGCGAACAGAACGTCACCGTATTCTATTGACGTATAGGCTCTCTCTGCGACGCGAGGATCCACACACGATCGCGTCTCTGTGATGTGAAAGCTATGGTTCGTGTAGAGGTCGCCATACCGAACGCATGGAATCCCCTCGTCCGTCTCGTCAGCTTTCGTTCCTCCATTTCCCTTGAACATTCGACCCATCCGGCCAAGCTGACGAACCTGCCAATGCTCCGGCACATCCCCCAGCCACTCCACGCCGGAGTCCTTCATGGCGTTGTAAGGCTTCATGCCCAGGTACGCCGGACAAGACGAAGAGTGTCGCGCGTCGACTCCATGCCGTCGATCGCCCTGTTGCCAGACGCGCTCGCCAATCTCACGCTCCTTCAGACTCGGAACGGCCCCGGCACTTCCCCACCGGACGCGCTTCCGCCGCAAGATTCGCAAGTCTCGGGTCCGAGTATTCATGGTGGCGCACCCAGTAGCGAAAATCCTCGCTGCTCATTGAGTTCATTTTCAGGGTGAGCCTGGCCCGTGCCTCCCTCATGAACGCAACCGAGTCGAATGACTTTTGCATTGCATTTCTTTCATTAGTCGTCATCGACGATCTCCCTTGGTGTTCGAATGTCGATCGGATTGTAGCCACGGTCGAGATTCACCGCGTTGTAGGATTGGATGCGCTGCCAGTTCACCATGTGCCTGAAGTTCCAACTCACGAGAAT
>JAAXGO010000420.1 GCA_012267425.1 Rhodothermales bacterium
GCCCACGACGCGCCATTCGTGCGCGCTCGTCGTCGTGAAGACGCTAACCGCAGGGGTCAGGACGACCGCGAGGACGAGCCCAATGATGCCCCAGCGGGCGAGCTGTCCCCACATGCGGGCGTAGTGCAGCAGCGTCTGGCCGCCTCACAGGGTGGCGTTTCCGAATTTCATGAGAATTTCCCTTTCAGGGTTTCAAGAATGATGGCGCGCTCGGTGTCCCCGCCCCGCCGGAAGTTCTGCGTCCCGTAGAGCACGTCCGTACACGCAGCGGGAAAGAGCACGGCCGTTATGGTGATGCCTGTGATTTTTCTCCGGGAGTCACTTGCTGGCCTTCCTTGCGGTGAGAGCGAAGACAGGTTCGCCCAACTGTTCCCTGGCGACGATGCTTCGTCTCGATTGATAGTCCAGAATCGTCCCGGTGCGGGATTCGAATCTTATTCATGTATACGAATATAACACGAAAATACGTCGCCGACAACAGGTTTTAATAGGTCATAACCTACACATTTGTTCCAAATACGCTCACACTTGCGATCTAGTACGCAGGGACGTGACAAAAAACGTGAGAAAACGCAATTGATGAAGAGGAGAAAGAAGCGCTCCGGCGCGAAACGCCGGTCGCCGTCATGTTCCCTTCATCAGTGAGTTCATCGATGCGGTCGGCGTTACGCGGGTTCGCGAAGCTGCCCGACGCTCCCATCGGCGGCGTAGTTCTCGGTCAAATCGCCGGGCCGGGCGTGGTTGACCAGTCGCTTCGTGAGTGAACAAGGCAGCATGAGTTCGAGCTCTGCCACCGCGATGAAGGCTTTGCGCAGTCCGTGGATCCAGAACTTCGCACCACCAGCTTCCGCGATGCGCGCGTAGTGGGTGTGCAGCTCCACGACATGGCCTGAGACGCTCGGGGGCAAGGGGAACACCAAATGCTGTGATCCTGCCGAACTCCGCTACGAGACGCTGCCCGAACAAACACCCCATAGGAGAAAACGGCCGAACCGGCCGATAGCGAACGTATCGGAGGTCACGGTCGAGGCG
>JAAXGO010000421.1 GCA_012267425.1 Rhodothermales bacterium
GGCTGGAGCTGGGGGAGTGGCTGGAGCGTGGGGCGTTGCAGTGGGGCATCGTCGGCGGCGAAAGCGGCTTCGGCGCCCGGCCCATGAACCTCGCATGGGCGCGCGACCTGCGCGATCAATCCAACAGGGCGGGCGTCGCCTTCTTCCTCAAGCAGCTAGGCGGCGTCCGAAACAAGCGCGGCGGGGACAAAGCCACCATCGACCGCCAGTTCTGGCGGCAAATACCGGTTGCAGCCTAGCCAACAGTGACCTTTCGCGGAGGATTTAGCCGAAACCAACTTTGCCGTTATGCTAAATCGGCTGGGCTTGGGGCGAGCGGGGAGCCTGTTCGTTGAAAAAGAAACTCTATTTCGCGTCACATTTGTGGCGTGTAGCTTCCAGCACTCGGAAGCCGTCGGCCTTGAAAGTAGGCTGACTCTGTTCGACGACTACACTCAATCGGCAGACTGATGACTGCTCCGGCGCGGACAGCGAATGACAAAAGCGGTCCTCGGTTGTATGTGCGCCAGCGTCGGCTCCTAGCGCTGCTTGACGCTCTCGGCGGCAACGCGGATAAGCGGGACTTTCAGAAGCTCCTGTTTCTCTTCTGTCAGGAGTCGCTCCGTGCATGCAAGGTTGGCGGATCGGCGAGTTTGTACGAGTTCGTTCCGTACCATTACGGTGCATTCTCGTTTACGAGTTATGCGGATAACCGCCGTCTTGCTGATCGCGGTCTGCTGATCGACGACGACTGGTTCTGGTCACTCACCGAAGAAGGTAAACGTGTCGCACGCGAGGCTCAGCACAGTTCCATGCTTGCATTTGTGCGTCGATACAGGACGCTACGAGGCGACGCACTCATCGCGGAAACCTATCGCCGATATCCGTATTATGCGACTCGTAGCCACATTGCCGACCGGTTGCTGAGGGACGACCAGATTGCACTCAGCCGGATCAGAGCTGCACGACCGAAAAAAGGTGCTGTCTCTCTCCTGACAGTTGGCTATGAGGGGCGAACGCTCGAGCGCTATCTAAACGAACTGATTCAATCAAATGTTGGCGTACTTTGCGATGTCAGAAGGAACGCCATCAGCCGCAAGTACGG
>JAAXGO010000422.1 GCA_012267425.1 Rhodothermales bacterium
AGCCATTTCTTGCTTCGATCCAGCACCCCGGATCAACCTTGGCCAGCTGTGGCGCCCGGATCCGATCGGGCGAGGAACGGCACTCCTTGCCCCGATCGCTACTATTGGGCCTCAAGGATCCATTCCTGCACGGTCACGGTGTCACGAAATCTGAGAATACTTCCCCGCACTGTCTTGTGGTTTGCCCCCTTCGCTCCTACGGCGGCTTCTAACAACGTTGAGGGCCTGGCTGCTAGATTGGAGAACACCGCCCGGGATCCCGCTTCACTTCGCCGTGTCGCCACCACAAGACACTCGGCCATCTTTGTGTCAGCGGACAACGCTCGAGCCTTCGAGCCAGTAGTAGCGATGGACGTGACATGAATGTCGCTATAGCGATCCTCCAGTGCCTCTCGCGCTCTCTTCCATGACTTGCCGCGAAGAAACACGAACGGAATGACTACCGCCAGCACGCCGCCTTCTCTCAGCTTGCGGTCTGCCAAGTCCATGAAGTTTGACGCAAGACCAGCGTGGCCGTCACTGAACAGGGATCCTGCTCGCTTCAGCTTGCTTTGCATTGCGTGCTGCGCTTCAGGGGCGGTTTGGAATCCCGCAAACGAAGGAACTGGAATGTCTGCATAGCGAGCCTCGTGGTTAGTGGGCCTCGGGAGCGGTGGGTTCATGATGACCAGATCGCAGGACTTGTCCTTGATCGTGACCGAATGTTGACGGCGACGAGCCGACTTCGTGCCGCCCATCGTCTGATTTGTGGCGAAGAGCGAAAAGGAGCGATCGGAATCAAGAAGGTCGAGCGCGCCAATATGGGTCTCGCCACCGTCAATGCCGTAGGGCACGGTGTGGATCTGGCATTCCCCGTATGAGAGTGAGGGATGGGAACTCGACGGCATGGAGCAGGTTAGGTGTGTTGCAGCTGGCATGACGTCCAGCCCGGTAAGAACCTGCTCCATCAGGTGCCGATGCAGATCCTTGTCATCCCCTCCGCCCCTGCGGTAACGATGGTAGATTGCACGCTGCGCCGCTGAGAGCAAGGCGCCTGTCCCACACGCGAAGTCCGCAATCCGTAGTTTTTCGATTGCGAGCCTATCCGACCAGTCCACATCCAACCGCTCGACCGCCAATTCCGCGAGCAAGTAGGCCGACTCAGGCAGTGTGCAAGAGGTGGCGAGGAACTTGCGGTCCGTGATGAGCGTCTGGAACATCCGGCCTGCAAGGTCGTGGTAGGTTGTCACACCAAGCTGTACCAGTTCGGAAATGGACTGTGCGATGCGGTTCATGACTGGAGGCACGGCGATGATCGGTAGTTCCTTGAGCAGGTCGCACGCAACGGTGAATATCGGCAAGTAATTGATGTCGCAAGTTGCATTCCACCTGCTCAATAGCTGCCCCTTGTCAATGCTCCCTTCTAACGGAACACTCGGAATGTCCCCCTGCCTTTCGATGGCCGTATGAAATACGAAGGCGGAGACGAATATTGCCGCAGCCATTCGCTCCGTTTGCTCGCCACTCTTTTGTTGCAACGTGCTTGCGATCCGGTCCAGCGCAGCTTCACCGGCCTGCTCGGCCAACCTTCCCGCAGTGTGCCGCACTATTGTTTCGAGAACTTCGGTCCCTCGCGCCAGCTGCCGTTCTGACAGCGACAGGTACTCGATGGCATCCGCGAGTTCGTCCACTCCACCTTCAAGCCACTCCCGTCCAGCCGGCCAGCGCATGCTTTCTCCCTTGGAGTTGAGGTAGTGCGTGGCGTAGTGGAACGAGGCACGGGCGATGCCTTCAAGATCACCAGTCCTGAGGTTCTTTGGAAGGACTACGGACAGCACGCCCTCAATGTCTGCTCCGGTACTGTGCAGCCTCTTCCCCAGCCCGTTGGCTGCATCTTGATCGACTGTCAAAGCCGGGGCAAGCTCCGTCTACACGATCACCGGCTGGCAGAGAGGCGGCGAGACGAGGATATCCGGCCGATCGGCGACTCCTGTGCCGGGCAGACGAAGCCGAATCACATTCGTCCCCTCGGCATGCACCGTCTCGTTGTTCCAATCTGGATTTCGTCGCCTCAGAGCACGCGCCAGAGCGCCGTTCGCTTGCGGGTATCGCACTGAACTGCAACCTGTCGATCGGTCGTGAGCTGCTGCAGCCCGACGGCCCTGCCTCAGTAGTCCTGACCCGCA
>JAAXGO010000423.1 GCA_012267425.1 Rhodothermales bacterium
GCCCGTCTCGTAAAGAATGCTCTACGCCGACACCGTGCGGGATGCTTCCCAATCGGCTTCGAGCTCTAATGCTGCCTTGACAAGATTGTCGCGCTCGCCAGCGAGATGATCGTGCTGGTCGATCCAGCCTTCCAGGGCTTCTTGCAGACCAGAATTCCGCGTCAGCTGTGTGCGGCGCTTGCGTCGTATGGGCTCGCAGACCGACTCGACAGAGGTAATACGAAAGGCACTCTTGAGGGCCGAGCGTATTTTTGTTACGTCAACCTTGTCGCGCCGGGCCTCTTCGATAGAGTATCTGAGGCGCGTGATGGTTCCGGTTACTTCTTCGGCCTGGATTGCAGCAAGGATGTCGGCTGATGGATCTGCTTTGCCTCGCACATCGACGTTGAGGTCAAGGAATCGCCTGGCGGGTGTTTCTATGAATTCGTAAGAAGTTGTCTTGGGACTTCCTTGAATCGTCACGAGGCAAAACCCCTTGGGCTGATCGGCCTCGTTGAATGTGACGCGTTCGATGCTGCTGGAGTAGACAACAGGCGCCATGTCCGGGGACGTCGCGAGATTCTGGTGACGGTGAATATGACCGAGCGCCACGTAGTCGATCGGGAAAGCCGTCAGCTGGGCCGGCGTGAAGGTCGGCTCGTGTGTGACGGGGCTGCGCCTTTCGGATCCGGCAATTTGATGCCCGTTTACGCTGAAGTGTCCTGCCAGCACGGTCGGCAGCCCAGGATCCAGTTTCTTGCACTCGTCGGCGATAAATGACACGTATATCTGCTCCAGCAGGAAACACGCGTCGCCGGGTGTCTTGCCCCGAAAATCGTGTCCGAAAAGGAGCACACTCCGGACGGGCCATGGTAGTGCAAGAAGCTGCAGCGGTCCGCTCGTGGTGTCGATGCGTTTCGATGCGGGCCGCCGGAATACATGCACATCTCCGGCAAGGTGCTGAAATATGTCTATAGCAGACGCATTGCCGAAAGAGACGGGATGATCGTGGTTGCCGGTCAGCATGACGATCGGAATGCCCTGATCGGCGACGGGTCTCAAGCACTCGGCGAATACCTGCTGTTCAGTCGGCGAGGGGTCCGCCGTTCGATATGCGTCGCCGCAGAAGAGAAAGAGGTCGATATCTTGGCTCAGGGCGTAATCGACCATAAACCTGAACGAATTTTCAAAATCCAATAGCCGCTGATTCCGTCCGGTCTTCGGGTCTATTCTCCCGAAGGCATTGCTTCCGAGGTGAATGTCCGCGGTATGGAGGATTTTCATGCGCCCCTACCACTCCTCGCGCCGGTGCGTCGGGAGGTCGTCGACTCCCATCGAAGAGCTCCCGAAGGCCTCCGGTGGCGGAAAACGTTCTGCCATCGACAACGCGACGTCGTCCTGCGCGGTGACGCGCTGAAGATAGTCGCCGACGACGAAGAGTGCGTTGTGCCCACCCTGTCCCCAAAATGTCGAACGAAACGTCACCCGCCTGTCGTTGAAGCCTACCCAAGCCCCGGTAACGAGCTCAGGATGCATGAGCATGAACCAACCGTCGGCTCCTTCTTGTGTGGTGCCCGTTTTGCCGGCAAAGTCATATCCCGTCAGGCCATACTGCCACCGGATGCGATGTCCGGTCCCGTATGATTCGTTGATCACCTCGCGCATGAGATCCAGAATCACAGCTGATGTTTGGTCGCTGAGGGCTTCTCTGGGTGCGGGTTTGGCCTCGTAGATTGGGTTGCCGTTCTGGTCGTCGATGCGAGTGACCACAACGGGATCGTTGCGAATACCGAGGTTCGCGAGCGTACTGTATGCGTTTGCCAGTTCGAGCAGGGACACCTCGCTCGTACCGAGAGCGAGGGATGGGACGGCTTCAAGGTCACTTGATATGCCCATCCTCCGTGCATACCGGACCGCTGTCGCCGGCTTGATTTCGATGATGAGCTGCCCGGTAATCGTGTTAAGCGATCTGGCTAGCCCTTCACGCAGCGTAAGCATGCTGTCGGAGAATTCCCCACCGAAGTTGCCCGGGCTCCATTCATCCCCCGTCCACGGGTCGACGTAGACAAACCTCGTATCCCGCAGCTTGTAGGAGGGGGAATAGCCTTCATCAATGGCCGCGGTGTATACCAAGGGCTTAAATGTGGAGCCGGGTTGCCGCCGCGCAATGGCCACGTGATCGTACCAGTCGTCGGCCAGATTGCGTCCACCCACCCAAGCCAGGACATGACCGGTTTTCGGATCAATCGACACGAGTCCCGCTTCAAGGCGGGCTTTTTCGGTCTTCAGTGAGTCCATGAATGCTTTGTCGGAGCGGAGTGTGGCTAAGCGCGTTTCTCTCCCGCCGCTGCCGTGTGCGAACCGACCGGACTCCATGATGTAAGCAGTCAACTCAGCCTCGTGCCGCTGCCAGTAGTACGCGAAGCTCTTGCCAGGTCCGCTGCATTCGTCTTCGAGATAGGCCGGCACGTTCTCTGCGAAAACGAGGCGTGGAGAGCTTGCGGCACTCCACTCGCAGTTGACGACGGCCTGCAGACCATCCATCGTGTGGCTGACGGCATCCTGGGCGGCGGTTTGCAAACGGGAATCGAGCGTCGTGTAGACTTTAAGACCCTTACCGTACACGTCCATGCCGTTGTCCTTTCCCCAAGTGG
>JAAXGO010000424.1 GCA_012267425.1 Rhodothermales bacterium
AAGCAGCACGAAGCGTGCGAGCAGAAACACGATGCCGACGCACGCCATCGCCATCGCATCGGCGCCGCGCGCGGCGCTCCCGAATGCGAGCAGCACCGCCGCCGCGATGCTCGTGGCGCCCATCGCCACGTAGTAGACCGGAAACACCTCACGGATGAACCGGCCGCCGGTGTCCGCGCCGAGCTTGACGAAGACGAGCGGCGCGTAGACGAAGGCGAAGAACACCATCGCGCCAAACACGCCGGCCACAGCCACGAGGCCGGCTGCGTCGATGATTGTTGCAATCACTGGTCGATGACGTCCCGGGTTTCAGCGCAATCCGGTTGACCGTGCAGGCTGCAACCATCCTCGTGGCCCCACACGGGGTTACCCGTAGATCCTACGCCGGACACTAGAGACCAGAGACGGACAACCGGTGTCCACTGCCGCAGCATTCGGGCGACAGACAGTCGGATTCGGTCACGGTCCATTGAAGAGCCACCACTTGGTGCACATCCATCTCATCGTGCCAAGGATAGATGAGAACGAGGCATTTGGGGTTTCGGGCCTCGGCAGTGACGTGGACACCGGTGAGCCTGGCGAATTGTGGCCCCACCGTCTCGAATACGCGATGGAGGGCCGTATCGTCGCTCCACTTGTCATGGTGGCCGGCGAGACCGTCAAGTCACGAGGCCAGTTTTCGGGCACCCACTGTCCCATACCGGAGCGAGCCCATGAACGACTGTCGCTCGCGCGGTGCGATCCGTTCCGTCGAACCCGGGCAGGATTTCGAAAGACTGACCCGAAGTAGACAGGGACCGACGCCCTGTCCGGCTCCGAGGCCTTGATGAGTGCGGCTGCGGCAGGCGCAAAAAAACACAGTCCTGTTTGTCGTGCAATATTTCAAGTAAACATTACCAAATGTTCGAAAAAACTCACTTATCTAATATAAACAGATTCCCATGAAAATTATTGTACATTGAATTCTGTCCACCAGAGCACCGAGATACATTGTATCGATACACCGTAACCTCAAGCGACTTCTGACAAATCCAGCGAGGCTTCGCCTCAGACCAACAAGGCATGCGGTGTTCCGTCGAGCATGCGGGCATCGGGTCGATTTCCTGGAAATCCGCCCCCAGGACGCCTTGCGCCAAAT
>JAAXGO010000425.1 GCA_012267425.1 Rhodothermales bacterium
CAGAGAAATCACAACGAACTCCATCGGCGCAGCGTGGTAGAGCATCGACGCACAAAGGTGTACGTTGTCGCTTGCGAGCGGGACACCGCAAGACATGTGGAAGCTAATAGTCTTCTCGAGCGCGGCACTGGCGTCGCGAATGGGAAGTTTGACTCCCTTCGGTTTGCCAGTCGTAGCGGAGGTATAGATGAGAGATCTCCCACGCACGGGATCAGGAACTCGTGACTCCGGCTGTCCTTCGCATAGGACATTGAGGCTTGTGAGCCCGGAAATCGTACCGAAGGAGATGCGGTGCTTCAGCCGCGTTGCACCGCCACTTTCCGTCAGCCGTTCGACCAAGCGAGCTAGACGCTCGTGGGCGAACAGGATCTTGGCGCCGGAGTCTGCGAGAATGTAAGCCACTTCGGAAGATGACGTGTGCCAGTTGATCGGCACGACATAGAGACCAATATCCGTTGCAGCCATGTATGTCGCCACGAACTCGATGCAGTTCGGGGAGAGAACCGCGACTACTTCACCCTCGCGCAGTCCCTTTTGGCGCAGAGCGTGCGCGATCCGGTTAATCAGGCCCGCCAGTTGTGCGCGCGACCAGCGACGCCCGCTCGCTTCGACAATCGAAAGCCCGTCGGGAGTACGTTTCGCGAACTCATGAAACTCATAGTCGTGCATCATTCAGATAAGCTCACATCCTATCGTTGGAGCATCGAATATAGACCAAGAACCTATCGCACGTAAGTCGTGGTCTTGCCCCGTTTCCGTGGACGGTTCAGGGCTTGGGACCTAAGCAGCTTTTGACAACATCTTCCTCTCGTAATTGACCGGCGACAGGTAGCCGAGGGCCGAGTGGCGCCGGTGCGGGTTGTACCAGCCTTCCAGCCAGGTAAAGATCGCCATGCGCGCCTCGGCCCGGCTCCGGAAGCGTCGGCGGTCGATGACTTCACGCTCCAGTGTGGCAAAGAAGCTCTCCGCCATCGCGTTATCGTAAGCGTCGCCGGTCGAGCCCATGGAAGGCACGACGCCGGCCTCGCGGCAACGCTTGCCGAACGCGTAGCTGGTGTACTGGCAGCCCCGGTCGGAATGATGGATGACCGATTCGGGGCGACGCTGCGCCAGCGCCATCTCGAACGCATCGAGCACCAGGGCCGTGCGCAGGTGATTGGCCATCGCCCAGCCGACGACGCGCCGAGACCACACGTCCAGCACGATGGACAGGTACAAGAACCCCGCCCAGGTCGGCACGTAGGTGATGTCGGCGACCCAGAGTCGGTCCGGTCCCTCGGCGCTGAAGCGCCTGCCGACCTTGTCCAGCGCGCGATCGGCCTCGGCGTCCGTGACGGTCGTGGCGAGGAACTTCGGCGGCGACAGGCCCTTCAGACCGGCCGCCCGCATGAGCCGCGCCACGCGCTTGCGCCCGATCCGGATCCCGTGTTCGTCCGCCAGCTCCGCATGGATGCTCGGCGCACCGTAGGCGCCGCCTGAACGCCGGTGGATCGCGTGGATCCGCGCCGTCAAGGCGATGTCCCGAAGCGCTCGCCGCGACGGCGGACGCTTCAGCCACGCATAGAATCCGCTGGCGGAGACCCCCAGCAGCCGGCTCATCACCCGAACCGGATAGGTGGCCTGGTGCGCCTTCATGAAATCGAAGATCGCTTCGAGTTCACCCCGTGACCGTTCCCCCGTAATCCGAGCCGTTTCGGAAGTGGGATCACGAGCCATTTTCTGTCAAATTGGAACACGTGTATTGTCACTCAGCGTTGGATAGTGGCATGCCACAAAGTGTCCTTCACGAACTTTTCGCAGGATCGGGCGCTCAAGCACGCAGCGTTCTTGGGCTCGCGGGCAGCGTGATCGAAATCGGCAACCACTTAAATCTGTTGCGGCTGGCGTTAATTCACTGATGGGCTCATTCAATCGTCGTCGCTCTGAACCAGCGCTATCGATGGATGCGATTAATTCGATTGTATAGGGATGTTGTGGTTGACCGAACAACGATTTTGTGAAGGCGATTTCACAAAGCTGCCCGAGATACATGACGGCTACTCGATCGCTGACTAGCTTTACAATTTCCAAGTCGTGAGAGATAAACAGGTAAGATAGCTGAAACTCTCGGCGAAGCCATCGAAAGAGGTCGAGTATCTGCATCCGGGTCAATGCATCGAGAGACGCTACTGCCTCATCGCAAATGATGAGTTTCGGCCGACTTACGAGTGCGCGTGCAATGGCTACCCGCTGACACTGTCCGCCGGAAAGCTCGCGCGGTCGTCGGGCGCCAAATACACGGAGTGGAAGCCCCACCTGAGCCAGAACCATTTCGACTCTACGCCGGCGAGCGGAGCTGTCGCCCAAGCCGAATCCGATCAAAGGCTCCTCGACGATGTCGGCGACTTTCCATTTTGGATTGACCGAGCCGTAAGGGTTCTGAAAAACCATTTGCATGGCGCGGCGTTGTTCACGAAGCCGACGACCACTAATGCGAGTCAGATCTATGCCAAGCAACAATACTGACCCAGATGTAGGACGGGGAATCTGAAGCACTGCACGGGCTAACGTCGTTTTTCCCGAGCCGGTCTCTCCGACTATTCCAAGCGATTCACCCTTATTGACTTCGAACGACACACGCGAGACCGCTTGCAACGTGCGTCGTCTTCCGCGCCCGGGTACTTTGAACTCCTGCACGACGTCATGAATTTCAAGGAGGGGACGCTCATTTGGACCCATATTCTGCATGGTGGCTTAGTGACCCTCTACTCCCTACTAGAGCCCATCTCAAAAATACTTTTGGCCAAGATCATGAACGCGGCGAGTTGGTGAATGGCCAGGCAGTGTTCGACGTGATATTCAAACCGGGTAGTCGACCGCCGACAGTTTTGCAGCCAGGCGAACAGCCTCTCCACCGTCCAACGTCGCTTGTATCGTTGCAAGGGCCGGCTGTCCTGAGTTTTCGCCTTGGTGCGATTGCTCTTGTGCGGCGCGATCAACGTCACGCCCTTCTATAAGCACTCGAGGTCAAGCGGATCGCTGTAGTAGGCCTTGTCGGCGATGAGCCGCTCGGGCCGGCCGGGAGTGAGGCACCAGTCTATCAAGTCGGTCACGAACCGGGTCTCGTGTGGCGAAGTGCTGCCCGTGCATAGGGCGACGGGAAGACCAGAGCGGTCTGCAATTGCCATGACGTTGCAGCCCTTGCCCCGCTTGGTCTTGTCGACCCCGGCGCTCCCTTTTTTGACTACGCTGAAGCTGCCGTCGACAAAACACTTGTCGAGCTTGATTTCATCGCGCCGCTCCAAGTGCTTGGCCAGGGCGCGCAACAGCGATGCATAACGCCGGCTCGACGCCATTGCTGAAATCGACGATAACAGGTCTGATACGATGGGTAACGGCCCGGCATCTCCGACCATCGCGTGCCCGTGCGCAACACCCACAGGATCCCGTTCAGCACGTCTCGCGAATCCCGCCACGGGCGTCCCCGCCGGTCGGGCCGCCGGGGCAGTTCGGGAAGCAGCGGCTCGATGAACGGCCACTGGGCATCGGTGACGTCTTGCGCCACGAGAATCTCCGATTATCTTCATAATTAGGTTCAAAAGAGTAGCATAATTACTTGTATTTATGAGATGGCTTCTAGCGAAGTGTTTTCCGAATCTGCGTGGAGCAAAACCGTGACAAGAGGCGCTCCAACTTTTGCGGAGTTGGACACCAAGTAATACGTTACCATGAAACATTGTTGTCGACCTACGTCGGTGCTCGTCGCAGTTGTCGAATTGCGGTTAGCAGCGCCTTCGTGTATGGCATGCGCGGATCAGCGAGTAGCTGGCCAGTCGACCCATACTCGACTGCCGCACCTTTATACATGACGAGAATATCATCGGCAAAGTTCGCAGCAAGCATCAGATCGTGGGTAACCAGAATTATGGCCATACCGAAGTGCGACTGCACAGCCTTCAGCAAAGCCAGGATTTCCGCTTGAGTCATGACGTCCAGCGCCCTCGTCGGTTCATCTGCGATTAGGAGCTTGGGATTACCCGCCAGCGCGATAGCTATCATCACGCGCTGCCGCATTCCACCTGACAGCTCGTGCGGATACGCGGCGACCAACTCCTCGGGAGCAGACACCTGCAGCTGGCTTAAGAGCTCGAATGTTCTTCCTCGATCAAATTCAGTGTGCAATCGGACAGCCTCGCTGATTTGTGGCCCAATACGCATGGTCGGGTTGAGTGCCTGCTCCGTATCCTGAAAGACCATTCCGATTTGGGCTCCCCGATAACTTCTGATCTCATTCTCTGTCAGGCCGAGTAGCTCCATACCATTAAATCTAATTGATCCGCTGACCGTGGCGTTCGCCGAAAGCAGGTTCATAATGGCCCGACAGCTAACCGACTTTCCCGCACCTGATTCGCCAATGATCGCGAGGGATCGCCCCGCATCTAGGCTGTAGCTCAATCCTCTTACCGCATGAGTGCAGCCTTCGCGGTCGTAGAATCGCACCTGAAGGTCGCGTGTCTCCAACAGGGGGCCAGCAAGCTCGGGAACCGAGGATGGTTCATCGCAACCCAAAATTACTGACGTATGCTGCGACTTTAGTCCGCCGCAGCGTGTGCGAACGGTACTCAAATGCGACTCCAACGTGTGCGCAGCGCCTCTCCCAAGAGATTGAGCGATAGGATGGTCAAAAACAGCATGCTTCCAGGCAGAAGGACAAGCAATGGTCTCGTCAATAGCGACTGCTGCCCCTGAAAAATCATGTTGCCCCAACTGGGATCCGGGGGCCGGATTCCCATTCCCAGAAAAGTCAACGCGCCCTCCAGTCCGATCACGACACCCATTCCGAGCAGACCGAAGGTCGCCAACTGAGGAGCAATGTTGGGGGTGACATGCCTAACCAGAATCCAGTGCGTTCTGCTGCCTGACAGCAGCGCAGCGATCATGAACGGTTCGTCTCTCAATCGCAGAGTTGCAGCGCGAGCCACACGCGCGAACGCTGGCACGCTAAAGGAGGCCAATGCAATAATTGTATTTACCTGTCCGGGGCCAAGGACCTGTGCAACGGCAAGCACGAGTACGAGAGAGGGAAATGCGATCAAGACGTCTAGCGTTCGCATGATGCATGAGTCCATCATGCCGCCCCGGTAACCGGCAAGGACGCCAACAAAACCCCCGACAAGAAGCCCGATCAGATTTACCGCCAGCGCGATCAGAAGTGACGCTCGCCCACCGTGGAGGATTCGCGATAGGCTGTCATTGCCGTTCGTATCTGTTCCAAGAATGTGCCCGTTGCTGAAGATTGGCAGGTCGGCTTCCAGTACATCCCCTCCCACCGGGGCAGGAATAGGATAGGCGATTGGCCAGATGAAGCACGCTATCACGATTAGCAGCAGCGATACCGAGGGAAGAAAAATATCCAGCGAACGAAAGTTCCGCGGTCCGACCAACGGCGTGGAACGGAAGTAAGATGGTCGGCCATTTCGTTTACCGCGCGTCTTAGGGAGACTCATAGCGAAGTCTTGGGTCCAGGATGATATACAACAGATCCACGCATAGAGTCGCAATAATCGTGACGATCGCCATAACGAGCACTATGGCCTGCACGACAATCACGTCACGCGTATTGACAGCTTGAATTAGAAGCTGACCGATGCCGGGAAGCGCGAAGATCTGCTCAACGATTACCGTACCACCGAGCAAGGCTCCGAGATTGAGGCCTACCACGGTTATCAGTCCGAATAGAGAGTTGCGGAGTGCGTGGCGTATTAGCACTTGCCAAGGGCCTAAACCCTTGGCTCGTGCCGTGATGATGTAACTTTGCCCTTCTATCTGCTCAAGTAGGTCACCGCGTAGAAACCGAGTGTATAGGCCGAAAAATGGACATGCGAGAGCGACGGTAGGTAGCGTCAATGATGACAGGTTTCCGAGCAAGCTTTCGCTTAACGGTGTAAAGCCTATTGAGCGGAAGGCATCAAGGTGTACCGCAAAGACGAGTACGATGAGTGGCGCCAGGAGATAGCTCGGTATGGACAGGCTGATCATTCCGATCACGGCTGCGGCTCTGTCGATGAAATGCCTAGGTCTACGAGCGGCAAGTAGGGCAACGGTCACCGCAAGACTTATCGAAACAGCGAGAGCGAACGCCACCAACTCCAAGGTTACGGAGAACCTATCGGCGATTAGCGTCGATACGGGCTGTCCGCTTGCGATCGAGCGGCCAAGATCACCCCTGACAATGTCACCCATCCACTCGAGATAGCGCTCGGCGACAGGGCGATCGAGCTGCAACTGTGCCGCAAGCTGAGCGACCTGCTGCGGTGTTGCATCTGGACCAAGCAGTGACACAGCTGCATTGCCTGGCAACAGATCCAGTATAAAAAAGGTAAGCAGGGAGATACCGACAAGAACGGGAACTGCGGCCAGAAGTCTCCGCAACACAAGCTGCGTGGCAGCGAATTGCCGCCAGATTAGTCGACTGGGCGAAGTACGCATCCAAATATTCCGCATTGGCCCCACGCCGAGGTTCACGTGTTGCTATTCGCCCAAGAATCTCACGTCCTGCCAGAGAATTCCGGGGTTGGTCAGGATAGGCGGGATTTGGGAGGTTAAGCCCGGCCCTTCGATATTACGCACAGCGACCTGAGTGGGCGCGAACGCGAAAAGGAACGGCGCATATGCCTTGTCGCTTATGTGCTTCGCAGCCTCTCGATAGAGGCGATCCCGAACTGTGGCATCGAATGTGGCTGCCGCAGCGTCGAGGATGCGGTCTAGATCTGGATCGTTGACTCCACTGTACTGTTGGTCGGATCGAAATCGGAAGCTCACGCTTATGCCCGCTTCCGGGTCGTAGGAACCAGCTGTTTGGAGCATGGCCTGCCAGTCGCCGGTTCGAAATTCTTGAATAAGAGGCGCGATCTGATAGGTAGCGATTGAGACGTTGATTCCTGCGTTTTGCCACTGACTCTGTAGTGCCGTAATAACTTGCTCAGCTAATACGGACTGAAGGGTTGCCAAAGTGACCTCAAAGCCGCTGAGATCTCGAACGATCGAGCGCGCCCGTTCCAGGTCGTACGTGCGGTAGCCTTCGACTGTAGCGTGATGGTATAGACCACCGGGCCCGGTAAACGCTTGGCTTATCGGATACCAGTTGTGAAACAAGCCCTCTCGGATGGATTCAACGTCAGTAGCATAGTAAATTGCTTCCCGCGCCCGCTGATCGTCGAAGGGTGGATGCGCCGTATTGAGTTGTACGACATACGGAGACGTAGCCGGCTGCTGTGTGGCCTTTAGACGAGGCTCTTGCAGAGCTTGTTCGATAAGCGGCGTGGAAGTCATCCCCTCGTAAACATGGGCGTCTCCGGCAAGCAGCGCCTGGTAAGCAGCCTGTTCCGTACCGATCGATTGGAAGACAAGCCGGTTAAGGTAAGGACGGCCTTCCTGCCAATAGTTGGGATTGCGGTCAAGCACGAGCCTCGAGCTCAATTGGTTGCTCACTACGCGGAACGGTCCCGCACCGACGGGTGTGATTCTAAACTGTTCCTCGCCCATCTCTCGCAACGCGGCCGGCGAGGCGATCCAGTTGATGTTGGAGACCGGAAACGCGTTGATGACCGCACCATAAGGTCTGGAAAAATGCAGCACAACCGTGTATTCGTCACGGATCGACACTGGGTTATCATCATCCCAAGGCCAACCGCTTGGCGAACAGGTGCACGGTTCAGACAGGTTGCGCTCTATGTTGAAACGTGAAGTGGTCCCACATTTTTGG
>JAAXGO010000426.1 GCA_012267425.1 Rhodothermales bacterium
GAACGGCCTCCTTTGCCGTAGGATGCTACGTCAGGCAGTTTGGGCGCGACTTCTCTGCTAGCCATACCCGTTGGGGAGAGTTCGGAGATTTTCTGGGTGGAGTCTTGAACCCGTTCTTTGCTCTCATCGCGCTCTTTTTGCTCTTGCATACCGTCCGGCTGCAAACCCGGGAACTCACGCTATCGACTACTGAGCTTCGCAACTCCGCGCGTGCACTCCGTGAACAAAGCGATTCGCTACGCCGTCAGAATTTCGAACGGACATTCTTCGAAATGGTCCGGCTTCAGCATGACATCATACGGGACCTGGATCTGGGAGAAAAAACAAGTGGTCGGGATTGCTTTCGCGTCTTCTTTGAGAAGAGACTACGGAATGCCAACATCGCCGCCATAAGAGAAGCACGGGACCCGCGACAGAGGATTGAGAGAGCATACGACTTGTTCAGGCTTGCGAACGAACATGAGGTGGGCCACTATTTTCGTAACTTCTACAGGATTCTCAAGTTCGTCGACGAAAGTGACCTGGAGAACAAGAAGGAGTACGCGGGCATTCTTCGCGCCCAGATGTCATCGTATGAGTTGCTTCTTACCTTTTACAGCACGCTACACACCGTCGGCGCCAAACTCGAGCCTCTCGTGGAGCGGTACGGTATGTTTGACAATCTGCAGGTGAAACGACTATTCGATCCCGACAACGAAGTACGCCTCTACAAACGGTTCCGCATACGGTTCTCAGGACGTGTCAGCCTACTACCTATCGTCGTAGAAGGGCACGACTGGTACCCCCGTCGTGGAGCGTCGAGGCCGTCGAGGAGTCCGCACGTTCGGAGCTCACTGTGTCGACTGGCGGTCCACGTAGCTGAGCGCAGCGAGCGAGCAGGCCCGACCGCGTTGCTCCTTCGCGCGCGGCCATCTGGTCGATGATCGCCAGTACGCGTCCTCCGAGGCTCCGTCCGCCCGGCCGATGTCGCGAGCCGGGCAGCCTCCGTGCTGCCACACGGCACGAGAA
>JAAXGO010000427.1 GCA_012267425.1 Rhodothermales bacterium
TCGAGACGCGCTCGTGCATGTGCAGAGCTACCGGATCGACCGCGAACCAAGGCCGCTCCCGCTTGCCGCTCCACTCTAGCCAAGGCTCGTGTCGGCGCAACGCCTTCGCCAAATCGGCAACCTCCGATTCCGTCAGCGGACGGCGCGTTGCCTCACGAAGCAACTCGGGCAATTCGTCGGTCGCCGCTGCGTCGGGTGCGGACCGCAATACAGGCGGCAGATGAGGGTTGTATTGGTGACGAAACGTTGCCGTCTCCCGCAACTCTCCTTGCGCCTCCAGGCCTGCCGGAGGAATGTTCTTCCGCTTGGCGCCGTACTTGATCGTCGCAACACGACTACCGACATTGTCCTTCCGGCGTCCGCGATTTTTCTTAGTAGGCATTTACTATGATTCCTCCTCTACGTTCGGATGCCTCTCGCGTCGGCGCCCTATCGCCATGATGCTGCGGTTCGTAGTGCCAGAAGTTGATCGGCATCGCCGGGTCGTGCGTGCGCAAATAGCCGAACTCGCGGAGTGACACACCGAGTTTGAGCGTCCGGCACTTCCAATAGAGGTGCGAGATCACACGGAATCGATGCCGGTCAGCAGTTCCGGGAGTTGCTTGATCGTAATTCTCGAAAAGGCTTCTCTGTCCTGTCGGGTCTTCGATCTGGCGACGGACCGTGTCGGCGTTCGTTCGAGTGTAGGCAGCCACTCCTGCCAATAGATCGGCAAGTTGGCAGAGTGGAGTATCGGCGGAGTTGACCTCCCGGAAGGTCAGGACGGACGGAACAGAGTGCCGGAACTCTGCCGACAACGTGGTCATGTTGCGCCCTGCTCTCCACGTTCCGCGGTTGTTCAGACACTGCGAGATCGTTTTCCAGTCGATGGCGACCTGCTCATCCGGCCGGATGTGCCAGCGGCTCTGCACTCCTCTTCGTTCCATCAGCACCCGATGAAGATGAAAAAACATGCGTTCGTAATTTGCGACGTCGTCGCGATTGGGAACATTGTGGCGACTGTCGTGTGTGTCCCAGGTCAGGACGTCGACGCGAACACCGGTGACGGTTTGTGCGAGCAAAACGTCGAGCGCTGCTACCGCACGGTCTCTGTCCCCCGGTCGCCGGACGTTCTTCCACTTGAGTTCGCGTCGCCTGTCAAGTTGAAGCGCATCCCGGAGAAGTTTGTTGAGGACGACTACGTGCGCAACTGGGACTGAGACGGCTGCCAAGCTACGGTAGCGCCCTTCGGTGTGCCGGCTCTCGTCCGAAAAGACCGCATAGTCCATTGCTGTACAGTATACTCAGTATCGTGGCTGTGACGCACCGGACGTCGCTCCGTGAGGGTTCGGGGTGGCGGGGTGCCCGGCGCACCGGGCGCGGTCGAGAGACCACGAACAGCATGCGTAGGGTGATCGCGTCGCGTCTGGACGGGAACCGTCGCCAGACCGCCAGGGCGGCCGACCTGCCGCAAGCCGTACGTGTGTTCGGTGTGAGGCACCGCTCACGTGCTACGCGAAGGCCGAACGAGACGCGCCAGAGCGGCTGGACGGCCCGTCGCTGGCACCTGTCCCTGTGACAGCCGTACCGGGAACGCAACTACCGCTTGACCCTTCCCATGATGTGCATTGGCGAAGCCGCACAGTGCGTTCACGGCTTTTCCGCATTCCACAGGTGCTGCCCTCTGCCTTGTGCAAGTATAGGGCGTAGAGGACGAGCCGCAGCTCCAGCGGCAGCGGGGTCAGGCAACGCAACCCGGTTCGGGTGCTTGAAGCTTCGTCGTCTGAGATCCTCTTCGTCTGCGAGTGTTCCACTCGATTGAGCAGAACGGTCATGGCGACCCAAGAGGATGAGGGCTTGGCGCCGCCGTGGAGTTCCGGCCGCGCCAAGGGTTGGCGGGACAGGCCCTTGACGGCGAGACGGTATTCGTGGGTGGACAGGTGCCGGTTGGCGCCGCGCGCGTTGCCGTTGTACCCCTATCGCTGGGTCCGCCAGCAGGCCGGGACGGCAAGCTCGCGACGCTCGCTGTCGTCGTACACATACCCCCGCACCGCACAATATGCTGAGAAAGTCGGACGGTGGAACCCGACGACGAGCTGGTAAACCCTCGTTCTTGTTGGCGGTCGTTCCGACTATCTGTCAAATTCCTCAAACTCGCTTCCGACGCCAGGGTATCCGTCCAGGCATAGACGATCAATCAAGTCGAGTGATCGCGATGCCCATTCGTCATTCTGATGCTGATGATACGTCCGAAAGATGAGCTTGGCAACCGAGAACGTGTTGCTCGATGGATGGTCTAGCACTCGCTCACAAACCATGCAGGTCATGCCTGGAAGGCGGCCGCGTGACTGCTCAAGCGCTCGAATGAGCGAGCGTGCACCTGTTGCGAGTGCCCTGCTGTCGCAGAACGCCCTGACAAGATCCGTGTAGGATTCGATGTCATCGTCGGGAATGCGGCCGAAACAAAACGATGCCTTATGGCGTACATCATGGTTGTCGTCGTTGAAGAGCACGAGGAGCCGTTGCTCGCACCAAGCTCTATGCTGCGGAACGCCGATGTTAGCGGCGGCCACCTCGGCTGTGCCTAAACGTTGGCTTGGGTTACCCCGTAAGGCTCTAGCGCCGATGTCTACGGCGTTCTGGTGGATCATAGCAGCAATGCTTGCAAGACGCCCACCAGCTTGGCACACCTCCTGTTCCGGTGATTGGAGCATGCGTTCGATGATCATGCGCAGTGCCTCCGAAAACCCGTCATGTAGATGGCGACGTATCAACCAGTCAACGTAGGACGTCGTGAGCAAACGGTCTTCGCTTATGTTCATGGACAGGAATAGGGACATTCCGAGTGACGTATCGTGATAACAAACGGCAGCGAGTGCAGCAGCGACCCATGAGCGGACGGCGGCGCTTTGATCGCCTATCATCCGAAGGAGGGTCGGAAGGAACCGTTCGATGTATTTTGGATTCGTCTGTATGAGCCGTTGGATGGCCCGAGCTGCTCTACCGCGCGCCGTGTTGATGCCGTTCGTGAGAATGTCGTTCCGAGGGTAGGTCTGGCCACTTCCTGCGTCCTCTTGCCAAGCGTCCGTTTTGGGATCTTCATGCTCGGTCGCAAGCCACCGAAGCATCGTTGTGGCCTCATCTGGGAGTGGATCCTCGATGCTCCCCAAGACGTCGGCAATATACTTGCCGCACCTTGTACGGGCGTCAGTGTAAGCCTTTCGGCAGACAGCGAGCTTCAGATCGATGTCCAGGGGCGTGTCGCAAACCGCATTGAGTACTCGTTCAAGATACACCGGATTGGCATCCACAGGGATCGTCAAGCTAAGCTTTGCAAACCGATCAGGATCTGACCTTGTCAGGCTTTCGAGCACCTGAGAGAGCTCATTAGCACCACCCTTGAGGAAATCAGGCCACGAGTGTGCAGGCGTTACTGTCGTATATTTGGTGATGGCAAGTAGCCATTCATCGTCGGTCATCTTGGCGGCCGCGTCCTCCGATATCGGAGATCGGACGAATCCGCCGGGTGTGGTGAGTGGTCGATCCGCTGGATTGCCGAATCGCCGTTGCAGCTCGTGGAAGTATCTATTGGCACTATCGCTGAGCATGGTTGTTGGAATCACAGAGAGCAGCGAAAAGCTTGTGCGACCGATTCCATTAAATCTGAACCCCTCGCGCCTAAGTTCTGCGGTTGGACGCTCGTGAGGTGCGACGTAGTTCAAGATTACGGATAGGAGCTTCTGTCTGTTCGAGGTGGAGCAGTACGAAATGATGGCCCTGATCAACGACATGGTCTTCGAGTTCGGCTCTTCTGACACCCCACATTGAAAGCGCCATGGTTGACGACAGAGAAGTAGCGTTGCCTCGTTCGCAAAGCGTCTGGGCGCGGCTTGGTAGATAGACTGGAGTAGATAATTCGAAACGTATGTGTTGCTTTGGCGTAAGTTATAG
>JAAXGO010000428.1 GCA_012267425.1 Rhodothermales bacterium
ACAAAGTCCTCGTAGGTGAAGCCTTCTGGTATCGCCACCATCCGCCTCTTGGACGGTGGATGCTATCCGATCAACCTGTGCCGGTGGTTATACGAACGCGAGCCGAGTGTCGTTAGCGCCATGTTCGAATACGATGACCATTACAAGGTGGACGTGGGATTCTATGGCATTCTGCAATTCGGCGACGGCCAGTTTGGCTTTACCAGCAGCGGCTACAAGCACGCCCGCAGCGTCAGCTACGAGGTCTATGGCGATCGCGGTTCTGCCGTGGTCGAGACTTTCATGACCGGAGATCACGAGAGCACCACTGTCCGCCTTATCATTGACGGACAGGTTTCAGAGCGCACGTTCCCTCCCGTGAACGCGTACACGCTGCAGGCGGATAGCTTTGCCCGTTGCCTGCGTGACGGCGAGGCGCCATTAACGCCGGCGGAGGACGCGATCAAGAACGTGGCGGTGATCGAGGCGCTATTCGAGTCAGGACGGACTGGCCGGCACGTTTCGGTGCCCCTGATTGAAGACACATAGACTCGGCAACTCTGTCAACTCGCATTTGAAACGAGTACTTGAGCTTTGCCCGACGTTTAGACCACAACGTTCGGTGCAACAACGGAATGCAATAATTGGAAAGAGTCGAGGACCTTTCTGCGCCCGGACCTATTCGGCCGAGTCGTGGTCGACGGACTGAAGCTCTGCATTGTCTAAAGAAAGGTGACAAAAGGTAACAAATGACACCCTTAGAAATAATCGTCAACTTCTTAAAAAAACAGGGCATTGAGTATCTCAGTTGCTTCCCGACTACCAACATGATCGAGGCCGCTTCCAAGGCGGGAATTCGGCCGATTGTTTGCCGCCAGGAGCGCGTAGGAGTTGGAATCGCCGACGGCTACTCGCGTGTAACCAATGGCGCACCGCCGGGCGTTTTCGCGATGCAGTACGGTCCAGGCGCCGAGAACGCTTACTCCGGGGTGTCAACTGCATTCTCAGACTCTGTGCCTGTTCTACTTCTTCCGCTTGGCAATTCCGAGGACCGCGAAGGAGTCTCCCCTCTTTACAGCTCTGTAGCGAGTTTCGCTTCGGTGACCAAGAGGGTGGAGCGGATCAATAGCTCGGCGCGAATCAGCGAGGTGATGCGCAGAGCCATGGCAGCTTTGAGGCAGGGCCGGCCCGGCCCAGTCATGGTGGAGATTCCGGTAGATATTCTCAAGGATCAGGTTGATCCATCCACCCTGGCAGATCTCTCGATTAATCCCACGCGTTCCCAAGGCAACCCATCCGACATTGAGGCCGCGGCCCGGGCCCTTTGTGATGCGCGCCGGCCTATCGTGCACGCCGGACAAGGCGTTCTCTATGCTGAAGCGTCCAACGAGCTCGCCGAATTGGCCGAATTAATGAGCCTGCCAGTGATGACCACCGTCCTGGGAAAGAGCGCATTCCCAGAGAACAGTCCCTTGTCACTTGGCAGCGGGACTGAGCAGAGTATTCCGAGAAAGCTTCACCATTTCTTGCAACGTTCTGACCTGGTCTTCGGCATTGGTTGCAGCTTCACAAAACACGGGATGTCGATGCCCATTCCAAGCGGAAAGACTCTGATTCACGCCTCCAACGACCCAGGCGACATCAACAAGGACTACGACGTAGAGTTTCCTATCATCGGGGACGCGAAGCTCGTATTGCGACAACTGATCGACGCCTGCCGGGACCTCGTCGGCGAAAACGGTCGTCAGAACCAGGCAGTCATCGAAGAGATCGCGTCAGTCGATCGCTCGTGGTTCTCCGATTGGAGCCGCAAGCTCACGAGTCGAGAACGTCCCATCAACCCGTATCGCGTGATTTCGGAGTTCATGCAAATTGTTGATCCCGATGACGCTATCGTCACGCACGACTCCGGGAACCCACGAATGCAAATGATGCCGTTCTATCGCGCCGGCGGCCCCCGGAGCTACATCGGGTGGGGCAAATCTCACGGTCTGGGTACCGGCCTGGGTCTCATCATTGG
>JAAXGO010000429.1 GCA_012267425.1 Rhodothermales bacterium
ATATTGGATAGTAGATACCCGAAACTAGCAGCAGCGTGGCCGACACGATGATGGTCATTTGCGGACCTCGTTCGACGTACATCAACGGCAGCGTTGCGGCCACTATTCCGAAGCCGAGAAAACCGATGCTGCCGACGGCTAGGAATATGGCCGCCGTTACGAAGTTCGCTCCGGTCAGATCCAGATCGAAGAAAAGCGAGGCCAAGCTGAGGACCACTAGCGCGCGAATTCCGGCGTATACGACGGAGAATATTGACGATCCGAAGAGCATTGTGGCCAGCCGGATCGGCGCCATGAACGTGTATTCAATTGTCCCCTCCCAGCGCTCCCAGCTCACCATGAACGCAGTCATGTCGAATACCTCGTGCAGAAAGGCCCACACCAGCGTGCCGATCAGCAGATAAACGGTCAGAAGTCCAACGTCCGCCATGGGCGTGCCGGTAAGCTCGCGTGAACCGGGCGCGATGTAGGTAACCGCGAGAACGTTGACCACGCTGTACGTCAGCCAGGCGATTTCCCAGCCCCAATAGCGCCGGGCCGCCCGAAAGTTCCTTTCGACGAACGCCCACACTCCCAGGGCGCTGGTGGTTGAAATCAGCATCTCAAAACTCCCAATCGATTTGCGCTGTGACCATCAGCGTTGCTCGACCCGCTCTTCGTCGGCAATCTGATGCCCCGTCAGACGCAGAAAGGCGGTCTCCAGGTCGGGGGCCGGCCGGCCGTTACCGGCTTGATCCAGCACCGACGCGAGCGACCCCTTCGCGACCAGCTTTCCCTCGGACATAATCGCCACGGAATCGCACAAACTCGCCGTTTCGTCCATGTCGTGGCTCATCAGCAATACAGTGGCGTCGTGCGTGTCCCTCACTTCGTTGACGAATCGCTGGACGTCGATCTTGGATCCGGGGTCCAAACCGGTGGTCGGTTCGTCCAACAGCAGCAAGATGGGGGAAGTCATGAACGCCCGCGCTATCGCTACCTTCTGCTGCATTCCCCGCGACATTTGCTCGAGCGGACGGCGTGCCCTTTTGCCGTCGATGCTCAGGCGGTCGAGAATGTCGAGGATCTTCGCCGTCGCCGCCGATCGTCTCATTCCGTATGTCTGGGCCGTAAAGATCAGGTTCTCCATGGGGCTCAGCTTCTTGAAAAACGACGGCTCGACCGACACCCGGCTGATCAACCGTTTGACCAGATGGGCTTCGTGAACCACGTCTCTGCCGAACACCTTGGCCTCGCCGCCATCGGGCAGAAGCAGCGTCGCGACTATCCGCACCAGTGTAGATTTGCCGCAGCCGTTCGACCCCACGATTCCGTAAATCTGACCACGCTCGATGGTCAGGTCGACGCCGTCGACAGCCAGCGTTGCTTCCGGCACAGATCGCTTCTTGAGAAAGGGCAACGAGAGCCCGCCGCCGAAGCGCTTGGTTATGTTCTTCAACATCAGGGGAACTTCCCGATGTGTTTCGTCAGTCAACAAAAGTCTCCAAATGGGATTGGCAAACAAAAAAGCCGTGAGTGCTCGCCCACGGCTTTCAGAACGGCGTTTGCCTATCTAGTCATTGCCCATGGGCGGGAGCTGGTCGAAAACGGGACGTACCAATCTCGCGCACCGATCGAATGATTAGTATCGCGCCCATCGATATCG
>JAAXGO010000430.1:0-367 GCA_012267425.1 Rhodothermales bacterium
GCGACCTGGACGCGAGTGGCAGGAGGATGGCCATGTCGGCCCCATGCGGGTTCGCAAGGAGCACGTGGCACCTGCGGCGGTTCAAGGAAGGCTCGACGCCGCGACGCGCCGCGACGGCATCCAGCCCGAATTGAAGGCTTTCACCGTGAAGGCCCACCTCGGTACCAGACGCTCAGGAACCTATCACGCATTGAGCGGCGCCGCCGCCAAGGCCACCGCCGCGCTCGAATGGGGCATGAAGTCGGAAGACCTCACTGCGACCGAAGATCTCCCGATATAGATGTTGGAACGCACCGCCCGCCAGCAGGCAACATCCCGCACGCACCGGCGGTTGGATCGCGACGACGACGCTCGACATCATCAATTC
>JAAXGO010000430.1:373-2001 GCA_012267425.1 Rhodothermales bacterium
CCATTACCGAAATCGAATACGAAGAGTAGATCGTAATTCGGGTTTCGACCTATAATTGCAACGGGAGCACTCGGCCATGTCGGTCCACCGGCATCGGGGTGTCACGGAACGGTAGGAGACGGGAACCAAGGCACCTTACGGCGGGACGGGCAGCACGGAGGTGGAAAAAATGCGCGTTCAATGCTCGACCATTCGGCAATTCCATCGGGTTCGGGCGACACCGTGAGGCCCGTCGACGATCATGTGAAGGGTCAACTGACCCGGCACCTTGATGATATAGGCGCGACGCTTCAGGCCGACGTAGTCGCCATCGTAAGCCCGATTGTACCGGGCCTTGAGCTCCGGCTTCGCCATGCAATAGAAACGCTTCCTTGCAAGCGGAGATCCGTTGCAGTGATTCTCGACACGCCGGGAGGAGTCGTCGAGGTCGTGGAACGGATGGTGACCGCCCTTCGGTCGGTATACGAGGAAGTCACCGTTATCGTCCCGGACCGAGCTATGTCGGCAGGAACAATATTCGCCTTGAGCGCCGATCGAATCATGATGGATCATCTCTCGTGTCTCGGGCCGATCGACCCACAAATTGAACGAGATGGGAAGCTGGTCCCGGCACTTTCGTATCTTAATCAGTTCGAGCGTTTGAACCGGAAGGCGCAGGACGGCGCACTAACCACCGCCGAATATGCGCTTCTCAACAAACTGGACCTTGGTGAGTTGTATCAATTCGAGCAGGCACGCGAGCTTTCCATCGACCTTCTCATCAAGTGGTTGTCGCAGTACAAGTTCAAGAATTGGAATGCGACGGAAACGCGACAATTGAACGTTACCGAAGAAATGAAAATCGATCGCGCGCGGGAGATTGCGGCGCTTCTCAATGACCCTGAGAAATGGCATTCTCATGGGCGGGCAATCGACATGAACACATTGCGGGGAGAAGAAGTCAAGCTGAAGATCGACAGCTTCGAAGATGACCCCGAGTTGTACGAGCAGATACGGGATTACTTCGAGTTGTTGAAGGATTACATGCATAGGGAACAACTGCTCTCCTTCATCCACACCAAGGAGTACTTCTGACATGCCGAAGAAGCGGAAAATTTCGCTTTCGCACAAAAAGGAGATGCTTGACCGGAATGCGAAGATAAACGTTGACACCGTTGCCGCCCATGAGAAGCTGGAGCGGGATCTCAGGAAGCTTGGCGTGGAAATCAAGCCAAGCTTCAACCTGGAGCCGCCTCTTGGGCGGAATCGGACCGGGATTCACAATCGAAACGGTTGACGAGGACAGCCAAGGACGTACAGGCACAGCCATCGCCGCCCTGCGGCCGTTCCTGCGGTGAGGCAACATTGGCCAGCCTTATGTCCCTCTCGCGACTGCGTGCGCCAAAGTCCGCCGTCCTCCCGCGAGCTCCTGCAGCGAGCGCGCTGCGTCGACGCGCTGAAAACATCGACCCTACCCTTCTTCTCCGGCCGGAGAACAGCCGCCTGCGGTGCCCTCACCGGCTGGGCTATCACCATCGACACCCAAACCCAAGGGACCCCGCTGAGTAGCCGGCCCGAGGCAGGTTCCTTCCGGAGCGGATTGCACAATCCGCGGAAGAAGGGGCCTTTCCAAAGGGCCGGCGGGCCAC
>JAAXGO010000431.1 GCA_012267425.1 Rhodothermales bacterium
TTGTGCCCCACTTCCTGCTCCAAGGCCGTCACCAGTGGAAGTAGCAACTCCGCCGCCGCCGAGTTTCGAATCAACTCCAGCGCGCGCGACGGACCCAGGTGAACGCTAAACACCGTCAGTGCACGAAGTATGGCAGAGTCCGGCAGACTCTCAATCGTTTGGAGAGTCAGTAGGGTAGTCCTTAGATCGCGCTCGTAGGAAGTCTTATCGGTTAAGAAACCAAAATTGGTGTCGAGCACCGCCCTGTTCACGATCGCCATTGTTGCAGTGACTCTCAGTTCGGGCAACGGACTATTGCGGAATTGACTCACCAATCCGTCGTAAATCTCAATCGATTCCTTGTTTCGATTCAGTTGGCTCAAGATGATGGCCTTGTTGAGCCGTCCCCGCGCCACGAACACCACCGTCTCCTGGTCGGTGCTCGATCCGAATCGCTTGATCATCTCACCCAATGCCACGAGCGCATCCGATTCTCGTCGCAAGTGTGCGAGTGCGACACCCTTGTTTACCATTGCCTTCGCAACCCGGGCACTGCTTCCGAATCTGCTCACCACTGCATCGAAAATTGCAATCGCATCCTCCGGGCGACCCAATTGACCCAGCGTCGTGCCTTTGTCCACCAGTGCCGCTGCAATGCCCCCTTGAACTTCTCGATCGCGAACGGCGCCAAACCGTAGCAGTACTTCGTCATACATATTCAGTGCATCTCTTTGCCGGTTTAACTGGTTGAGCACCGCCCCTTTGTTCACCATGGCGTAGGAAAGGGTTACGGCAATACTCGGCATCTCGGATGTCTCAAGCCTCCTGATCGCCGCGTCGTACACCTCCAGTGCATCCAGTGGACGATTCAGTAGACGTAGCGATTCGCCCTTTATCAGGAGCACGTTAGCGACGAATTCACGGAACGGAGGGTATTTCCCTGCTCCTGTACGATTCAGAATCTCGTCACACACTTGAAGGGCCGCTTGATAGCGGCCGTGTGCGAATAGCTCGCTATACATATTCTGGAAATGGAGTTCATACTCTGTCAGCTTGGTAGTGTCGTGGCGTAACCCTTCGTAATACTCTGGCAGCCGTCTGAGCTGGGTGAGCGCTATCTGATAGAGAGACGTAACGCTGTCATCAGCCTGTCTTGCTTCCGCCGAAAGCCTGTATTCAAGCACAATCAGATCAGACTGAGAGTAGAATGAAGCCATAAACCGGATGAGCGCGCGGACAACGCTGTCACTCCCACCCCGCCGTAGCAGGTAGTAGATGTTGTACATCCGCTCGGCGAGATAGTACTGCTTTCGCCGCGCCGTGCCGCCCGCCGTGGCAACAGCTCCCTTCTCAACCAACCGCTTCAGCCAGGCGCTGCACCGGTTGGTATCCGTGCGCGCGCGCTCGGCCACTTCACGCGTAGTCGCCGGTTTCCACTCCTCGGCCAGCGCGAGATAGACCCTTCGCTCCTGGGCCGGCAGCGCCTCCAAGTGGCTCTTGAAGTACTCGGTGTGGTCGTCGACGAGGTTCAGCAGATCGTCCATCAGTTCGCCGAACGACAGAGACGCGCCGAATTGCGCGATGATGGCCAGCATCCGCGGACTGCCCCCGGTGAGGATTTCGAGGGACCGGATGTCACCGGTAGGCTCCTTCTGCGTCACGCCTTGCCAAAGTGCGGCGCACTCTGCATTGGTCAACGGCTGCAGCCAATAGGTGTGGAAGAAGTCGTAGAGCGCCTTGTCACGGTTCACGATCTCGTCGAAGCGGCTGGTGGCACTTGCCAACAGGATGATGCGCGGTTCTGTCTGGAGCGTATGCCTCAGTCGCCATCCGAAGTCCGGTTCAAGCACATCGGCAAAAATGGAGTTGAGATTCTCGACCATGAGAACGAGACGCTTGTCCAACCGATCGGCATAGTCGAGGAGCGCACTTAAGCACCGCAACTCGAGCATCTTGTCGTCCGGCGTCGCACGCAGGTCTTGCCAGGACTGTTTGAGGTCGACGTCTGGGAGCCGGTGTGGCTGCTCGGAAAGGCGCGACAGACACTCCAGCCAGAATTCGCCACAGGTGGATACCTGGTAGCTCTCTTCGGCGAAGACAACCGCGTGCAGACGCGATGACAGGGACGGATCCTGGCCGATCTCGGACGCGACCCGTAGCAGGAGCGTCGTCTTCCCGCTTCCTCGCGGGCCGATGACGAGCATGTGCTGGTTGGCTTGGCCCGTTGACTCGCGCAAGGTTTCTAGAATGGACGCGTATTCGTGCTTGCGGACGGAGAACGTGCGCCGGAGGTCGTCCTCAGCGAGGAATGCCGGGTTGTACGTGCGCCGATTCATCATCACGACCGCCCATTCGCAATCGGTCGGAAGAATTGCCCATGACGCGCGCGCCACCAATCCTCGATCAACCCGGAAGTGAACCGATAGCCCTCCCCAGACCGTGTCAGATAGCCGTCGTGTTCCAACGCATAGAGCACGGTCGCGACCGTCTCTGTGGATCCGCCCACGTCGGACGCTCCGTCGGCATAGAGCGCAATCGTCCGATCATCCAAGGCACCGTCGCCGACCGCCGCCTCCGTCAGCAGGGCCAAGGCGCACGTATACGCCTCGTGGTCGAGGATGACCTTCAAACGGGTCTCGTAGTGATCCAGATCCGTTTGGCCCCGGACGCCGAGCATCGTGTCTGAATAGACATGCGCGATGTCTTCGAAGGTGGTCTCCGTCGTGCCCGATCGGCGCAAGTGGTCTAGGACGTAGGCGAAGAACTGGTGGACGTGATGCGGTATGCAGCACCGCAGCCGTTGACACATCTCCTGGCAAACGGCTAGCGGAATGACGATCTGGTATGCCTGAGCCAGCTCGGTGAGGCAATGCGAGGCCGTGTCCTCATCCCACGGCTTCAGTTCGTAAGGCAAGAAGATGTTGGCGTGAGCGCTCAAGCCTGCTTGGCGAAGAACTGGTTCAAGACCCGCGCTGCCCGTCAGTATGAAAGTGACGCGGCCTTGGTGTTGCTGACCCATCTTCCGCAGCCATCCGAGGAACTCGCCTGCGGCCTGTGTGCCCTCGGGCGTGATCTGACCCCCCGAGCCTCGGAGCATCCGGTTGACGATGATTGGCAGTTCGTCGAGCGCCAAGACGATCGGCTTGTCACCCCGTGCTAACGCGCCAAGGATGCTCTCGCCACGCGCCCGCCAGTTGCCCGCGTTCACATCCGCCCGCAGTCGCACTCGGATGTCCGCCGCTTCCAGTGCCTCAACCCGCGTACCGAGCTGTCGTAGCCGGTGGTGGATGCGGTGCCAGAATCCGCTCGTCTGCCGTGCTTGGTTCCAGATCTCGGCGATGGCGTCGGCGGGCGTGGAGCCACCCTCCAGATCCGCAAACACGGTGTCGAACTGGCCGGACTCCTCCAAGATGCGAAGTAGCTCCCGGACCAGGCTGGTCTTGCCGATCCGGCGCTGAGCTGTCAGCAGCGTATGCGCGCCCTCCTGACATCTCTCGGACAGTGCGACCAGATCGGCGGTACGGTCAAAGAAGCGATCACCGACGACCCATGTGCCGCCGGCCTTGGTCAAGGCCATCGAATCAGACTCCCGGGTCCAAGCCAGCTTGCCAACAATTCTGTTGCCAACAGTATCGTTGCCAACTTCCGCGTTGGCAACCCTTGTTGACGTCAGATCGGCTTGGGGGTTGGGGAACCGGGTCGAACGCCGTCTAGGTGAACGCGAATCTGCGTAACATCTGATCGCGCGGCGCGGTGGCGCGAAATGACGCCAGAAGCGGGTGGGCTGCTGCTGGTGATCGCCGTGAGCCTGCCCTACTGGGGCGCAGCGAACCTGCTGGAGTTTCCGGCGCGGCCCGAAACCGAAGCGGGACTACCGCTGGTGTTCCTGGCGCAGGGGATCGTGCTCACCTTCTACGCCTTCATCGGCTTCGAGGACACGCTCAACGTCGCCGAGGAGTTGAAGAACCCGCGCCGCAACCTGCCGCTGGGCCTCGTGATGGCGCTCGTGCTGACCGTCCTCATCTACATGAGCGTGGC
>JAAXGO010000432.1 GCA_012267425.1 Rhodothermales bacterium
GGCAGTGCCGGCAAGCGATTCATTGCCAAGCTCATCGAACGTAACAGCATCGTGTTGCAGAGCAGCTACTGTCGGCTGGCACGCTTTGGAACCCAGTGCATGTCAACGAACGCTACGATCGCAGCCTCCTGGCGGAACTTGAGAGGCTAATCGAGGAGCCGTGTGGCCAGGGAGACTGATGCAGCAAGCGGGCAGTATCGGACTGCACTTGCTTGCCCAATTCATCGAGGACGCAAGCGTCCCAGGACGGAGTGTCTTGACCGTGTGGGCGGACGCTCCGATCTGCGAGATGGGGCCGAGCAGGCGCGAGCCTAGTACCTACCCTCGTCACCATCGGTTCACAGCGTTCTGGATTGACGTGGTTCGGCAATTGTTGCTCCAGGCGGGCCGTTAGAGTGTCCCGACAGGACATCTGCCGTACCATGCACGGTCAGTCACACCTGAGTTGAGACACGCCCGCATCCACTTCGCGGGCTTTCCTGCCGAACCTCGCGACCATCGGCGCACTGGTAAACTGACAAGCATGAATGCCAAGCCCGCCCCGGGCGGTTCATCGCTTTGCCTCGTCTCGTGCGTGAAGACGAAGCGAACAGTCCGGTCGGCGGCGAAGGATCTCTACACCTCGAGCTGGTTTGTCTAGGCCCGCGCCTATGCATTGACCATGGACTGCCCTTGGTTCATCCTTTCTGCGGACCATGCGCTCGTTCGACCCGAAGCAGAAATCGAGCCCTACGAGAAGACACCGGGCACGATGCGCGTATCTGCACGGCGTGCATGGGCTGGCAAAGTACTCGCCGATCTCCAACCACACTTGACGGGTGTCTCGTCAATTGTCTTTCTGGCGGGGTTGCGCAATCGAGAGTTCCTCGTGTCCGCGTTGGAGCAACGCGGTCACCGCGTGAGTATCCCGATGGAGGGACTGCAGTTCGGAGAACAACTGGCTTGGCTCAATCGGCAGATCCAATCTCGCTGATTCGAAGCGGTAACGCCGAAAGACGGGCTTCGGGATCGTCTCGTTGTGCCAAACCCGTCTATAGCCTTGGACCACCTATAGTTTCGGATATGAGCATCTGAGCCTCACGCGAGCGCCCGCAGTGGTGGACTGCCGGTCGACCTGGGCTTGCCCGTCGTTGCGATCGCGCTCCCAGGCCTCGATCTCACGGCACATTGCGTCAAT
>JAAXGO010000433.1 GCA_012267425.1 Rhodothermales bacterium
GGCGTCAGATCAGCGTCATACGGATACGACATGCCGATGTCCGAATACGCTGAACACGCCAACAACGAGACCCTGGTCTGCGTCCAACTCGAAGAAGCCGAAGCCGTCAGAAACGTCGACGAGATCGTGCAAGTCCCCGGCGTTGACGTCTTCTTCGTCGGCCCGTCAGACCTTTCTCAATCCCTCGGATACCCCGGACGCCCCGACGCGCCCGAAGTCCGCCAAGCCATGGACACCGTCTTCGCCACCATCTCCACTGCGGACAAAATTTCCGGATCCGCCGGCAACACCCAAGCCATCCAACACTACATAGACCAAGGCGTAACTTACCTCTACACTCACCTGACCAGCCTTCTCTCCACCGCTACCGAGACATTCTTCAAAGAAGTTGAGCCCTGATCGCAACATGCAGTTTTGCGACGCAGAACGAGGAAATTCGCAAAAGTGCCCTGCATAATCCTCCACTCGCACTCTTGACTAACGGAATACAGCATTCCCCTCATCGAGATAATCCGTCCCCCTCACGGTAGTCACCGTCACCTCCTGCTGATAGTCGCCGAGTTCGGCAACGTGCGTCACTGAACGGCACTCTGATTCCGAGACATCATCGCCGCCGTCGAGAGCTTCATGCAGGACGCGGCCATCCATATCGTCTCCACCGGGCAAACCCAAAATGTGGAGGATCGTCGGGGCGACATCAATGTTGCCCGTTGGCGTGTCAATAACAGTTGATCGAAGGAAACTAGGGCCGCGCGCTATCAGCGTATTCCTCAACTCGTGGCGGCTCATCCCACCATGCGTGCCGACGCCTACCGGGCCTCCTGAAGATGCCGTCTGACCGGGAAAACCGGCGTCGTTGGGTGCGGAACTCCACGTGAAGGACATCGTGAGATCGGGACTCCTGCGACCGTTGATGTTGCCTAAGCTCGCGGGTAGCGTGCCGGGCACGCTACCGACGCGTTCCGCAACCAGCAGAGCACCACACCAAGACTGCCCGGAAAGCCATATTGCCAACCGCTCAACGGTCACGGGATCTGCTTCGTGCGCATAGAAAAGCACCGCTCCCCCGTTAGACGCGGCCAACACGCCGCCGGGTTGACCGCCGTGGGGAAATCCGGCCTTACGCAGTTCGGATTCAATGTCCACGACCGAATCTATGGTCGCGTACCCGTGGTCCGAGACCACTATCACATCGGTTTCTTCCAATCTGCCACTGTCTTCCAGCCATCCAATGATCCGCCCGAACTGCTCGTCGGCGGAGGCGAGGGCTTGATTGGAGAGGACAGACCCCACTCCCGCTTTGTGATTGGAACTGTCGGGTTCGGAGAACCAGATCAACGCAACCGCCGGATCGCGTTCGGTTAGGACGTGATCCGTGAGCACTCGGACCCCGTGATCCATCTGATCCACATTAGGAGTCGCTTTCACCGGCCACGGGCCAAATCGATTGATAATCCGATCATGCAGATTCCTAGGCAGGCAAAACTCTGGATGAATAGTGGCACCACCCAGTGCCTCGGCACGTGGGTTTTGAACGTACGCGTTGCCAGATGTGCCGACACCCACGGCTACATATTCTTCTCCGTTGTCGTACAGGATGTCCGCCAGAGTCGGGACTAGCAACACATCACCAGTTTTTGCGGCAACTCGCGTAAGTACCGGCTCCATGGCTTCTACGATGTTGTTCGGGTCGTAGTCGCGGATAACGACCGTGTTGCCAGCGAGTCCGTGCGCGCCGGGGTGCCGGCCCGTGACAAGACTCGCAACGTTGATCCGAGTCACGGTCGGAAATACCGGATGGTTCCTAGCGAACGTCACACCACCATCAGCGAAGTTGAAAAGATTCGGTGCGAGGTCAGCCCGCACCTGTGAAGGCTGAAGGCCATCGAAGGCAGCTATGAGAACGCGGGTCACTGGCGAATCTGTCCTGTCTGTTTAACAGAGACTAACCGAAACGACAGCTTAGAGCGCAACTAAAGACAAAATAGCCTACTTCCCCTTATCCCCTCTGCTAACATTGCCGTTCTAACACTGCCCCTATACAAACGAGAAGGCAGACGGGAGGATCTTCCATGGCCCAGAACACAAAGGTCGTCATCGTCGGTGCCGGGCACAACGGACTGGTCGCCGCCGGATACCTCGGTCGCGCCGGGTTCGATGTTCAAGTGCTGGAGCGCAGGGACGTCGTGGGTGGCGCCGTCGTCACCGAAGAGTGGTTTCCCGGCTACCACATCTCTACCTGCTCCTACATCTGCCACATACTCCAAAAGAAGGTCATCGACGAGTTGGAGCTCCGCAGATACGGCTTCCACGTCTACCCCATCGACCCGTCCCGCGTTCACCCCTATCCCAACGGAAACACGGTGACCTTCTGGCACGACGACGCGCAGACGGTCGAGGAGCTTAGGGACCGGTTTCCTGAGGACGCTGACGCCTGGTTCGCGTGGGCCAACTTCTGGCATCGGGCCGTCGCGATACTCAGCGACTACTACCTCGGACCGCCTCCTTCAATAACCGAACTGGCAGAAAGGTTCCGACAAGAGGGCGAAGAGGAACTCCTCGAAACTCTCCTCACCGTACCGCTCAAAGACCTCATCAACCGCTACTTCGTCTCCGACGAGGTCAAGGCGGCGGTAAGCACCGGCGCCTTCGACATGGGAGACATCAGCGCGCCCGGCAGCGCATA
>JAAXGO010000017.1 GCA_012267425.1 Rhodothermales bacterium
AAGCGCCATCTTTCGACATCGGAAATGTCAACATCAATCTGGTCGATTTGGACCTTCCGGCCGCCGGCATAAAATGTGCTCCCGGGAGCGAACTCGCGGATCGCTGCACCACTCGGTCGTACGTACGCGTCAGTCCAGGACTTCCATGCGCCGTCGGCGGTCTTACGGTACAGCACGGACCGGAGTGTGGCGCCCGCTTGTGGAAATGCGTAGTTAGGTAGTACTCCCTCGTCCGTGAGGAATCTGAAGACGTGGGTGTTGCCGATTTCCTTCAGTATCTGACGGAGGGCTTTGCGTTCCTGGCGCAGGCGATTCTGCTTTTCGACAGTGTTTTTATCTTTGGGGCTTTTGGCTAGCCTTTGCAGCTTGTTCTTAAGTCTGCTCAACTTGCCCCTTAGTTCCTTTTGTTCTTTTCTCTTGCGGTCCAGGCCGCTAAAGATCTTGCTCCACAGGGGCAGGGGTGAGGCACCATTTGTCTCGGATCCTGAAATAAACGTCCGAAGGTGGCTTTTGGATCGATCAGAAATGTGCGACCCGAATAGGGCAAAGAATCCAAACAGCAGATGCTCAGTGTTGGTCTCAACGAACTGTAGCCAGTTGCGTGGAAATTTTCGCGCATCTTCGTTCGCATACGTTGCCAGAATGTGTCGCAGAGACGGAGGAATCGCTGTCTTTTCGATTCCTGTTGCAACCCAGCAATCCATACAGTACGCGGCCAGCTGCCGTTCAAGCACGGCGGGAGCATCGAGGAAGAGGCGAGGTGGCTTTATGCTCTCGGCAATCATCTTGAGCGGATCCGCGAAGAAATAGAGATCGTGGGGCACGGCTCCCGCGACGGTAAGTGCGAGTGCATTGCCGTCCCTTCTTCCGGCGCGGCCTACCCGTTGAATGTAGCTGGCCTGTGAGGGGGGGACTGAGCACAGGATGAGGGAGGAAAGGTCTCCAATGTCTACACCGAGTTCCAGCGTGGGCGTACACGAGAGCAAATTCGAATCCCAGGGCCGGGCCCCCTTCATGAACCGCCCTTCTACTTCTTCGCGTTTCATTCGCGAAAGAAGCCCCGTGTGCTCGTCTGCCACGATTCGCGTGAAATCAGAGGACTGGTAAAGACTTCGGTAATAGTCTTGTCCTGTTTCTTGCTCACGGTACCGGCCTCGGCATTGATAGCGCTGGCACGGGGCATCACGCCAGTAGCGCTCTGCTGCGGCCGATGCTGTTACCGTATGGCTGCAGACAGAGCAGCAAAAACGCTGAACGTCCTTGGAGATGAGCAGAGCACGTTGTGGAATGGACCAGACAGTCCGTGGGCCGGTGTCGTGCCCTTGGAGAAGGCCGTTGGAGTCAAGAGAGCAGATCGCGAGGTAAAAAGCCTGACGTTCATAGCTGACTACGGCGTCGTCAAATAGGCATTTCCGGGCCCACACTCGAATCCAACTTCGACGATTCGCCGGGCCCAGATAGATGAATCGCTCGATCCTTCGATTAGTGAGGAAGGCGGGTGTCCGCGAATGCCGGCCGACCGGAGGCATGTACTTCACGAACCTGCTGGACATCTTGTAGTAATTTCCTGAATCCGCCATGTACTGTTTCAGCGCCGCATGATGAATCGCTCCTGAGATACGCAGATGGTAGAGCAAGCCGCTTAGAAAGAACCCTGTCTTTTCGAGTGAGACCGATTCGAGTCCTCCGATCTCGTTACGAAGCGGTTCGAGAAGATCTTTCGTGGCCTTCTTCAGGCGTGCCGGGGCAGGTGTTGCTGCGCACACGAGTGTGTTTTCAAGAGTGCGCCCGAAGCGGGCCATGAACCCGAAACTGCTAATGACGTCCCAGTGCAGTCGTTGCTGGACCAAGCGGGGAAGGTTAGATTTCACTGGCAGTTGGCCATGCTCGCAGAGGTGCTCGTAGTCCGCGCGCCATGTCTGATCAGGAGCGATGAAGGTGGCGGTGAAGTCGTCGTCGTCGCGCTGCTGCCGCATGTGAGTGACGAAGTCGTCGGCCACGACATTCAGTGGTGTATCATCTACGGACTCCTTTACGTATTGAGCCAACGCGCTTCGCAGCGTGAACTGATACGTGCGCGCCTGGAAGAACCCTGCGCGGTGGGAAGCGTCCTGCACCGAATCCGAAAATGCGAGGAGCTTTTTGTCGTCGTTATACCGTGACCCAAAGAGCTGCGCAACGAGTACTGAAGTGAGGCTGGCTGCCTGCGACCCTACGATTGAGAGCCCGTAGCCCGACTCGCATGATGGGCATTTCGGATTGGCGCGGGCACGACCATTGGTAGTACGCACGATGTCGGGAACGAACACTGGCGTTAGGTGCCCTCCGCCGCAGCCGGAACACGCCTCAGAGCCTAGCACGGATAGATGCAGACAGCTATGGCACAAAAAGGATTTGCGTGGCTTACTCTTGTCCCATTCGCCACTGTGGTCAGGAAAGAGTAGGCACAGGGTCGGGTCGTGGTCGAAGAATGCCCGATAGAAGGCATTGACGTTCCGCTGCACTTTCTTGTCGTTCATTCTCTTAACCGCACCATACGCCACAGTGCCGCACAGGCGACAAATGACGAGTGGCAGGTGGCTTGTCCCCGCGTCCTCGATGTCGTCGTGCCAGACCAAGCAAGGCTTTGTTTCCGGGCGAGGCTCTGCCGGCAAGCTCGCGACCATACGCCGTAATTCGCGAATCCAGATTTGGTACCGCACGTTTACCAAGGGCCGTGGCTTGGCGTCGTCTTCCGCCAGCGGGTCTCGTGCCACGCTCACCAGCGATAGGAGGCTGTCCAGCGCTCGCAGCCTCTCAGCTTTCGAGGTGCTGCGGGAGCCGGTTTTCCACATTCTGTCGGCGACATGCTCGTACGACAGAGTCCTTGCACCTACAATCTTGACCAGGTTCTGGAATGAAGCGTGACCTTTGAGCTGGTCTCCCAATTTCGTCCGCCATACTGGGTGGGTTGTCTCCTTTGGATCTACAGATTTGCCGAACCACTGTGAGAACTGCTCGGCTACGAAACTGTCAAGATGTGCGAATTGTGAGGGATCCGTTGGCCCTCCAGCCGAAAAATCGCGGGGAACATCAACGTATCGAATGAGCGCGTCTCCAAGGAATCGAACCGGCGAGAGTCGCTCTTCCGTAATAATGGAGTCTGCGTCGAATTCGGCATCGAACACGGTACCGGCGAATTCACGCAGCAGGTGTTCGTCAGATGTATCGCCTACACCAAGTGTCGCTGACGTGCCCACAGGGCAGGCATTCGGAGCTTTGAGGCGTGCCTTGAGCCGGCGGAGCAGGCAGGCGAGATCTGTTCCCTGTGCGCCATCGAATGTGTGCAGTTCGTCGACCACAATGAAGCGCAGACTTCCGGGTGTGTTTTGATTCCAGATTCCGGCATCCCGCGCCCGCACCATGAGATAGTCGAGCATTTTATAGTTGGTCAGCAGGATGTCTGGCGGGTCCAACTGCATCGTTAGGCGGTTGGTGACTATTCCATCGGCGGTCATCAGACCCTGCTCGTCGCGTTCTCGTCCACCGATGTACAGGCCTGCGCGTATCTGGCCTTTCAGTGACGGTGTTTCGTAAACAATCTTTGCGATGCGCCGCGATTGATCGCCGGCGAGCGCGTTCATTGGATAGATCAGTATGGCCTTGATGCCCCCATGACCTGCGTGCTTGCGGCAATGCTCAAGGATGGGATACAGGAACGCCTCCGTTTTTCCAGATCCGGTTCCGGTAGCCACAATCGTGGGTTTTGGAGAATCACGGCCTAAGCGCTCGAAGGTCCGTTCTTGATGGAGATGTGGTGTAAATGAGAATGGGATGGCGGGGAAGTGGGACTTTGAGCCGTCTGAAGAACGGAATGGGAGCTGCAGCGAGAGAAACGGCCCTTTGAAGGCTGCTTCGCTACGAACCAGATCTTCAACGATATCCTCAAAGCCCGGCGTGGAGGATGCAAACGTGGTGTTTAGGAATTCGCCGACTGCTGTTTTTAGTTGTGCACTGAGTACGGACGGTATCATGAGAAGAGTCCTATTTCTTTGCGTCGCTTAAAATGCTCCCAGGCCTGCGCGTAATCTTCTTCGCGGTCGCATCGGTCGAAGGGAGCGTGATATTCGACTGTCCGTTCGGTCGGTCCTCCGGGCAGTGTGTCGTCCATGACTGTCTTGGTGACGACGCCGGATTTCATGATCTTTACGTCTTCCCACCCGAGGGAGATGTTGGTTTCGCTTCGACCTGGTGATTGGATACCGTACCGGCGATCCTTGGCGTTGCTTCTGCGTGGCAGCCCCACGCCCGGAAGGCCTTTGCTGGCGGTAAATACGATACGGCCACGTGTATCGTACCACGTGTCTGATTCGTAGTGTCGCAGCACTGGAAATTGGGTCCTGTACAAGGCCTGCAACTCTTCAAGCGTCACATTCACGTCTTGTGCGTGCAGCACGTCGAGTTCGACAAGTGCTTGCCTTCGAGCATAATCGCTTCGGAGTGGACTGCTCACAGACCAGGGATGCCCTGATGCATTGAAATAGTCATTTGGAAGCCGCGTATCGCGCTTTGACCATGCGGATGAGGCAAACAGAGTGCAGAAACTGTTCCACAGATCAGCGTAATCGGCCGTGAGGCACACCAGGCCCAGAACGCGTGCTGCACCCTCGCTGGTGGAGTCGGCAGCTGGAATCCGCGACCAATGAGATCCGAGAAAGCGTTTTCCAGATGCCTTTATGATGCTGTCACTGACAACAGTTATGAGTGTTTGAAGGGCATTGATCACCGTCCGAGGTCGTCGAAACGCGACCGACACAACAGTGTGTATGTGGGCACAATCCGGTGGCATGAGGGCAGGTATGAGTGTCCGCTCATTTCTTGGGCCGATCATTGCTCTAAAACATATTCGGTAAAAGTCCGTAACGCGAGACGTCTGGTTCCATGGGACCCGCGGAGTACGCGCAGCATACTCGGCGCGAGAGCATGCGCGAACATAGTTGGTCCTCGGTCTGTAGTCACCTGGGAGACTGGTAAGATCCAATACGGTATAGTCACTCTTTAACCGGCATTCTCTATTCGGCGTCTTGTAGAAGGGGTTGCCGACAAAAAAATGTGGCCCAGACACGACGAGGTCGCTTGCAGACTCTGGGATGCACGTGTCGCGCCGGATAGTGCCATCCTTTTGGGCGTTGGTTTCATCCCACCCCGATGTGGTATGCCAATCGTCCAACAGAGATAGACGGTTGGGTCTCTTCGAGAGCTTTTGGAGCACCTCCAAGAGGCGAGAAGAGTGAATGGTAGGAAGTCGCGCCTGCGTCGGAGACGTTCTGCGCTCACCAAGAAGGCCGGCGAACGCCGTCAATTCGCCAGTTCCGACTTTGACCAGGCGCTCCTTATGGCCACGAAGGTCCCAGCGATTGGCGCTGGTCTTGATTCCTGGACAAGGCCCCCTGCCGTCGTGATTAAGCGAAGCATCGATTGTGCCCGGTGTAAATAGATTGGCCATTGCTACGAACGCTGTCTCTTGCTCTGCGCCGTAAATATTGACACCAAAGGCGACCCGATCACCAATTTCTGAAAACAACTTCAATGCGTTGGAGAACTGGAAAGACAAACGCAGTCTCTTGTACAACACGTCTCGGAGTATGCCTCCTTTGTCGTCGTCAAAGACACCTGGTGGGTGGAGCAAGCCCGTGATCTGCGCTGAGATCATCCACGAGATACACAAAAAACACTTGTACAGATTTGTCTGCATGCCCTGTAGCATGGAGAAATTCTGAGCAGCATTGAGAAAGGCCAACTGCCCTGCAACGGTTGTATACGCTTCGATGTACTGACGGCGGACTGTGTTGCTTTCCACGTGCCGTGCTCGAAGGACGGCCAAATCCGATGCTGAGTACTTCCTAATGCTGTACAGCGGCTCAACGTCAGCCAGTATGTCGGCTTCGCGCCACGCGGTCTTTATCCACGGAGGATTGCCAAGCACGAGATCAAAGCCCCCGCGATCAGCAAACTGATCGGCGAACTCCAAGTGCCAATGGTGGAAGTGGAGAGTGTGGGCAAGCTTGTTGACGATGCGCATCCGAGGCGATGCCTGAATAAGCCCATCTATGTCAACGAAGCCGATGCTGTCACGAGGCTCCATCTGTTGTGTGGGATCTCGCATCAGCAGATCGAGGTGCCCTTTTTCCTCAGCGCCTACTGGCTCGTTTTGTCCAAGCAGGATAGTCTCGACGTCAGAGAGGTAGTGCTGCCGAGTCGGAAAGAGCAGTGCATCCTCTATCGGCCAAAACCAGAGCGCACACCAGTAGTCCATGACGAGTTTGAGACGTCGATATGGACTTGCATTGGTAACCCCGCGAGACGTGAGTTCACGCTGCAAGATGGTATCCTTCTCTCTTGTTGTCGTCGGGGGTCTCTCGGCGGTCGGCACTGCTTGACCATAGACAGCAAAGTCGTCGGTGGTATACACTTCGATCCTTTTCAGGATGGTCGTGTGTTGATCCCACAAGCGATCAATGGTGTCGGACACTGTGCACATGCGCTCGATGTCCCAGACCGAGTATGGTTTAGTGAACTCTTTGCGCCGCTTGGCAAGACAAGCAATGTGATCGCCAGCAATCGACTTGATGACCTTATCTTTGTAATTGGCCATGCCGGCGTCGCCAACGAGGAAGTGGTAGACGCTCTGTGCGGGGCGAGACTCGGCATGTGGAACATCTTCCGGTGGCTGGCTCCACCAGGATGTCTTCGTGAGGGACGCTGCAGAATACACCTGGCGTCGTGCGCCTAAAAGTGAGTTGCCGCACTTGAGCTGGTTTCCGAACCACGGAACGAATCCACCTGGAACCAACGTGTTGAGCCACAAAGACACTTCCGCAAGCTCTACAGCCACGGGATTGAGGTCAACGCCGTATACGTTATTGTCGGCCAGATACATCTTGAGTTTTTGCTTCTCCTCCGCGTACCGGTCAGGAGGCAAAGCCTCACCCAATTCCTTCTGTTTTTTTTCGAGATATACATCTGCAAGTTGGGAGACAGCCTCGTTCATAAACGCGGCAGATCCCATTGCCGGCTCACATATCGTCAGATCGAGGATCTCGTCGGCGCTCTTTCCACGCAAAAGTTCTTTCAGTGCATACTTTACGACGCACTTCGTGAGCACCTCCGGAGTATAGTAGGAAGCCGAGGTCTCGCGGTCTCGACCAGCCAATCGATAAATGAAGCTCCCGCGTGGATGGCAGACGAGCGACCCATCTTCATTGTACACTCGTTCATCGTCGCCGTACTCTTCAAGGGCCTCCGCACGAACGAAATACGCTTGGGCCAGCAGATTGCGCGAAGTGCCTTTCCGCTGGACCTCATAGAGATCATGCTCTGCGAAGAAGCCGCGATAGGAAAGGAGGGCTTCATAGACCGCGCCAAGCTGGTTGATGCCCAGGTGTGAATACGATATCCTGCCGCCCTGCTTCCTCTTCCGCCGGTCTGTCTTCTTCTTTGCTTGCGTAAAGGACATACGGCGAATGATGCGCAGCCAGACATGGTTGGGTATGTGGACCGAATCGAGAGTCTCGGTGCGATGTGGGTCGAAGAGATGGCACTTCAGAGGGGGGATAGCGAATTGGTTATGCTCGATCCCGGCGTGGTCTAATTGCCCCCCAGAGGGATCTAACCCATTGTAAATAAGAGAGAAGAGTCTTTTTATAGAGATATGCAGGAAAGAGCCTTGACGCTCTTGCTCGGTCTCGAGCCGGACCATTTCGAGGTCACGGAGGCGTTCCAGACTATATCCGCCGCGGTAAATATCCGACGTATGCGGGATATAGCCGAGCTCGGGACGCGCCTCGATGTAGAACAAAAACAGCAGCCGATACATGTAGCGCAAACATTCTACCGTGAGTGTATCGGCCAGGTCGCGCCCGTACAGGCGCTGCTTTTTGACGTCGCGGATATATCGGATGGCTTCGTTTCCGAGAAGCTCAACCGATTCCCGTAGGGCAAACTTGAGATCCTCAGAAACCTCATACGCGTGCTTATGTGACTGCTCGTCGAGCGTATCCAAAAGTGATGTGCCGTCCTTTCTGCACATGCAGTCGTGATGCAAGAGCGCCGCAGTCGCTTGCAGCGTGCTCGTCTCGCGACGCGAAAGAATTTCTCGGAGATCGAACCGTAATGCTCGTCGCCCTGACCACTTCGATCGGTCAAGAAGCAGCAAACTGGAGATCGACGCGACAAGTACCCAGCGTGGTGGTGTGTCAAGAAAAAAGGCGCCTCGGTTAAGCAGATCGGCAAGGGACTGCTTAGTCGGCTTGTGGTCGATTTGAAGCCGATGAACGGGAAGCTCCAGGAGGTCATTTTCGCCTGGCTCCCTTTCAAAGGCCTCGACGATCCAGAGGAGTGGGGCGCCAGATGGCGTGGTGACCTCTGCCAAGAGCGGAATGGGTGCTGACTCTGACGGCGTACGCGGTGGACAGACCGTATAGCCAAGGGCGGTAAGGACAGCCTTGACGGCGGATCGTTGATCGCTCAGACGATCGAGGTCCGAACGACGTTTTTGGAAACTGGCCACCTTTTCAAAGTAGGACGTCGTCAGCCGGCGAAGTGCGCGCCACGGCTGCTCTTCTGAGCCGCTGAAAGCACCCTTGATGTCGCGCTCCAAAAGTGACTGCAGATAGTGTGCCGAGTAAAATTCGCCCTCGTTCGAAATGCCGGTCAGATCAAGTGCCATGGGCTTATGCCACGTCTTTGCCAGTCAAAACTGCAATCACCTGCGAAACAGGTTTATCGCCGAGCTCCAGCGTGGCGGCAATCCATTCCGTGTGATCTTCAAATATATCCTCGACATGGCGAAGCTCGTCTCTCTTTCGCCTTAGAGCTCGGCTGTCCGCCTCGTCGAACTGCTCCTCAATGCGGGCCGTGCGACGCGCAATCCACTGCTGCAGCTGACGAGTGTATTTCTTCTGCTTGGAGAGTATCTCGTCCTCAAAATCCATCCGTTCAACCTCGATAAACGCGTCCGCCCATTTCAGCGCTTCGGGAAGAAATGCCTGGGCCGCATCTATTCCATGGACGCGACCTCGATTTGCAAGTTTGCCAGATTGCAGCGCCCGGTAAACGGCGGTGTCCTTGAATTCATCGACTCCTCGACACTGTCCGAAATGTGTTCGTACGGCATACCACTTGTGCAATACCGGCTGTCCTTTGCGATTCGGAAAAAGCACCGAAATCACGAAGACGATGTCTTTCGGTCCGAGCACATCAGGCAACACCAAAACGGGTGCTTCCTGTCGTCCAAACGTCGCCGCGACCTTGTCAGTAGCCCAGTCCACGACCGGATGGAGCGGCCACAGGTAGTGAATTTGCGGCCATGCCTCTTCTTCGACCCGGCAACGCTTCATCTCCTTCATGATCTCGAGCGGCGACTGCCAGAGATCAAGCAGATCATACTTCGGCCGAGCAGCTCGCGGAAGATCCCCGAAGCGCTCCTTCAGATCCGCTGGGGCGGTAAGCTGGATGCGTTGGTCGTCATCATAGAAGCGCGCATCAATGCGCTGGCCGTTGTGCGCCGCTGCCCGGAGATGCTGCAGACACGATTTAAGGAACGCGTAGTCGGATGAATACAGAGACGGCAGCGTGGCCGTCTGAGCTTCCGGTACAGTAACCACTGGCATATCTCCCAAAAGCGCAGCAATCGGGTCGAATGGCACTGGCCCGGAAACCCCCTTCCGCGTGTGCTGCAGATGTTCCTCTGCCCGAGTTTCATCCATTCCCTCCTCAATGGCCTCGGTGACCACTTTTTCTTCGTCCAGCACGTTGTACACGCCGATAATGGCCGCCGGATCTCCGATGTTCTTTACGGCTTGCTCTTCCTTTTTGATCAGAAGCTCGAGTATTCGGGTGTCGCCGCCCACTTTCTCATTTGTGCTCTTGGTAACTAAGTAGTAGATCTTTGGCGTCTGCTCCTGCCCGTATCGGTCAATGCGACCATTGCGTTGCTGAAGGGTCATAAGTGACCACGGAATATCAAAATGGATCACGCGATGACACAAGTAATGCAGATTAATTCCCTCCGAAGCGATATCCGACGCCACAAGAAGGCGAACCTTTGATCCCTCTCGTCCGAAATCCTCGACAACGTCCTGCTGTGCGACGTCGCTGAGCGTGCCGTACAGCTGAGCGATTGCACCGTCGGCCAAGCGAAGGTCTGTCTGGAGAGCCGACGAAAGAAATTTTAGCGTAGCGATCCGCTCTGTGAAAATAACCAGACGATCGTCCTTCTTTCTCCCGGTCCATCCAATCCTGCGGAGAGTCTCCTTCAGGCACTGGTACTTGGAAAACTTCTGGCGAGAAACACGCGACAGTGCGTTGTCGATCTCACGCAGCACATCGAAGTCCTCCACCTGCGTGTCGCTTCGCCGCTTAAGATGCTTGAAACGATTGGCTATCGTCTCACGGCAGGCGTCAGGCGATGAAAAGGCAGCCTTTTCAAATACCGTCCTCAGCAGCGCCCCGCTGCCGACCCGACGCGAAAGGAGCGAGCTTGGCGTAGTAGCAATCAAAGAGAACACCTGCTCTTCCTCCGAGGACGCCTTCACACGTATGATGTCAGTCTCGCGTTCTTTGAATGCCGATGCGACCTGCTTCTTAATGTCCTTCTTGAACCTTCTGACAAAGAGCTTCTTGCCGTCGAAGTCCTCCTTCGTATACGAATCGGGATTGGCAATGGCCGTCGCATCCAAAATGTTGATAAGGCTTGCGAACGAGCGAGGACGTCCGTCGTGTGGAGTCGCCGAGAGCATGATAAGAGCATCCGAACGGCGTCCAAGAAGGCGTGCAAGGCGTGAGCGAAGCGACCCAGTACCTCGATCAGCAACGTTTTGTGCTTCGTCAATGACGATGATGTCCCAGTAGGCGCTCTCGATATATGTCCTGTATTCCCGAGCGATCTTGAGCGTGTCGATCGAAATAATCGACCGGTCGTAGTAGTAAAACGGATTGTGGTTTGACGGAATCTTTGTCCGGACCCGTTCGATCCCAACAGAATCCAGCCTGACAAGCGGAATCGTAAATCGGCTCCAAAGCTCCTTTTGGAACTGCGTAAGCATGCTCTTGAGTGTCACCACAAGGATCCGCTTGCCCCGCCCACGACGAATCAGCTCGGACATCAGAATGCCGGCTTCCAGTGTCTTACCAAGACCAACCGCGTCGGCTATCAGGATACGCGGACGAGGCTGCTCCAACGCATGCAGGGCCGGTACGAGCTGGTAGGCGACTGGGTCAAGTGCCGCCTTGTGACCAACATAGATCCTGCTGTCAGTCGGCGGCGTTCGCCTGAGCATGCTCTCGATGTGGAGGCGCGACGCACTGTAGGCCTGCGAGTCGTCTAGTACAAGCTTCGTATCACATGGATCGAGCGTCTCAACCACATCAAGTTCCGTCAGAAACTTGAATTCCCTTCCCTGTACCAGCGTCGACAGGCCCATAACTGAAACGACGACGTTCCCGGTGCTCGTCCGATCTACGCGACGAACAACCCATTCCTCATCACGAATAAGGACGCGTGCACCGGGCGCGAGACGCCCTTGCCGTGCGCTATACGACATCAGGCAGGGAGCTACGTGGCTGCATAGTCGATTCGAGTATACCGATTCCGACTGCAAAGGTGAATGCAAAACCGCAACTTCGCGTTACTGCGACCGGATTGGCGCGGTCTCGCTCGGCGATTAGCCGAAGTGTCAGGGTAGCTCCGCCAGGCAGTCGTCCAGGGGCAGCACTCAGACTTCGCTTTCGCCCCATTCCTTCCGTCCAGCATTCGCCGGAGCGGTAGACATTTGCCCCCAATCAACCTACCAGAACTTGTCATCCTCCCGCTTACTCACAAGCTCCAGTCGGTACTCGGCGAGCTTGCGAACTAGGTCCTCCGGCACGGGCTCCCTGTAGGGAATCAGCAGGCAGTTCTTGGTCGTCTTGTGCCCTTTGAGTTCCAGCTGAAACGGCTCCAGTCCCTCAGCGTCGACCGCCAGGTTGGCGTGTCTCTTGTGCGCGGAGAACGCGAACAGAAAACGGGGCTCGACGAAGAAGGGCGTGCCCCACTTGATCGCCTCCTCGGCATCGGGCGCAACGCTCTTGAGGATCGCGTACAGGCGGCGCAGGTGCGGCTGGCCTTCGGGTGGGGCGGAACGGATGTATTCGGCGATCGTGGTGGGAGGGGGAGGCTTGCTCATCTTGTCGGGCTTGCGTTCGGAGCTTCGGTTGGACAATAGTGACTGAAATCAAACCCCGGTGGGAGGACCGACCCGAGGAAGTTCCCTGCGTTGTGCGATGCTGGCGGCGCTTGCGGGTGTTCTGATGGCTCCTGCGGGCGGGCTCGCCCAGAAGCCCGAGCGCCCGCAGGGCACGATCCGGCTCTGGGGGAGTGGAAGGTGCTGTGGGAAGAGAGCCAGCCGCGCGATCTCTACATGGCGCATGACGGGCGGGTCTGGTTCGCTGGGCAGCGTTCGCACCAACTGCCGTTCACTAGCAGATATCGTAGCATGGCAGTCTGGGACTGGGGGGTACGTACCTTGACTCGGATTGAGCCTCTTTATGGCCTTATAGCGCTTGGAGATCGTGTCTCTATTCTGGACTTGGATGTTGCCGCAGAAAGGTAAGCGTCCGACGCAAACCGATTTCGCGCTGGTGGTAGGTGGCAAAGTGCCGAAAGGCCGCACTCGTCCTCGGTGCTGTGTGGCCCAGTGCGCGCGACCGAGACAGGGTGTAGAAGGTGTGCCCGTAAACGCTGGAACCGCGTCTCCGGGCGCATTGCATACGTTGCAGCTCTGTGGTATCGTAGGCAGCATCGTTCACCGAGGCTGCATACTGCGGCTTCACACCATGCTCCGTGTCTTCCCGTTCTTGGCGTTGCTGCTCACCGTCGTCAGCTGCGACAGCTTTACTGTCGAGTTGGAGCCTTGGAAAAAAAGGGGGAAGGCAGAAGGATCTAAGGTAGCCTTGGTG
>JAAXGO010000434.1 GCA_012267425.1 Rhodothermales bacterium
ACTTCTGGATCACCTCCATGACCCGCATCCGCGCACTGTCGCTGACGTTCGAGCGCTTGTTCAGGACCCGGGATACTACCGAGCGTGACACGAAGGCAAGCCTCGCAACATCGTCAATGTTGAGCTTCTGCATACGACCTCAGTCCCAGATACGTGCTGGAAGCGATCCCAACTTGCAATCTTGAGCGTGAAAGCGCAAATCCTGCTGCATTTATTTTACCGCCTTGCCCGTACTGAGTATGCTGACGCGGCACCAAACCAGCACACCGAAGCGACGAGGAACACTGAGTAGTAGGTCGAGAGTTTGGCTGTTCCCCAGACGTAGAATGCTGGTGCCGCGAGGCAAGCCGTGAGGCTAACGAGCGCAGCAGCAAAAAGGATATGCTTCATTACCAATGGGCGGGTCTGTCCCCAAGATAGTTGTCAGGGAAGCTCGGGAGCCAACCGCTTCAGAACGATAAGCGACAAATCGTCACTCTGCTCGGCGCCCTCGGTAAAATCCTCTACAGCATGCAAGAGGCGCTGTCCTGCGGACCGGGCCGAAAGCCCTTCAAGCGAAGCGAGCACACCAAGTAGCCGCTCGCGCTCGAAAAACGACCGTTCTACATTGCGCGCTTCGGTCAGGCCGTCCGAGTAGATGACAATAACGTCGCCGGGACGCACGTCAACCGTCTGTTCGTCGAGCGAGAGGACCTCCATGAGTCCGAGTGCAGCGCCGCCCTTTGGAAGCTCTTCAAGACGATGCCGTCCCACGACGAAAGGCGGCATGTGCCCGGCGTTTATTAACTTCACTTTTCCACTTGAGGCCGTTAGCTCCAGATAGACCAGCGACATGAAGTGGCCGGGCAGTCCGTCCCGGCGAAGTATCGAGTTGAGCTCCGAAACGAGCACTGACAGCGAGTCCGTGCGCGGCGCGATTGCCCGTAGTGTGGACTGTGCCTGCGCCATCAGCAGTGCGGCACCGATTCCCTTCCCGGACACGTCCCCGAGAGCTAGTTGCAGGTGGTTCTCCACGTGGAGATAGTCGACCAGATCGCCACCAACCTCTCTCGCGGGTCGTGTGTAGAGCCAGGTTTCCCATCCTGCTATAGCCGGATTCTCCCGAGGCATAAGCGCAAGCTGCACTGCCCGTCCGGTAAGCAGCCGATCTTGAGCTAACAGTTTGTCTTTCAGTTCCAGGAGCAGGATGAACGTAACTATGAGACTCCCCGGAACGACCCACACCAAACTGCTGAGCAGCCCGCCGAGGAACATGCCGAGACTCAGCACGAAAAGCACCCGGCGCGGCCGCGAAAGCCGGAGTATGCTGGCCTTTACGAGCCAACCGGTGAGATGCAGCCACCTGCTCATCCGTCCCATTTGCTGCAGTTCGTCGCGGGTTTCTTGATCCAGGTAGTATTCGTAGACGTCTCGCAGTTCTTCTCGGACCGACTGCCGCATGTCGGCCTCGTGCAGATCCGAGATCAGGGTTTGTCCTAGCCTGTCGGGTGGGTTGGTTTCTTTCATCTCAGGTTCACGACATGCTTATACCCAGTTCAGCGCACAGACGGGGTCTTGAAAGCCTGGCTCAACGGTAGACATGAGTTACAGGTTATTTACCCACTCGGATCCGGTACCGATGCTTCGTATTCATGTACGCCCTCTTCGGCCCAGTCAAGCTCGAAAGTACCAATGATTCGCTTCAAGGATTTGTCTGTTCGAGACTCAGTACGTCCGGCGACAGGCGCAGCGGCCGTACCGATTCGTGCGGCAAGCCTTCCAACGCTGACGAGATGCACATTGCCCCACGCTAGGTCTACCGAGTCCACACAAATACTGCTTAACAGCGTTCGCATACTGAGTCTTTCGGTGCACAACAGCCATCGTAGCGGGCGGTT
>JAAXGO010000435.1 GCA_012267425.1 Rhodothermales bacterium
CTAACCAACTGAGCTATGGGCCCGTGCCGGTGAAACGCCCCCGGGCACACCGTGTTGCGCCGTGCAGGCCTGGCAACGATCTTGCATGCTACCCATCCGCCTTATCTTGTTAAGCGATGAAATACCGCCTTTTGCTTTTGCTTCCTCTTATGCTTTCCTGCGCCGACACGCCTGTACCCGGACCACCCGGATTCCCTGAAGGGACCCTCGTGGACCTCACATATGCGTTCGATTCGACCACCATATTCTGGCCCACCGCAAACGGGTTCGAGCTCTCGGTCGACGCGCGTGGAAGGCAGGAGGCCGGGTATTGGTACGAAGCCAACTCGTTTTCGACCGCCGAGCACGGAGGAACGCACCTGGACGCTCCCGTCCATTTCTCGGAAGGACAGTGGACGACTGATGCCATTCCTCTCACTCGCCTGATCGGACCTGCCGTCGTGGTCGACGTTTCAGAGGCGGCCCTCGCCAACCGGGACTATCTCGTCTCGGTCGCCGACTTCGAGAGGTGGGAGTCAGAGCACGGCCTGCTTCCCGACGGCGTGATCGTACTCGTAAGGACTGGCTACGGCGCATTTTGGCCGGATCGTGAGCAGTATATGGGAACCGCCGAGCGCGGTCCCGATGCGATACAGCTGTTGCACTTTCCGGGGATTGCGCCGGAAGCGGCGTCGTGGCTGGCAACAGAGCGCACCATTAATGCCATCGGTATCGACACGCCGAGTATCGACACCGGCCAATCGCAACTCTACGAGGCCCACCAGAATCTGTTTGCGGCCAATATTCCGGCCTTCGAGAACGTGGCCAACCTTGACCGCTTGCCGGCCTCGGGCGCAACCGTCATCGCACTTCCGATGAAAATCACCGGCGGAAGCGGCGGACCGCTCCGCATCGTGGCTGTCGTCCCCGACATGTAAGGCAGTCCTCACATACGCGGATCCTACTGGCCTCAGGGACAGTTGATATACCATTGATGGTGATGATCTACCTCGTAACCCGACAATTCTAAACCAAGTCGGTATGAGGTCCGACCGCATCGATGAGATCGATGCCAAAATTCTGAATCTGCTTCAGAAATCCGGCCGCATGAGGCGTAAGGCCATCGCCGAGGCGGTCGGGCTTACCGTGCCGTCGGTCAGCGAGCGGATGCGAAAACTCCGGGAACGAGGCGTGCTCAAAGGATACTATGCAGCCGTGGACGCAAAGCGCCTGCAGTTCGGTATCACCGCCTTCATCCGCATAACCGTGGCCAAGGCCAACAGCTACAGAAACGTCATCGCCCAAGTGTGCAAGTCGGAAGAAGTCCTCGAAATGCACTCGATTACAGGAGAGGGCACCCACATTCTGAAGGTGCGCACTTACAGCGCGCAGACGCTCGAACAACTCCTAGCGCACATCCAGTCCTTTCCGGGCGTTACGGGCACGCACACAAATGTCGTCATGAGTTCATTCAAGGAAACGCAACGAGTTACTGTCCGCCCCACCGACGACCTCGCGCGCTGACCTCCTACAGGATCTACGAACCCTTTCTGCGGCCGCATTCGTAGGGAATTCGTCTGTGGACCGTAACTTCGGTCGCTACCGGAGACCATTTATCGGCGGATGACTTCACCGCCTTGCAATGTCGCGCATGCCTGATTCCGAGTCGACAGAAAGTGTCGGTCCGTCCAAATCGAGCGAACGCGACCGAAGAATCATCGAGCGCGCCCTTGGCGGAGACCAGCGTGCCTACAGCCAGCTCGTAGAAAAGTACTCGACTTCGCTCAAGCATCACATTTTAAAAATGATACGCGACAAGCGCGAAGTCGACGACCTGGTTCAGGAGAGCTTCATAAAGGCCTTTTCCGCGCTCGGTTCCTACAGTGCGGAGTACGCATTCTCAACATGGCTGTACAAAATAGCAACCAACCACACGATCGACTTTCTCCGCAAGCGCAGACTTTCCACGCTGTCCATAGACAAACCCATCCGATCTACGGACGGCGACTTACACTTCGAGCTCGTCGACGTAACATACCGCCCCGATCGGCACATCGTTGCGGACCAGCGCCGCGAACTGATTCAAAAGGCCATCAACTCGCTGCCCCCCAAATACTGGCGCGTCATCACGCTCAGGCACCAACAGGAAAAGTCGTATGAGGAAATCGCGCGGGAGCTGTCGCTTCCACTCGGGACAGTGAAGGCTCATATCTTTCGCGGCAGGAAGTTGCTCTACAAATACCTTCGCACCAAGCGGGGTTCGTTCTAGCGGTCGACTCTTTAGGCAATCAGCGTACCACATCACCGGTCACAGTGGAGCCCACGACATGATCGATCGATACGCGCGCGCAGAGATGAAACGTCTCTGGAATGAAGCCTCCCAATTCCGATCCTGGCTCGATGTCGAATTGGCTGCATGCGAAGCGTGGGCCGAGATAGGCGTCATTCCTCGGCGCGACGTCGACGTCCTCCGCCGCGATGCCTCGTTCGACATAGAGCGAATACATGCCATCGAGCATAATACTCGGCATGACGTGGTCGCCTTCACACGAGCGGTCAGCGAAACGCTCGGGCCGGAGCGCAAGTGGATTCACTACGGACTGACGTCGTCCGACGTCGTTGATACCGCGCTGTCGATTCGACTCAAGACGGCTTCGCGGCTCATTCTGGAAGCTATCGATACATTGCTTCACGCTCTCGCAACGCGGGCTCGCGAGCACAAGTACACGCTGATGATGGGCCGCACACACGGTGTGCACGCAGAGCCCACCTCGCTTGGTCTCAAGTTCGCTGTGTACTTCGCGGAAATGCAGCGCAACCGTGCGCGCTTCGAGGAAGCAGCCGAAGGCGTGCGCTTTGGTAAGTTATCCGGTGCCGTCGGGACGTTTGCACACATCCCACCCGAGGTGGAACGTCTCACGTGCGAGCGGCTCGGTCTCCGACCAGCGCCGATTTCAACGCAGATCCTGCAGCGTGACCGCCACGCGCATTTTTTGGCCACCTTGGCGCTCGTCGGCGCGTCACTCGAAAAAATGGCGGTCGAAATCCGGCACCTCCAGCGCAGCGAGGTTCGCGAAGTAGAAGAGGCCTTCCGCAGCGGACAGAAAGGATCGAGCGCAATGCCGCACAAGCGCAATCCGGTCGGATCTGAAAACATAACAGGGTGCGCACGTCTCTTGCGCGGATACATGCTGGCCGCGTATGAGAACGTTGCCCTGTGGCACGAGCGGGACATTTCACATTCGTCCGTCGAGCGCGTCGTGCTACCCGACGCGACCACGGTCGCACACTACGCATTGTACAGGTTTGCGCGGATCATCCGTGACCTGCGCGTCGACCCCAAGGCAATGCTGCGCAACCTGGATGCCACCTTTGGACTCTACAATAGCCAGCGGCTGCTCATCAAACTCATTGATAAGGGACTAGCCCGCGAAACGGCGTACGACATGGTGCAGCCCCGCGCGATGCAGGCTTGGGAGGAACGCCGCTCGTTCAGGGAGATCATCTACGAAACACCCGACGTGCGAGATCTTCTGACAACCGACGAGATTGAGGAAGCATTCGACGCCCGGTACCATTTGCGGCACGTCGATCTTCTTTTCGAGCGCGCCGGGCTCTCATAGATCTTCTTTGTATTGCCCCTCGCCTTGGGTATATTTTCTTTTTGCCTTCACATACACCCACTATCCGGTGCGACCCATGAACAAATTTGCTATTTCCCTTTTCCTCGTCGCATTGGCCGGCTTTGCAGGGGTGGCCGTTCTGCCAGCGGCGCTGGCCCAGAACACCGGCACGGTATCCGGCACTGTTTACGATGAGGCGGACGGCTCACCGCTTCCGGGTGCCAACGTCTTCGTGCCAGCCCTTGGTATCGGAACTGCTGCTGGTTCCTTGGGCGAGTACATCCTGACCCTCTCGCCGGGCAGCCACACGATCGTCTTCAGCTTTACCGGCTATCGCAACGTCGAGATGGAGGTCACCGTCGAAGCGGGACTCGATCAAACCGTAGACGCATCACTGACACCAGGCATCGAGCTGGACCCGATTCAGGTAACCGCCGGGCGGCGGGCAGAAAAAGCTCTTGACGCTCCGGCCTCCATTGACGTGGTTGCAGGACGGGACATCGAACTTGAGACGGCCCCGTCTCCCGTGCGCGCGCTGCGTAACGTCACGAGCGTCGACATCGCGCAGACCGGCGTCGACCGCCATGAAGTAGTCCTGCGTGGATTCAACAACGCTTTCTCCGGCTCGGCCTACGTTCTGACCGACTACCGGCAAGCAAACGTCGCATCACTCGGCGTAAACGTCCACAGCATCTTGCCAGCCACGAGTGTTGACCTCGAAAGAGTCGAAATTGTCCGGGGGCCGGGATCTGCACTCTACGGGCCAGGCGTGATGCATGGTGTCATACACTACATTACGAAGGACCCCTTTACGTATCCTGGAGCCACCTTTTCCGTGCGTACCGGGCAACAGTCGCTGCTCGACTTCCAAGGCCGCGTTGCCGGTGTGGTTGGCAACAATGTCGGCCTCAAGATAACGGGCGCGTACACGTCTGCGACCGACTTTGCCCTCGAAAACTGCAGCCAGGAGCTCATTCAGGCGCAGCGCTTCAGCGAATGCCCGGATGAACTTGACGCGATTCAGATCGCCGCCGACGGTCTGAGGAACACCGCGTTTCGCAAGTTAAATGTCAACGGCAATGCAGAATTCCGCTTCGGCAGCAATTCGTCGCTGATTGCCAATGTCGGACACTCGCAAATCACAGCCACGCTCTTGTCAGGCATCGGTACGGTACAGGGAGACGGGTTCGGCTACACGTACGGGCAGGTTCGCTTCCAGAGCGGCGGCTTTTTCACGCAAGCATACGTTAACCAGAATGCTGCGGGAAAGTCCTTCGTATATGGGGGCGACTCGGTCAAGGATCGAAGCCGCCTATTCAACTGGCAAGCGCAGTACGACCTGCAGCTGGCAAACGGAAGGGAACAGATCATTGTCGGCGCGGATGTCGAGATGACGCGGCCGGACACCGAAGGGACCATCCTCGGGCGCAACGAAAACTCGGACGCCTCCAATGAATATGGGGCCTACGCCCAGGCGCTGACAAAGCTGTCGGACAAACTCGAACTGACTATCGCCGCGCGTGCCGACTACAATGATATCTTCGACAAGCTGCAGTTTTCACCGCGGGCTGGCATTGTCTTCAAACCGGCGCCTACCAGCAGCTTTCGGTTGACGTACAACAGGGCATTTGCGTCTCCCGGCACGAATTCTAGTTTCCTCGACATTATTGCCGGAGAGCTTCCCGGAACAGGCATCCAGGTCCGCGCACTCGGACTGTCGAAGGGATTTACCTGGAACCGCGACCCCACGTTCGCGCTGGCTGGTGCGCCGACGGACCTCGTGGCAAGCAGCCTCATTCCAGGACTGGTCGGAACGAACGTGCCCGTCGGCTTGCCCACGGGCGATGTCTACGCCGCGCTGCACCATGCCTTGACTCAGATACCCATAGACCAGCTGGTCGAACTACTGCGTGCAGCTGGCATCCAGATAAATGCCACCACGGCGGGCGTGCTAGTAGACCTCCTGAGCCCCGATCAGACCCCAGTAGAGGGTTTCAGCCCGGGAGTGATGGGACTGCTCAACCTATCGAGCTTCAGCGTGGACACGTACGTAAACGACCTCGATCCTATCGACCCCCTTCGCCAGACTGTTTCACAGACCTTTGAAGTCGGCTATCGGGGAATCATCGAGGACCGCGTGCTCCTCGCAGTCGACGGGTACTATACGCAGGCGAAGGACTTCATCGGCCCACTGTCGATGAAGACGCCCTTCGTTTTGGTACCATCGTTGGCGCAGGACCTCACGCGTGACATAGCGACCGGCATCACCAACAATGCATGGCTCGCAGGCACGCTGCAGGCCTTCGGACTTACTCCCGAAGCAGTTGCAACCCTCTTGGTCCAGATGGGCGTCGAAGCAGGGGGAATCCCCTCACCCACGACGCCCGTCGCCATCGTGCAGCCGAATGAAAACCATGCCGGCGTAGGGAACGTACCCGAATTGATGCTCAGCTACGGCAACTTTGGCGAGGTCGACTTCTATGGCGTCGACGCGTCTGTGCACGTCATCGCCTCCGAAAACCTGAGTGTGTTCGGCAACATGTCATGGGTGAGCGACAACTTTTTCAACCACATGGAACTCGGCGAATCCTCAGAAAGCATGTCGCTGTCGCTGAATGTGCCGATGATCAAATACAAGTTTGGCGGGAGCTACGCGCATTCCAGCGGCGTCGCTGTCAGTACCTCAGCCCGGTTCACGCAGGGCTTTCGGGTACGTTCTGGGGCCTACATCGGCAAGGTCGACGACTATTTCCTCGTCGACCTCGCCGTACGGTATTCGTTCGGCGGCCAGATGAGCGGCCTCAGTGCGGACATTGGCGTCTCTAACATCCTAAACAACGTGCACCGCGAATTTATCGGAGCACCAAAAGTGGGCCGAGTCGCTATCGGGCGCCTCACGTATTCCTTCGGAGCCGGTCACTGAAACTGACCGGCTTATATCGGCTTACCCGAAACCCGATCCTAAGCACATGCCCGCCGATTTCGTGCCCCTCCTTCTGATGCTTGGGCTCGCTTTGGGCTTGGCACTCACGCTCCTTTTGGGGCAGCGCCTTCTCGGCCCAAGGCGACCCAACTGGATCAAGGAGTCTGCCTATGAAAGCGGGATGGACCCAATGGGAACAGCGCGGCAGCGCTTTTCGGTAAAATTCTACCTCGTAGCGATGATCTTCATCGTCTTCGACGTTGAAATCGTCTTCTTGTATCCGTGGGCCGTCAGCTTCCAGGAATTCCTCCTGGCCGGGGTCGGTCAGGGGGCACTTGTGGTTGTTGCCATCTTCATCGTCATCCTTGCCGTCGGACTGATCTACGACATCAAGAAAGGAGGCTTGGAATTCGAGTAGGAGTGCCAAGCACGAGCTTCGTTGACTTCCAGATGAGACACATGAGCCATCTACGGATCCTGCCTACCATCCTTTTTTTGGCCGCACCGGCGGTGCATGCACAGACCGCTACCCTATCCGGTACGGTGACCGACGCCGAAACGGCGTCGCCCCTGCCAGGTGCGAATATTTACGTCGCGGCCCTAATGCATGGCGCCGTCGCGGGTGCCGACGGGTTGTACCATGTCGGAGCACTCCCGCCCGGGACGTACCTGGTGACGTTTAGCTTCACGGGCTACCGCAACGTTGAAACCACCGTTACGGTCGAAGCAGCGGCAACCGCCATCGTTGACGTAGCCCTTGTTCCAGGCGTCGAATTGGATCCAGTGCAGGTCACCGCAGGACGGCACCAAGCCAAGGCGTTAGACGCTCCTGCCTCAATCGATGTGATTACGGCACGCGACTTGGTGCACGAAAACGCTCCGTCAGCGATATCGGCGCTCCGCAACGTGACTGGCGTCGACATGGCACAGACCGGCATTGATCGCCACGAAGTCGTACTCCGCGGTTTCAACAACGCATTTTCGAGCGCAGCCTACGTACTCACCGACTACAGACACGCAGCCGTTCCAGCTCTCGACGTCAATCTCCACAGCGTCCTTCCGGCGATGCCCATCGACGTGGCTCGCATCGAGGTGGTTCGAGGACCGGGCAGTGCACTCTACGGCCCCGGTGTAACAAGCGGCGTTATCCACTACCTCTCCAAGGATCCATTCACGTTTCCAGGCACGACAGTCTCCGTGCGCGGCGGCGCACGGTCCATGCTCGATTTTCAAGGCCGTTTCGCAAGCGTTTTGGGATCAAAGTTCGGCGTTAAGGTCACTGGCACCTATACTTCCGCACGGGACTTTGAGCTCGAGCACTGTGACCCGACGCTGATTGCAGAGGGACGCCTAGACGAATGCCCTAACCTTCACGACGCACAGCTGATTGCACTGGAGGGTGTTCGCGACAACGCCCTGCGGAAGGCGGCATTGAACGGGTATCTTGAGTACCGTACGGGGAGTCGGTCCTCACTTATTTTAAGCGGTGGCCATTCACGCCTGACTGCGACCGTCCTTTCAGGCATCGGCACCGTGCAGGGGGACGGCTTCGGGTACACCTGGGGGCAGGCACGCTTCAATCGTGGTTCGTTTTTCGCACAGGCTTTCTTCAACCGCAATCACGGTGGCGACTCGTACATCTACGGCAGTCAGAAAGTTGTCGAAAAGAGCAAAGTTGTCAATCTGCAGGCCCAGTACGATCTGACGTTGGCAAGCGGGCGCGAACAGCTCATCTTTGGCACGGACATTGAATTTACACGTCCGAACACGGTCGGCACGACACTGGGCCGCAACGACGACAACGATGCGCTGAACGAATACGGCGTCTACCTGCAGTCTACGACCGTACTCTCCGATGAGCTCGACCTTACGGTGGCCACTCGGGCAGATCTCGACAACGTCGTCGGCAAGGTGCGCTTTTCTCCGCGTGCGGGCCTCATCTACAAACCCGCTCCGTCGCACAGCTTCCGTGCCACGTTCAACCGGTCGTTTTCCAATCCGAATGCCAATGTTGCATTTCTTGACCTGATCGTCGCGCGGATTACAGACCCCGTTACAGGCACCGAGGTTTTCATACGCGCACGAGGAGCGGCCGACGGATTTACCTGGCCGCGAGACCCCTCCTACCTAGACCTCGGCGCGCCGAATGACCTTGTGGCATCAAGTCTCGCTCCCGGTTTTGAGGGCTCGCCCATGCCCGTCGGCGCTGCAACCGGGGATGTTTACGCAGTCATGTACGAGGGTCTGAGTACATTGCCTCCCGAAGAGCTCGCACAGCAACTCGAGGATGTGCTCGGTATTCCCGTGACGGCAGCCCTCGTGGAAACGTTCGTGGGCCTGCTCAGCCCGGATAACTTGAACGTGCAGGGCTTCAGTCCCGGCAAACTTGGAATCACCAACCTCACGACGCAGGAGTTTGGATCCTTCCCGGACGATCTCACCGATCTCAGACCCATTCGGCAGACCACCTCGCAAACCTTCGAAATCGGCTACAAGGGGATTATCAACGACCGCCTGCTGCTCGCTGTTGACGGCTACTGGGCACGCAAAGAGAACTTCACGGGCGCGCTCGCAATGGAAACTCCGCTGGTACTTCTTCCGACCTTGGCCGAGGATCTGGCACGCGATTTGGCAACAGCCTTTGCCGGCAACCCTATACTAAGC
>JAAXGO010000436.1 GCA_012267425.1 Rhodothermales bacterium
GTGCCTTCATCGAAGTCGCGCGTGCCGCAATTTCCGGGTGTTGATGCTTACGCCCGCAAGTCCTCGATAGAACGGCTTCCCTTGCTCGTTCAGGACGAGGATCGCGCAATCACTCGGTTACTCAGGCGGCGCGGATCTCGATGACGAGCTCCTGGCCGAGCATGCGCAGTCAGGTGCGCGAACTTCTGAATGGGCACCCTGCTGCGCTCGATTCAGGGCCGTCTGCGTGAATCAACTTGGCTTGCGGGCAAGGAAACAATAGAGCGGTGTGAATATACCTGTCTTGCCGCCCGCGACATAGGCTTTTGCCGTTCGGTCCATCAATTGGACAACGGCTACCGATCCCTTCGGAAAAAACCGGAACATCTCCGCGAGCCAGAGACCTGCGATCAACGCCTTGCGACCCAGGGGTGTCCTACGAAGTGCATTGCGCAATGTGCCACTCCGACTTTCCATGGGCCAATACCAAGGTATCCCTTGACCTTCCCTGTCATCCATGTCCGCAGCGTGGATAATCTGGAACCCCGCAGCCTCGATCGCGCGATCCACCTCCGAGAACCCGGCAATCTCTTTCAGAGCAATTCCAAACATGAGCTCGTCCTTGATCGCCCGGTGAAGGCGGTCGTCGGGATTGAACCTTTCGGTCATGCACATCTCCTGACCCCACAACAGGGCTCCAGGTTTCAGGATACGGAAGATTTCCGCAAACGCGCGCGCTTTGTCCGGTGCGTAGCACGTCGACTCGATCGCATAACCTGCATCGAAGGAGTTGGGTTCGATCACGCTCATATCCATGAAGTTGCAATTGATGTACTCCGCCATGTCATCGAGCCCCGTCTCGACGTTTCTCTGCTTGGCCTTTTCCAACTGCTGTACGTTATTGTTGATGCAGACAACCCTGGCGCCGCTTTCGCGGGCGACCCGCCGCATGGGACCGCCCACTCCGCAGCCGACATCGGCAACCACCATGCCCTCCCGCAATTCCAGCTTTTCGATCATCAGGCGCTGATGACGAACGATCGACTCCTCCAGAGATTCCTCACGCGTCAATGGCGCAAAGTGCAGGGACTCGCTCCATCCGAATTGCATGAATTCGCTGCACAAGTCGTAATATTCGTTGACTGTCCGAACGTAGTCGTAATCTATACCGTCGGCATCACATTGGCCCATCCTGTCAAACCAATTGCGAAAGCGCGCAACGCGCATTCTGATGTCCGAGCCTTGATAAACGCTCCGCAGGGAACTGGACAGACTTGTCAGCATGCGCCACATGTCATTCAATAACTTGCATGGCCCATTCGTGTGTACGACAACTTTCGGTCTCAATCATCGCCGAAGGCGTCCAGACGAGTGTACCTTGTCGTCTGAAGAGCAGCAATGGTGCGCTTGTTCTATCTCTGCTGCAACGCCGGAGTCTCGGTGCATGCACGAACCGACGCCCACCCGCCGGGCACGACGAAGGTTGCGCGTGCGTGGGAGACGATCTGTGTCTTCTCGCACATTGTTTGACGGCGAGTCGCCGGAATTGCTTGGCGCGACGGGCGGGCGGACTTCGCAGCAGTCTACGCAGAGAATCGTGGAGAAGCAGGGGCTACGGCTTTCGACCGCGGAAGTGGTGCGGGCAGTGCTCGCCCGAATCCAGCACCACGATCATGGCGCGCCAGATTCCGACCTGTTCGTCCAGCGCCGCCTCGTCCAGGACGGTCAGGAATGCGTCCCTGCCTGCTCCTTCAAGACGTGTCAGCTCTTCGCGCGCCACCGTCCGGTACCAGGGGTTGCGGTTGGTCAGCGACACGTCGACGAACCCCGCCGCTTCGAGCGCATGGCGGTAGCGCGCGGGCGAGGCCATCCCGAAATCCAGGTCCTCCTTCGCGATGTAGTCCGCCATCTCCGGCGACGGCTCGCCGTCGTGGGAGATCAGCCAGTCCGAGGCGACGAACCACCCGCCCGGCTTCA
>JAAXGO010000437.1 GCA_012267425.1 Rhodothermales bacterium
GATCCTGAGTGGCACCGCGAAGGCCTGATCCACGACGCCCGGCGGCTTCCCTGCTCCGCCGGACCCGGGAGTGCTCCCTCGTCCTACAAGAGGCTGCGGTCGCTGTGACGCGGCGCTTGCATCCTTACGCTGCGGGTAACGTCTATGGCACACCCGCAGAACGGGGAGCCGATGGGGACGGCGCCCGAGGAGCACGACCCAGGCAGCCGTGATGAGTGAGCGTCCGCTTTCCCAGGCAACGACCGGCCGGCTCACTGCCCTAGTGCTTCCCCTCCTCCTCTTGCTCGTCGTCGCGAGCGGCGTCAGCGCGCTGGTCTACGAGATCGTCTGGTTCCAGCTGCTCGAGCTCGTGATCGGCTCGTCGGCGATCTCGCTCGGCGTGCTGCTCGCGACGTTCATGGGCGGCATGTGCATCGGCAGTCTCGCCTTGCCGAGGCTAGTTCCCCGCGCGTCGCATCCGCTTGCCGTGTACGCGCTCATAGAAGCAGGCATCGGCGTCATCGGCGTACTGGAGCTCTTCGCAATCCCGCTGGTCAGTCGACTGTACGCCCCGGCCGTGGGACATGGTGTGGGGGCGCTGACATTGCGCGCTGTAGTGGCCGGACTGTGCCTGTTGCCGCCTACGATCTTGATGGGTGCGACGCTTCCGACGATTGCACGTTGGGTGGAGTCGTCACGACGCGGCGTATCGTGGCTGGGCCTACTGTACGGGGGGAACATCGCGGGCGGCGTGATCGGAAGCGTGATGGCCGGCTTCTACCTGCTGCGCGCGTACGATCAATCGGTCGCAACCTACGTGGCAGCGATCTTGAATCTTGCGGTGGCGGCCGTTGCCTTGGTCCTGTACGCGCGGACGCCGGCACGATCTCGGCGCGTGACATCGGCCGCGCACAGCCCGGGGCCGGCTTCGGGGGCAGCCCGAGCAAACACCGGCACGATCTACCTGGCTATCGGGCTGTCGGGTGCCTGCGCGCTCGGTGCACAGGTAGTGTGGACGCGGCTGCTGTCGCTCACCTTCGGCCCGTCGGTCTACACCTTCTCCATGATTCTTGCCGTGTTCCTCGCGGGGCTCGGCCTCGGGAGCGCTGCGGGAGCAGCTCTCACGGCGAGCGCCGTTAGTCCGCGCCGTGCCCTGGGTCTGTCCCAATTCCTGATCGCGGTTGCCGTGGCGTGGGGCGCGGCACTCACCTACCTGGCGCTCCCGAACTGGCCCGTCGATCCCTCTCTGGCCCCTAGCCCGTGGTATGTCCTGCAGCTTGACCTTGTTCGGTGTGCGATGGTCGTGCTGCCCGCGTCGTTCTTGTGGGGGGCGAGTTTTACGTTCGCTCTCGCCGCGCTCGCTAGAGCGGGCGAAGACACCGGGTATCTCGTAGGGCGCGTCTACGCGATGAACACCGCCGGCGCAATCGCAGGGGGGCTTGCGAGCAGTTTGATCCTGATTCCATTACTAGGCACACGCGGTACGCAGCGCACGCTGATCGCCCTGGCAGCCGTCGCGTCCATGGCAGTCCTATCCGTGCCGCGTCTTCTCTCGACCGAGGGCGCTCCAGCGTCGACGACATCAAGAAGTCCGTTAGCCGTTCGCGCTAGAACGACACTCCTTACGGCGATCACGGCTGCGCTGTTGATCATCACCGTTCCCGAACTGCCCGGCATCCTCGTGGCACACGGCCGATATGCGGTCCAGTGGACTGACAACGCAGAAGTACTGTACCTGGGAGAAGGAATAAACAGTTCGGTCGCCGTCACACGGGTCGAGCGCACCGGCTCCACGCATTTCCACGTCAGCGGTAAAGTGGAAGCCTCCAACCTTCCGCAGGACATGCGACTGCAGAAGATGCTCGCACACCTCCCCGCCCTGGTTCATCCGGATCCGGAGTCCGTGCTCGTCGTCGGTTTCGGTTCAGGAGTTACGGCCGGATCGTTCCTGCCGTACCCGAACATCACTCGCCTCGTGATCTGCGAAATCGAGCCGCTGATCCCCGAAGTAGTGTCGACCTGGTTCGTCGAGGAAAACAACGACGTCGTCAAAGATCCTCGCACGCAGATCATCTATGATGACGCCCGCAGTTTCATATTGACAAGCGATGAGCAATTCGACGTGATCACGTCCGATCCCCTGAACCCATGGGTGAAGGGTGCAGCGTCTCTCTATACGCGCGAGTATTTCCAGTCAGTGAAACGGCACCTCACACCTGGAGGTGTCGTCACGCAGTGGGTCCCGCTCTATGAGAGCACCACGGAGGCTGTACGTAGTGCCCTGGCCACGTTCTTCGAAGTCTTCCCAGACGGTACGATCTGGGCAAATACGCTCGGCGGTCGTGGTTATGACCTGGTGTTATTGGATTCCGGTCCGACAAGAATCGACATCAGCGGAATGGAGAGGCGGTTTCAGCAGTCAGGATACGGTGCCGTAGGTCAATCATTGACAGAATCCGGATTCGAGTCTCCAATCGCTCTTTTTTCGACATATGCCGGAAGCGGTCGTGACCTGGAGGAGTGGCTTCGCGGTGCACAAGTCAACACCGATCTTAACCTCCGTCTGCAGTACCTGGCCGGAACTGCGCTCAACAATTACGCTGCGGCGAACATTCTTCAGGAGATCATGCAGTACAGAACGTTCCCAGAGACACTGTTCATCGCTAGTGAGGGATGGAAGAACATGCTGAGTGAAGCGATTGGACTTCAGCGGGAATGACAATTCATTTCCTGGAACATCGTTAGATGCTCCAACTCAATCGTCTAATGAACGATTCGTTCATCTTATCCATTGGCCCGATAGAATAATGAGGCAGGCTATGAAGACCTGGACCGAGGATTCTGTCGCCATTCTCCTTGGCTCTATCGTTCTTATACTTGCCCTTATTGCCTTTCTTATTGTCCCTTATTCCGGTGTCAACGAAGCCCTTACGTCAGCTGCCGATGAATCCGGTTTCAGTTTGGAGGACTGGAACGACAATAACGATAGCGGCAACGTTGTAACTGTCTTTCTCAGCAACATGGTAGACGCTTCTAGGCCTGGCCGCTGGGACGTCAATCCACTGTCGTCTCTGTCCTCAGATTTCTTCATTTATGCACTCGCATTGTTCGTTGGTCTGGCGCTGCTATTGGCAATCGGGATTTCGTTGATGAAGCAACAATTCTCGATTTTTCTGGGAGGATTTGCTTTCGTTTTCCTTGTCGGGCTCTTCGCGTTCTTGCTTGCCAACCAGACCGAGTTCAGAAACATGGGCTTTGGGTACGCGCTGTGGGCGATCCTCCTGGGTCTGGTAATCAGCAACGTCTTCGGCGTCCCCGGTTTTGCGCGACCTGCGCTCTGGCCCGAATTGTACATCAAGGCGGGCCTGGTGCTATTGGGTGCTGAAGTGCTGTTCGGCAAGATTCTAGCCATCGGTTTGCCGGGGATCTTCGTGGCGTGGATAGTAACGCCCATTGTCCTACTCACTACCTTCTGGTTTGGCCAAAGGATCCTGAGGATCACGTCACCGACTCTGAACATCACGATCAGCGCCGACATGTCCGTGTGTGGTGTGTCGGCCGCCATTGCAACGGCCGCGGCCTGTCGAGCCAGCAAGGAGGAGCTCACGACGGCTGTGGGCCTGTCGATGATCTTCACCTCGATCATGATGGTAGTCCTGCCGACCTTCATAACGGCCGTGGGTATACCCGAAGTACTGGGGGGTGCCTGGATTGGCGGCACGCTCGACGCGACCGGTGCCGTCGTGGCGGCCGGAGCTTTTCTCGGCGATACGGCGCTGAATGTAGCCGCTACAATCAAGATGATCCAAAACATACTGATCGGAGTATTGGCCTTTGCGGTCGCGGTTTACTGGACCACGCGAATTGACAACACACAAGCGCGCACTGTCCGAGCGTCTGAGACTTGGATTCGCTTCCCCAAATTTGTACTGGGATTCTTGGGAGCTAGTCTGTTGTTTTCGCTCCTATACGAAGCCCTGAATCCGAATACTGTTGCAGTACTCATGGAGAACGGGGCGCTGGCCTTTACATCCGACATGCGTGGCTGGCTCTTCTGCTTGGCTTTTGCAAGCATAGGCATGTCTGCCAATTTTCGAGAACTAAAGGCTCAGTTCCATGGCGGCAAGCCCTTAATCCTGTACGTGTGTGGTCAGACACTGAACCTGTGTCTCACCCTCCTGATGGCCTGGATAATGTTCTATAGGGTATTCCCGGATATCACGGCCAGTTTGTGATGACAATGAAGCAAAAAATAAGTTCGATATTGCTGATCGTCGTCGGGCTTGTAGCTCTTCGGCAAGCCATCGTTATCGGCATCAACGAGATCGATCAACTGCGGAGGCACGTCGGGCTTGTCGAGGAATTAAAGATCGATCCTACTGCACTGTACTATACGGAGAATAAGGTAGTGCGCGACGCGGAAAAGGAGGTTACGAGAAGGATACAGAAGGGCTCATCAGCCGGCCTTTGAGGGCCGTGCAACGAGCCCTCCGGATACCGACGGGCCGCGACGTGTGCGGCTGTTTCGTACTCCCAGTTCGACGGTGCAGTGTAGCGCAGATAGCTTGGTAAGCTGATCGCAGCCGTCCTTCAACCGGACGCTTCCCCCCGGAGTGGAGGTCTAAGTGCAGCAACGTCCTGACCGAAGCCAGCCGAGATCCGTCTTCCGCGCCGTGCTGCGCGAGCCCACGACCCACTTCGTCGTGCTTGCGCTGATGCTGTTCCTGGCTGCGAAACTGGTCGGATCTCGGACTGAGGTGATCGAGATCGATCGCGTTGAGATCGAGCGACGTATCGCTCAACTCGAGGCGCCCCGCGCCGGACCGCTCACCCTCGGGCAGCGCCAGCAGGTCGAGGACGACTTCATCTACGAGCAGGTTCTCGCCCGCAAGGCGCAAGCACTGGTGCGCGAGGACGATGCGAGGATTCACGACATCCTGGTGCAGACGATGCTGCACTACCTGCGCAGCGATGTCGTCCCGCCGCCGACCGAGACAGAGCTGCGGGCATACTACGAAGCCAACCTCCCACGATATGCGCAGGCTCCAGCGGTGACCCTCGACG
>JAAXGO010000438.1 GCA_012267425.1 Rhodothermales bacterium
TATTTGTGTGGACTCGGTAGAGCTTGCCGGCTAGCGGTGCTTTTCTTTAGTTCCGCAAGCAAGCCGGTTTCAGCGATGAGAAACACGCCATCGTTTGCGTCAAAATGAAACGGGCCTGCGTATGGATGGCCTGGAAGGCCGGGGACGCCGTCCATACCGGCAGCCTGCACGTACCACCACGGACGCGGAAATGCTCGCACGCGAGCGGCGAGCGATGTCACCGGGAAAATTGACGGACCCTGGTCTCGGCTTGCCGACAGATCGGGCCCGACCCCGAAAGAAGCGTTGAGAAAGACCCCCGCGGATTCCAGTTCGTCGAATTCGCTGTTCGTGTTGTACAATCCGGCGAGCAACGAGACCCGCTCGGCCCACAAGCAGAGTTCGAGAAAGGCCTCATAAACGCGCCACGCAGTGTCCGCTTCGATGTTGCTGGTCACCTGCAGGTCACCTACAAGCTCCGTCGGCATGCCGCCGTAATTGCCCAGTCCATACACGAACCCCGTCGTGTGATTCCAGCCGAGAGACTGCTCAAGATCGAGGTTTACGAGGATGTCGATATTGTGGGGCATCCTCGTACCCCGCTTGAGTCCACCCTGCAGGTTTGCGACACCGTCAACCGTATAGACAACCTCCAAGACGAGGGCTGGAGGTTCTTCCGTGTTCTCCTGTGCGGCAGCTACCGGAGCGAACAGGCAGAAGAAGAACGCCAAGAGTATGAACCGTATTCGCAGTTGTACTGAACATCGGATTCGTTGGGGGGCAGGTCGGCGTTGTGCCCGGTTGGGTGGGGCGAGAGAATACACCCAGTCAGGAGTATGTATTTGGTACGTGCAATCCAATTCGAGCATGTACTGGTGAGGGCGATGCGCCGGCAACCGAAAATATCGTGTCGCACATCGCGCCTTGAATCTGCATTATGGATACCTGGAAGTATCCGTCAAGCCGCTTGGAACAGGAAGGGGCGATGCCTGTTCATGCGGATCATTCGCGGATCGGGAGAATTCTACACAGTACGCGGGAATAGCTCAGCTGGTAGA
>JAAXGO010000018.1 GCA_012267425.1 Rhodothermales bacterium
GGGAGGCGTCCATTCCATTCTCCAAGGGCCGTCTGGTGCCCGAGCATCTGATCGGGGACCACAAGAAGCTGGAGGACCAGATGGTGAGAAAGATCATCGGCTTTGCCGAGGAACTCAGCCGGCAGGTCCTACGCCCGCCACACGAAGACCAAGCCGCTCAAGGACATCGACATTTTCTTCGAGCTGAGTGAAACGGAAAGGCACTACCGCTCGAAAGCACCGTCTGTCGTGATCGGTGACGTCCATGATGCTCTGGTCAACAAATACGGCGACAACGCCGTCCGGAGGCAGAGCCGTTCGGTCGGTGTGGATTTCGGTGTGGTCGTCGATGCCGATGACAACACCGACTATCGTGTGGTCAGCGTCGACGTAGTGCCTGCCTTCGCCGCTGGCGACAACTACGAGATCCCGGACGACGATAGCGGACGTTGGATCAAGACCAATCCCGAGATCCACGCCAGCAAGGCCACCGCGGCACACCAAGCGTTCTCAAATGAGTGGAAAGGCTTGGTGCGGATGGCGAAGTACTGGAACAACAACGATCGTCACGACGAAAAGCCTGTCAAGCCTTCATTCCTCATCGAGGTCATGGCCCTTCAATGCCTCTACGGCGGCTGGCAGGGACGCTTCGACTACGAGATCCAGGGATTCTTCTCGACGCTAGCCGACCGAATCTTCGACGAATGGCCTGATCCCGCAGGCCTCGGACCGGCGATCAGCGACTGCATGGATGCAACCTGCAAGCGGCGTGCGTGCGACCTTCTGAGGGTGGCTAGCAGTGAGGCAACCATCGCAATCGACCATACCCGCGGTGGCCGCAACGGCGAGGCGCTCAAGGCGTGGCGTGCGCTATTCGGACCAAAGTTTCCACTCTCCTGATCGTCCGAGACGACCAAGCCCCGGAATTGGAAGTGGCTCATGGCTGACGCGACCGTCGCCCGCTGGCATGGCGATAACTATCAGGCACGGGTGTTCTGGGAGAACGCCCTCAATCTTCTGTTGCCGCACTCATGTGTCGTTGAAGTAACGTTCGAGGCGGACGGCCCCAAGGCGTTCGACGATGTTATCGTAACATACGATCCCCCGGTTGCGCGCTCCGGCCCGAACCGCATCTCGGCCGAGTATCATCAGATCAAATGGCACGTCGAGACGGGCGGACGGTTTGGTTATAAGAACTTCACCAAGCCAGATTTCATTGGAGCCCGATCCTTCTCCCTGCTCGAACGCCTCCAACAGGCGCGTCGGGCGGTCTCCACGTCGGCACAATTTACGCTTCTCACCACCTATCGCATCAAGGACGGCGATCCGCTTGCTGCGCTGATCTCCGGCAATGACAAGACGCTCCTCGTCGAGCGTCTGTTCGACGGTACAACCGACCGCAGCCGCATGGGAAAGGTACGGAAATGCTGGCGGGAGCACCTTGACTTGGAAGACGACGATCAGCTTCGGGCAGTCGTGCATGGTCTCCGCGTCGTCGACAGCCATCGGTCGCTGCGGGAATTGCGCGATCATATCAACCTTAAGGCGGAGGCCGCAGGCATTCTTTCGTGCAACGCTGCCGACTCAGACTTCCGATACGACGAACTGGCACGGCAACTAAAAGTGCGTAAGCTGTACGCTCTCAACCGTCAATCACTTATGCAGTTCTGCGAGGAAGAGGGGCTTCTCAAGGAGCGGTCCACAGCACCGGACAATTTTCTTCCCGTCGCCATCCGTAGCTTTCTTGGGCCGGCAGCCGATATCGTTGGCGCTGCACCCGAAGATACCCTGCTGCTCACTGACGACTTTCGGCAGCGCTACCTACAGGAAGGACGTGAATGGCAGCGTGACATCCGCCCGAAAGTCGAAAGATTTCTCCGGGCCGTGGTCAAGAAATCCGCGAAGCTTCGGCTGATACTGGATGCACATGCATCAATCGCATTCCTGGCTGGGACCGTGCTTCACCTGAAGTCCGGTGTTGAGACGCATCTCGTCCAAAAGGGGCGTGTCGGTACGAGAACCTGGCGTATCGATGACGACTCGGACGCGAAGGGCGACCGTTTCGAAATTGAAGAGGAGCAGCTGGGCAAAGGGCGCGATATCGCGATCGCTATCAGCGTATCTCAACCAACAGCTTCTCAAGTGCGCGCATATTTGGCGGCAAAATTGCCCGGTGTGAGCAAATTAATCTCATGCTCAATGCCAACCGGACCCGGGCAGCGAAGCATCGCCGGCGGGGAGCACGCCGCTACCCTCGCCGAACAGATATCCAATCATGCGCGTGCGGTGAAGGAATATGATCCTGATGCTGTCATCCATGTTTTTCCAGCTGCCCCCAATAGTCTGTTGTTTTATCTCGGCCAGCATGATCAGGCGATGGCACCTTGTATCGTCTACGAGTTTGATTTTGATCGGCAGGCGAACAAGACCTATCAACCTTCGTTCATGATCGATTGAGGAAGAATGGGATGGTGAGAGTGTAGCATCCGATAAATGAACAGGGGCAGCAGATGCAGGAAACGGTAGGTGTTCGTGAATTATCTTTGATGAGATCGCGGACGATAAACACACCTGTGGAAAGAGTTTTATGAATGGAATCGTCAAGAACCGACGATCTAACCGCTTGAGGTGACGCACCTCTGTCCTCCTTGTTGTGCGTTTCGTTTGTGAACACCGGATCGGCTTCGTGCGTTTCGTCGGAACCCTTGCCGAGTACGACTTGATCTATGCGGCGAAGGTGTAGTGGGGGAACGCATGGCGTTATGCTTGACGTAATGCGGACGTGGCAGCTAGGGTTGACATAGGATGGCCGTTACGGGTTGGAATTGTCGTGATCGCCGGATTCGCGGACAGGAGGACGGAGGCGTTCTACCGGGGCCGCCGGATTGCGGCCTTCTTCGGTTTCGCGCGGTCCGCCTCGCGCAAGCTTGACCAGCTCGACGCCGCCACGTGCCCCGGGGACTTGGCGCGCCCTGGCAACCGTCTGGAGATACTGAAGGGTCGGCGTAAGGGGCAGTGGAGCATCCGCATCAACGACCAGTGGCGAATCTGCTTCGAATGGATCGAGGGGAGTCCCGGCCCGTCCGAGGTGGAAATCGCCGACTACCACTGAGAGGGAGACATTTCATGCGTGACCCTATCCATCCGGGCGAAACGCTACGCGAGGATCTCGACACCCTCGGGATGAGCGCGACCGAGCTTGCACGGCGGATCGAGGTGCCCGTGAACCGCATCACCGAGATTATCAATGGCCGGCGTGCGGTCACCGGTGACACTGCTCTCCGCCTGGGACGTTTCTTCGGCACGTCCGGTGAGTTCTGGCTCAACCTCCAGAAGCTCTACGAGCTACGACGCGCGGAGCGGAAGAAAGGCGCGGTAATCGCCCGGCTACCGACCCTGGCTGCGACCGCCGATGCGGTTGTCAATCGGCATGTTTGAAGTTCATCTGGAAGGATGTTCGATGCCGAAGCATCGCCCAGAGAACGTTGACACGTCGTCTCGCTAGGGCGAGGAGTGCCTGGTGATGGCGTTTCCCCTCGCGCCGCTTTCGGTCGTAGAAGGCACGGCTATTGGGGTGATTGAGAGAGCAGAAGGCGGCCTGGTAAAAGATGCGCTTGAGGGCCTTGTTGCCGCCGAAGGGCCGTCTGAGGATCCTGACCTTGCCGGACTGACGCAGCACCGGAGCGACGCCGGCCGCGGCGGCCAGTGAGTCCGCGGAGCGAAAACGGGAGATGGAGCCCACTTCGACAATCAGCTCGGCGGTCAGAATGGCCCCCATGCCGGGCAGGCTGCGGATGAGGGCCGCGTCAGGGTGACGGTCGAGCAGTTCCGTCAATTCATCCTCAATCTCCTTGATGCGTGCACGGCAGGCGAGGGCCTCGGCCGCGATTTCTTTAATGATGCGCGCGGTCACGCGTTCGGCCGGAACGGTGGCCGGCTGGCCCATGGCGGCCTCCAGGGCGCGCACGGCCAGCACCTCGGGTTTGCATACTTTGGCAGTCTTCAGGTGACGCACAAGACACTTCCTGCCGGTGGCCCGCAGCTCCGCCGGTGTGACGTACTCCGTCAGAAGCACCAACGATTTGTTGAGTCTCATATCGAGGACGCTTTCCAGGTCAGGAAAGATGCTCACCAGGAGATCGTGCATCCGCGCGAGGCGTTGGGTTTGCGCTACGACCAGATCGCGGCGCCGCCCGGCCAGAAGGCGCAGTTCGAGGTCGATCTCGCTCAAGGGCTCGATACCACGCAGATCCTGGCGGGTGGTCGTCCTTCTGCTCCCAGAAGTTGCGGCGGGTGTGGATCCAGCAGCCCTGGTGCCGGACCGCCCCGTTGCGCGCCTCGACATAGGCCTCGTAGGCGCCGTAGCCGTCGCTCACCAGGGTTCCGGCGTAGTCGCCGAGGAACTCGGCCGCATGCCGGTGCCGGCGGGAGCCGGCAACGGCCCGCGATCTTCTCGTTGAACTCGGCCTTCCCTCCCAATACGCGTGCCAGCTGACCGGCGAAACGCGGGAATGGTAGAAGTAACAGGAAACCCTTCAGAGAGAATCGGGGCGGGACATCGGGAAGTTCTCCGTAAGCGGTGTCTGCACCCCACCTTTCTATCGACGATGGGATGGCGTTGGATGGTCCTCTTACTTTGGAGGGTCGTTC
>JAAXGO010000439.1 GCA_012267425.1 Rhodothermales bacterium
ATCACTTCCCGTACAACCGATCCGTGAACGTCTGTCAGACGGTAGTCACGTCCTTGGAACGGGTAGGTGAGGTGTTCGTGGTCGAATCCAAGAAGGTGCAGGATTGTTGCCTGGAGGTCATGGACGTGCACGCGTCCATGAATGCCTGCGTAGCCGATCGGGTCGGTTTCGCCGTGTGTGACACCTGCCTTCACGCCACCGCCGGCCATCCACATGGTGTAGGCATCGCCGTGGTGGTCGCGCCCGACAAACGGATTGTCAGCGCCGCTGCGGTTTTCGAGCATTGGCGTTCTGCCGAATTCCCCGCCCCAGATTACGAGGGTTTCGTCTAAGAGACCACGCTGCTTCAAATCGCGAAGAAGGGCCGCCACCGGACGGTCAGTCTCCCGGCACCGGTCCAGAAAGCCAACGTTGAGTGCTTCGTTGGCGCCGGCCCCGTGTGAATCCCAGCCCCAATGAAACAGCTGTACGAAGCGCACGCCTCGCTCCACCAAGCGGCGCGCTAAGAGACAGTTGTTGGCGAACGACGTGGCACCGGGTTCCGTGCCATACATTGTGTGGACCCATGCTGGCTCTTTTGTAATATCCATGGCTTCCGGTACAGACGTCTGCATACGAAAGGCCATTTCATACTGGGAGATGCGTGTGAGGACTTCGGGATCTCCCACTTGCTCGTACTGCTGCCTGTTGATGCGATTAATCGCCAAGATTGAGCGTTTCCGCAAGTCAGGAGGCATTCCGGCGGGGTTCTTCAGAAACAACACCGGATCGCCTTTCGACCGGCACTGGACGCCTTGGTAGACTGTTGGCAAGAAACCACTTCCGTAGATGCTTGCCCCGGCATCGGGTGCAACGCCACCGGAAAGGAGAACGACGAACGCCGGAAGGTTTTTGTTCTCCGTACCGAGTCCGTACGTCACCCACGAGCCCATACTCGGGCGCCCCAGGCGGGCGCTGCCGGTGTGAACGAGCAGTTGTGCCGGCGCGTGGTTGAATTCTTCAGTGTGCATGGCTTTGAGAAAAGCCATGTGGTCCACCATGTGGGCCAGATGCGGCATGTGGTTCGACACCCAGGCGCCCGACTCACCGTGCTGTCGGAACGTTGCCTGTGGACCCAACATCTTCGGGATGCCGCGAATGAAGGCGAATCGCTTGCCGTCAAGAAGCGAGTCCGGGCATTGCTCGCCGTCGAGGCGGGCAAGGTCAGGTTTGTGGTCGAAGAGCTCCAGCGACGACGGTCCACCGGCCATGTGAAGGAATATGACGCGCTTGGTCGTCGGCGTAAAATGCGGTGCGCGAGGCTTGAGCGGATCCGGTGCTCGGGCAAAGGTGGACGATGTGTCCAGTGAGGCGAACGCAATTGCGCCCAGTCCTACGGAGCAGGATTTCAGAAAATGCCGCCGCGTAACATGTTGCAGATACGTCTGCCGGACTTCTTGAGCAAGGTTCATGTGCCTTACTCTTTGGTTAGGAATGCGTCGAGGTTCAAGATAGCATTTGCAGCCACCGTCGCGGCGGCGAGGTTTGCTGATTCTGTGCCTCCGGTAATGGCTGCCGCGTCATCGGGTGCACGTGTGTAGTGGTCAAGCGCGTCGTTGTAGAGTGTTCGCAGGGCGCCGAGTTCTTCTGTTGCGGCTTCGCGTGCGAGTGCCAGCCGCCAGCCGAGCGCAAGTTGCTCGTCCGGCACGGGCTTTTCGGCCATGCGTCTGCCAAGCGCCTGCGCAGCCTCAACGAAGCTAGGGTCGTTAAGCGCAACGAGTGCCTGTAGCGGTGTATTCGTACGAATGCGCCGCGAGACGCAATACTCGCGGCTCGGGCTGTCAAATGTGGCCATGGAGGGATACGGCACCGTGCGCCGCCAGTATGTGTAGAGTCCACGCCGGTACCGGTCTTCGTCATAGCTCGCCTGCCAGGTGGCTGGGTCGTACGGGTTTTGCCAGAGACCGTCGGGCTGTGGCGGCATCACGCTCGGTCCGTACATTTTGTCACTTAAGAGTCCGCTCACGGCAAGTGCCTGGTCGCGGATCTGTTCGGCAGTCAGGCGGAACCGCGGCCCGCGCGCCAGAAGAAGGTTGTCGGGATCGTGCGCCAACAGGCCGGGTGTGACTTCGGACGACTGCCGGTAGGTTGCCGACAGCACGATGTCACGAAGGAGCGCCTTTATGCTCCAGGCGTGATCGTGCATGAATCGGTGTGCCAGGTAATCCAAAAGGAGTGGATGGCTGGGAAGCTCACCCTGCGTTCCGAAATCTTCCAGCGTGCTCACAATGCCACGTCCGAAAAGTCGCTCCCAGAAGCGATTGACGGTCACGCGTGTCGTCAGCGGGTTGTCGGTGCGCACGAGCCACTCAGCCATCGACAGCCGGTCGCGCGAGGCATCGTCGGCAAGTGGTGGAAGCACATCCGGGACGTCCGGCTCGACGACTTCGCCACGCAGCAGAAAATTGCCCCGCTCGTGTATGTAGGTTGTCCGTCGTGAGTGCTCGGAGACTTCCTGCATAATCGGGGTTAACACGGGCTCGAGCTCCCGTACGACGATCCGCTTTTCTCTCCGTTCGTTGCGAAGATCGATGAGGCGAGGATCATCATGGACTTCGCTGAAGACTGCTTCTATGAACGCTATCTGCCCAGCATCACGCTCCACCTCTTCCGTGGCTGCAATCCGCAGGATCTCGTTCTGTGCACGGCCCTCGACTTTGCCAACGACGGCGGGATCATCGAGATTCTCCTCCCATACGCGCCGTGCTTCGATGAGCTCGGGTGTGCGGACGAGCGAAAGCATTTGTTCGTCAATTTCTTCGATACCGCTCAGTAGAGCATTTCCCTTTTTCCGGTGCTCCTCTCTAAATAGAGGCAGGGTCGGGGATTCGTCGTCCTGATCGTTGTCCGCTGTATTGTTGAAGAATGCCAGGAACGAGTAGTAATCCCGATGTCGAAATGGGTCATACGGATGGCCATGGCACTGCACGCACCCGAATGATGTCCCCTGCCAGACTTCCCAGGTGGTGTTGACACGGTCGACAATGGCGGCAATGCGAAACTCCTCGTCGTCCGTCCCACCTTCCGTGTTTGTCATCGTGTTGCGGTGGAAGGCCGTGGCAATCAACTGTGCCTCGGTTGCGTTGGGCAGCAGATCACCGGCCAGCTGCTCGACGGTGAAGCGGTCGAACGGCATATCGTCGTTGAATGCACGAATGACCCAATCCCTCCAGCGCCAAATAGTGCGTGGGATGTCTTTTTCGTAGCCCTTAGAATCGGCGTAGCGCGCGAGGTCGAGC
>JAAXGO010000440.1 GCA_012267425.1 Rhodothermales bacterium
CCAACAGGCAGGAAAACGATGCGATACCACAACATAGCATTGCTTCTCATGTTGGCGCTCCTGATCGGAGTTGCTCAAGAGGTGCGCGCGCAGGTTGGCGAATGTACCTCGCCGCTTAGCGAGGCCTACCTCGACGTCAATAACGTTAGGGCCCGCATTCTGAACAACGGCAACCTATTCTGGCGTGGTGACCCGTTTGTGTACGAAGTGCCGAAAGGCGGCGGTGCGAACGCCATTTTCACATCTGGCATCTGGGTGGGTGGCCTCGTCGGCGGCCAGCTCAGGGCCGCAGCAGCACGGTATGGTAGCTATCAGTTCTGGTCAGGGCCGCTGGATGACACCGGCGCACCGCCTGCGGACTGCAGTGAATTCGACAGAATCTATAAGGTCAGTCGTACCGACATCCTCGAGTACGAGGCGACGGGAGCTACGACGCCGGACTTGAGGGATTGGCCGACCGGTCTCGGTGCGCCGACTCTCGCTGCTCCGGACAACGGTCTCGACGACGACAATGACGGTGAAGTCGACGAAGAGGGCGAACAGATCTTCCTTTTGGACCAGCCGTTGGCGCAGCGTGTTGACCGAGTTGTTGATCTTGCGGGTGGTGAGCGCCCGGCGATACTAGGTGATCAATCCATCTGGTGGATCATGAATGACCGCGGCAACGAGCACCTTCCCGGCGGTGCCGACACGCCTCCGATCGGACTAGAAGTACACGTGTTGGCATTTGCTTTCAACACGTCGGGCGACATCGGCAACTCGACGTTTTACAAGTACGACTTATTCTATAAGGGCAACGTCCCGCTGACAGATGCCTACATCGGGTTGTTTTCGGATCCCGACCTGGGCAACTATCAAGACGACTGGGTCGGTTCCGATACGCTGCGCGGAATGGGATTCGTGTGGAATTCCGATAACGAAGACGAAGGAGGCGATGGCTACGGTACGGGCCCGCCCGCGGCAGGCTACGACTTTTTTCAGGGTCCGATCGTGCCGTCTTTGGGTGATACCGCGCAGGTCAGTGGCGTGAAGATCCCCGATTTCAAAAACCTCAAGATGACGTACTTCGTCTATTATGATAACGGAGGCGGCGTCACCGAGGACCCGAGCAATGGATCTGACTACTACAATTACCTGTCGGGACGCTGGAAAGATGGCAAGAGGATTACCCTTGGCGGCAATGGACGCGACTTTTCCGAAACACCGGTTAACTTCATGTATCCAGGAAACACCGGCACCGGTCCGGCGAGCTGCGAATTCTGGTCGGAGTGCAACGCGGACGGTGCAGGCACACAGATCCAGGCTGCAGACCGTCGTTTTGTGAT
>JAAXGO010000019.1 GCA_012267425.1 Rhodothermales bacterium
GTTCATTGATTGGTTTGCCCAAGACGTCGGCGCATGGTTTACTGATGTCAGCGGTATAACGGTTGTCTTGATTATGGCGCTGATTTACTTCTATTCGATGTACAGTTTTTCGATGCTGTCGGCGCACATTGCCGCTATGGGTACGGTGTTTTTAGCGGTGGCGCTAGGCGCGGGGGCACCGGCGATGCTCACGGTCGCTATATTCGCATACTTTTCTAATCTCTGTGGGTGTACGACTAATTACTCGACGGGGCCGGTGATTATCTACTTTGGTCTGGATTACGTATCACCGCGAAGATGGTTCGCTAGCGGTTTTATGGTGTCGTTGTATCATTTGGCGATTTGGTTGGGGATTGGGTTGGTTTGGTGGAAGATGCTTGGTTGGTGGTGACCATTGCACCCGACCTAGTCGCACGTGGAAGTGGCTACGGCAGCCTACGGTGCGCCAGATCGAGGGGCTAAGAGTAATGGCTCGTGTGTCGGAATCGAGTTTGAAAGTCCAAAGCGGTCGAGTTCCAGCTACAAGGTTAAGCTGAATGACTTCGCTGCACCCGCACGGGCAGAGCATAGCCACACACCAGAAGTGTCCGTTCTCACCAATGAGATAAATCTCCTTGTCGCGGAATTGCTCTGGGAGTTCATCAACCACGACTGTTCGGTGCGGCGCGGGCCACCGGAGCCAGAACCAGACATGCTTCAGTTGCTTGAAGGGCCACCGAAGCCAAGCCTGAACCTGCTTCAGCACGTTCATAGGCGTGCCCCCAAGCTAGGCATTCCGAGAGGAGGATCGATGTCGCCACGGCCAACTGAAGCGAGGGTACGCGGAGGGGCAATTCCGTCACGTTCGTACTCGATGTATACATGACTGAGACTCATGCGGGTAGTCCCAAACTCCTCATTGTCGTCCATACGGAAGGGGTGCAGCCGGGCGAGAACCTCGTTTACGGCAAGGCTTGCGAAGTGCATGTTCACACTGATGACAGCAGGACGGTCAACCTGAACTCCCCGAACATAGCCTTGGGCGTGTCGTTCTCGATATTCATCAGGATCTGTTCGCAACAGGTCCTCAGCCTCGAGGGCTTCGAGGGAAAACACGCCGCGGTCGATAAAGTCGAGACCCGTCGGTTGGAGGTAGTGAACACTCCCAGCGACTTGGTTGATGGTTCCATCTTCAAGGGCTTCGAGCTTTACGCCGACATCGATGTACGGGAGAAGATAGTAGCGAGCGAGCCGCGCTAGCATGTGGCGACCCGAAAAGCCATCCATGCATCCGATGACGAGGTCGGAGGCCGCGACAGCTCGCATGGCTGCGTGGTTCTCTAGGGAGGCTGCGAACTTGTGAACCTGAGTACCGAGCCCTATCCGGTGGATGTGCTGTTCGATCACATCCACCTTGAGCCGTTCTTGGATCGCATCCTCTGCTGTGGCTCCTAGGATTCGGTTGAGATTGCGTTCCTCAACATGGTCGGGGTCCACGAGCACGAGTTCACCCACCCCAAGGCGAACGAGTTGCTCAATGACTGGGCTACCCGTTCCGGAGCATCCCACCACGGCGATGCGAAGGCGGCCAAGAAGCGTTGTAGTGCCAGGTCCGAATAACTGGGCGTGGCGTTCGGCAAATGCAGGGACTGCCAACTCAGGTTGGTCGTACCAAAAAAGAACGTCGTTACCTATAACTTGGACATGGCGAATTGTTGCGAACGCTCCCCCGACTAACACTGCACGGGCTCTCATTCGACCATCGGGCAACATGATGGCGCTGGCATGTGGGCGGTCGCCGTCAACCCAGCCATAGACCGACTCAAATAACTTTCTATCCGAGTCGTCGTCGATGTTTGAGAATCTATCGTGGCCGTTGGGGTGACTATGTACCTTTACGATGGCCAAGTCGTTATCGGCAGCTTTGCGGAAAAACTGCTCAATGAGAGTAGGAGGCCAAGTGACTCGGTCTCGGTAGCGCTTACATGCCTCGTAGGGCACGAGATCGAGTTTATGAACTAGCAGAATTTCCGACCCAAGCGATGTAGTTCGACCACAAAGAGCAACTGCTACCGCCTCCTTCCCATCACCTGGAAAGAGATGCTGGTGCAAATCGGTGTGCTGCTGATCCGTCAGACGGAGCCGGATATCGCTCATGCGGCACATCTGAGTTCGCGCTCAAGCCACTCGTCGATAAGCAAGACGTGTGTCTCGATACAGTCGTAGCCGCGCCGCCATGGGTTGGCGGCGGTGCGGTGTCGCGACCACCGTTGCCAGATTTTCCCGTCGAACTCATGGTCCGAGAGCTGACGGATAGCCTTTCCGTTAGTCGCTGCCAGATGGGGGTAGAAGTACACCATGTCGATCTGAGTGTCAGGATAACTCTGCGGCAACTGAAGTGCGGCGCTCACACTCGTGTGGTTGTAGCCACCGGGAATTGGATGGTTGTGGAGTACCACCCATTGCCAGCGGCCCTCGATCACCGCCTCCCACGGCAGGCGGCGGTGATCGAGGAACTCAAGGTCGAAATCGAGCAACTCGAACTGACGTCGGAGGTCAGTCACTTCAGATCCCCTCAGTGGTGTCCTTCGGGATAGTCTGAAATCGTTCGATTCCCTCCTTGAGGAAGCTCACAACCTCGTCCTCCTTGACCTCCTCGGTTTTGCCGCCATGGAACTTCTGGAAGAGCTTGTGGGTGTCTGGTGTCTTGCCCACTAGCGCAAGAATCTTGATTCCGGGAAGTTCTGGCTCATGCACACGCTTCCGCTCTCGGTCGATACGGATGATGTAGACGCCAGCAGGCGGCTTCTCAAGATCGGGATGTTCCTTGGCGAAGGTCTCGATGTCGAGTTCTTCGCACTTGGTGATTTCGGTAACGTTGGTTCCCATTGGTTGACCTCCTTTTGGTCTGACGGGAATGGTGAAGATGGCACCTCTGTAGCGGGATGTGCTACTGTGCTCTACATACTTATGCCGGATTGTAGAGGACCCACGGACATTGGATTCGGAAAATTTTTTGGCACGACCACTTGCGTTCGGATAGGGCCACAATGGGTACCGAGCGTGAGCGCTTCGTAACGGTTGAAGAACGTTTCCATGTAGAAGCGGTGTGGCTCTCCATTACAGTCAACGAAGTCTCCGTACCCTTCCCCCAGTGGGCCGCCGCGTGCCCCCGATGCGTAGCTCTGAATTGACTCAAAGGCTTCGGTCTCGGTGACGATACCAAAACGAGCCCGGAAAGCCGGTGACTCGATGAAGTAGCGGCATGGATTCCTTGGGTCGAAGTCGTCGCAGAGATATTTAGGATGTGGTGATACGATGCCGAATATAGGTTCGTCAGCGTGCGCTTCCTCGACGAGTCGCCATAGGGTCATGGTGATGGTGTTGTCGAATGTCTTGGCTAGCTTTCGAACCGTGGCAAGGGTTCGAGGTTGATCGTAGGCTTCTTCAATGAACCGCTCTCTGAGAAAGAGAAGCTGACCAGAACCGAAGTTGGCCTCTGACTCGAGCTTCTCATGGCACGAGGTGCTCAACGTTTCACGATCGTCGCCAAACAGGAATAGGCGATGGTGAGGCATAATGCTGTGAGTAATTTCGTGGCCTTCCGCGTGCCGCCTTTTGAGTGGATGAAGTTCTTCGTTAATGAGGATGCGTCTCTTGTCCGGAATCCAAAGAGCCTTCAATCTTGCCCGGCTGACCACGTCGAGGATGAGGGAAGGTCTCATCGCGAGTTGTTTCGTGCCCACCTTGACTTTGCTCACGGATTCACGCAGCCAACCGGTCTCCTTGGTGCTATAGAATCGGCGGTCAAGTTTGAGAAGCTCACGCACGTAGCGTAGGTCTATGGGTGGCTCGGGGTTGTCTAGACCAAGAAGGACCTTGTCAACTTGATCTTGGATGTCTCGTGCTGCGAACGGATCTATCGGCTGATTCTTCATTAGTCAGTGTGTTTCTTTAGGAACTTCACGAATTGGTTGAGGAGCTTGCGCTCTTCCTTCGTGAGTCCATGGATATTCTCTGAGTTCGCTGCGAAACGTACCGCCTCCTCGCGAACTCGGGTCTCGACGTGCACCGCGCCGGAGAGAATGACGAGGCTACGCTCGTCGAGTTTGAAGTATTGCTCGAGTTGGAAGATCGTACGTGGGTTGGGGTTAAACGCAGGGTCCGTTTCGATGTGCCTTAGTTCAACCGCGGATACGTTCGCGTTCTTTGCAAGCTCGTCAATGGAGAGTCGCTCACGTCGACGCAGCATCTGAAGAAGCACCCCTAGGCCGCGGTGCAGGTCTTTGACCCTAGCGGGATCAGGAGTCTCGGAGAGGGCACGTTGCGCGGCTGCCTTGCCGCGGGCTGCAAGCGCGTCAAGGTCCTCGCCTGTATCGGCGAACGCTTCCCGAAGTTCGTCTTCCGACGCCTCGAGGAGAATGGTACGCAGTAATCGGTTCATCTTAGTCTGGTCCTATTTTAGAGATATAGAGGATATATGGTCATGTACTTCCTTTGGCTAAGTACTTGATGACACGACGGCGAATCCGCTTGGTCACGGTCTCGTAATGCTTCTTTTCTATGCCGAGTTCGAGTTGGATCTCGGACGCAGAAAAACCGTCTCCCTTTAGACGAAGGAGTTTGAGAGCGATCTCGTCTCCGTCGAAGAGGTCAAGCAAGTCTTTAAGCTCATCGCGGATCAGAAGGAGAGCTTCGGGACTCGGTTGTTGGTCGATAGACTCGACATTATCCTCAGGTAGTTGACTGAAACCGCGAGCAGTTCGTTTATCTGCCTCATGGCCAGAGTCACTTTTCATGACCCCGTCGAGGTGTTCGATGATACTAAACCGCCGGTTCCAGCGTCGGCGGCCGTTGAGAGTCTTGAGGATGGCTTGATGGAGTAGATCGTCGGGCTCGATAATGGTGCCTTTCAGCTTATTCTTGGCAAAGTGGCAGGCGATGAGCATGAGCTTTTTGTAGTCTGTATCTTGGAGGTTCTCGATAGCGGATCGAGCCTCCTGCAGAGTGGCGAACTGATCATCGCCTGGGGTAAGGTCAGCTTGTGTTTCCATGATTGTAGTCCTTGTGAATTCAGGTTTATTTTCGGAGGCAGATGCAATCCCCTCTATAAGCTATAGCCGGGCAGGGACAGGAATACGGACACAGGGCTACAATTTTTTGAGATTTATGCGAAGGAGTCAGGGAAACACCTTCGCATAAACTGAACGCAGGGCTGGCTCGCTGCGCCTACGCCGCCGGGATGTCGTGGAAATAGCGCTATCTTTAGGTAGCCGGATTTTTCTCCGCGTCACAACTCTCCGAATCGCTCCCGCAGGTCGATGATCTCACCGCTTTTGGCCGACTCGTATCCTGCCTGCACGATGGCCAAGCTCCTCCGTTCGCTGCGCCCCGACGTCGGACCTTCGGTGCCTTCTAACACGTAGTCTGCGAAATCCTCGATCTCCTGTGCAAAGGCCGAGAGATCGCTGATCGGATAGGTAAGCTCCTCTCGCTGATCGCTGTTGTCCTCGCTCCATGCTATACACGACTCCTGAGTCGCTTGGAGCAACCCTTTGTCCCCGAAGATCGCATAGCCGCCTAGAGGGTTGGGAAACTTCACCTCGCAGCTTTGCAGTACGGTTGTCTGGAATCCCGCATCCATCGTCAAAAGCCCGGTCATGGTGCCTTCGACATCGCGTCGCTGGAAGCTGCGGGCGTGGTGTTCTTGCATGTACACCGAAGCGACCTCACCAAAAACGTAGCGGAGCATTGCCATGGTGTGAATGCCGTGCAGCATCCAAGTGCCGGTGCCGCCGAGCTGTGGATTGGAAAGCCACTCGCGTCGCCCCGGATAGGCGTAGGTGGGCCGCGCGCGAAATCCAGACGACACTGATGCCGACACTACTTCGCCGATGCAGCGTCCCGTTGCCACTACCTCGCGCAGGAAGCGCGCCATGGGGTGATAGGACATGCTCTCTGCGACGTAGAGGCGCACACCAGCACGGTCGGCTGCGTCGATCATGCGGGTCGCTTCCTCCACCGTCAGCGCCATTGGCTTTTCCACCAGCACGTGCTTGCCGGCGTTGGCGGCGGCGACCGCCTCTGGGCCATGATTGGGATGAGGCGTGCAGAGCGAAACTGCATCAATGTCGGGATCTGCTAGCGCATCGTCGAGATCGGTGTACGTCTTGTCGATTCCGAACTCTTCTGCCTTGGCCTGCAAATGGTCTGTATCCCGGTCCACCAGACAGGTCACCGCAACCTTGCGACCTAGCTCGCGTGCGCCCTCCACGTGGTGGCTTCCCGCCCACCCGACGCCCACGACGGCCATGCGGATCATATCGTTCATCTCAGCGAACTCCTATGCGATGTGTTATCTCTCCGTTCCTTTTCTTCTTCCACGATCTTGGCGACCGTATTCAGGTGCCGTTGCGGCATTCCATTGCGGTCTTTGGGCAGGCGGTCGCCGATGAACTTGTCGAATTCGATTCGTGCCGCCACGTCCTTTGCGGGAATGCCCGCGCCGAGTGCCTCGCGGACGGCCTCGCGCACACTCGCCAGATAGTTGGCTTCCCAGCGAATCCAGTCCTTTACTTGATCTTCGCCGAAAAGGACCTCGCCGTGCCCCGGAACCAAGATGTCGATTTCGAGCGTCGCGAGTTTGTAGAGGGAGTGTTCCAGCACTTCGCTGTTACCCGCGCCGATTGCGGCCACGATACCGGTCACCACGGAGTCGCCGGCGAATAGTAGGCGGTGTTCCTCTATGTAGATGCTCACGCCGTCCGGGCTGTGTCCCGGCGTCGGAAACATCCAAGCGTGTAGGCCGCCCAGATCCATTCGCAGTTCGTCTTGGTAGGTAATGGTCGGCTGGATTACCCGCGCTCGCGCCTCGGCCTCATCCACTTTCCAGCGCGCTGCCCAGCCCGGTACCTGTTTCTCGATCTCCGCAGGCGTCAGGGCGTGAGCAAAGACCTCTCCTTGCGCCAGCGGCCCTGCGCCGAGGATGTGGTCGCCGTGGCCGTGGGTAAGTGCCAGTCGGTGCGGCTCGAAGCCGTTTTGACGGATGAAGGAGGCCATGGCAGTCCCTTCGTCTTCATAGTTGCTCCCGTCAATTGCCAGCGCCGTCCGCTTGCCGATCACAATGCCGTTCTTGCCATCGACGAAGCGGCTGTCAACGCTGAAAACGCCTGGGGCGAGTTCGTGGATATTCCCTAAAGCCATGTGTATTCGTTCACGTCGATACCGAGCTGCTCCGCTGTCTTGCGCAGGTCTGCTAGCGTTACGCGATTGAGCGGGATTCCCTGCGCGTGGTACTCAGCGCGGCGAATCGCTTCTAATTCGCCTGGGGCGTACACTTGGTCGAAACCGGGAGCGAGTTGGCAGTCGTGGATCTGCTGGATGGCGGCGTCCACTCTTGACTTGAAGCGTTCGACGTCCTCGAAGGAGGCGATGCGGATAGCGGCGACGAAGTGGCCGTCTTCGCCGGGAGTTGGCCCGTCTTCAATGCTCCCCAGTTCGGTTCCATAGCTAGCGCCGGAAAGCATAGACGAAAGGATGCCCATGATCATCGCCAGCCCGGCTCCTTTGAAGCCTCCGATAGGGGCTAGCAGGCCGTCGATCGCTACCTTGGGGTCGGTCGTGGGCTGGCCTTCCCGGTCTAGTACCCACCCCTCGGGTATGCGCATCCCTTTCTGTGCGTAGATCCGAATCTTTCCGTGGGAAGATCCGCTGAACGCGGCGTCGTACACGATGGGAGTCATCTGCCCGGCCGGTATGGAGATCGCAATCGGATTGATGCCCAAGAGCCGTTCGGCACCTCCCCAGGGTGCCATCGTCGGAAGCGCATTGGTGGTCGCGATTCCGATCATGTCGTGCGGCAGCGCCATGCGGGCAAAATACGCCATGGCACCGCAGTGATTGCTGCCGCGAATGGCTCCAGCGGCGATGCCGGTCTGCGCTGCCTTGTCGATCACCTTCCGCATGGCCAAGGCAGCACCGATCTGGCCCATTGAATTGCGTCCATCTACGATGACAAACGAGGGACCTTCGCCGACGACTTCGGGCTTGGCGGTCGGGTTCACGCCTTGGGTTGTCAGCTTCTCCACGTACTCAGGCACCCGTATGACGCCGTGCGAGTGGGTGCCGCCTAGGTCTGCGTCCACGAGCGAATCGGCCAACAGGGCGGCGTCCGCTTGGGACATGCCGCACCGCTCGAAAATGGCGACGACTAGTTCCAGTAGCTCTTCTGCATCAACGCGAATTTCGTCGTCCAACTTGCTCATCCTACCTTTCTTGCGCCGCCTGCGTAATTGCTGCGATTTTGTCGGCAAAGCGCACT
>JAAXGO010000441.1 GCA_012267425.1 Rhodothermales bacterium
GTATGTACCCACGTTTGGTCGTCACCTTCTTCGAAGATGTGTACCTCGCCTGCCGTTGGTGCACCGACGGCAAGCGTACGTCCGCTGGCAGACAATGCGCGACCGAATCCCTTCGGTTCGCCAGCGGGCTCGATGGAAGTAGCCTGTGTCCAACCCTCTTCGCTTTGCTCAAATACGAACACGCTACCGGGAAGCAGCAAGTTGCGTCCTTCTCCGATCAGGACTTTGTCGTCGTGTACGGCGACGGCGGCGCCGAATTGCAGGGCATACTGCGCAAGAGCACTGTCGGTAGCGAATGTGAGGCAGATCAGAAGTGCAACGAATCGTTTCATTGTGGCCTTCGGATACGTGAATTTGATTGACTGCAATGTACGTTTGGTACGGTTTTTTGAGACGGTTTGCAAGTTCGTTTCTGCTACGAATCCGCTTCGATTGCATCGAGCAGCATGGATTTGTTTCCGGTGAGTTCCCAATAGATCAGTGATACTGGGATGACACCTGCAGCGTTGAATTCATCAACAAAATCACTGAGTACGAAGGATTCTTCCCGCTGCCGGGCATATTCGGCAAGTAGTCGTTCAATGTCGATCTTTCCGATGACATAGCTCGTGCCGTAGGCTGGCTGTTGCAGATAGAATTGCTCTTCGTGCTGAATCGTACTGCCGTCTGCTGGCAAGAGTCCCCACGGCGTCCATTTGGATGCGAATCGGGTGGCTTCGTCGAGTGTCATTTCGAGTCCGTGCTGGTACAGCCCTCCGAGTCCGCGTGCCGCCCGTTGCGCGAGCAGGATCCACACGAGTTCGCGTGCGCGTGCGCGGTCGTCGAGGAGTCCTGCATGCATCATCATCTCCTCCATACCGGTCGCCATACCTTCAGCGCGCTGGTCGAAAATATTATATAACAGCGGCGTGCGTCTGATGGGACTTGCGTGGGGTTCCTCGCGCATGCGTGCAAGGTCAAACCAGTGGTAGTGGTGTGTGCGCATCACGATTGGATCGCGGTAGGTGATTTTCGAGAAAAACCCCCGCAGCCCGTCCGCCTCCACAAACCGTCCGACCCGCGCCCGGAGTGCCGCATCCATGTAGTCCTTGATGGGGACGATTTCTTCGTCGGAAAGGAATTCCATGTATTCAGACACCGCAGCGTGGAGCAGCCGGTCGTATGCTGCTTCATTGTCGATTCGCGCAAGCGTGGGGAGTCCCCGGTTGCGGTGTTCCTCCAGACGGAGGGCGAATGTGAGCGTGCAAGTTCCCGTTCGAGGAGAAGCACCTCATCCTCCCACGAATACGCTGTGAGGTGGACGTTCCGAAGGTTCCATGTATAGTTGTCCTTGCCGACGCCTGAGCTGCCGGTCTGGTGTAGCATGATATGTCCCATGCTGGGTGATATTTTTTTGTCAGGTGAGCCTCTTGCAAAACTCCTGA
>JAAXGO010000442.1 GCA_012267425.1 Rhodothermales bacterium
CCATACGACCGGCACCCTGAACTGTCCCGAAGTCTCGATGAAGCTGCGCGCGACCATTTCGTAACAATCCTCGGTACGGGTGTCAACCCCGGCTACGCGATGGATGTGCTGGCTCTTTTTGCTACCGGCGCGTGTACGGACGTACGAAGCGTTTGGGTCGAACGGGTCGTGGATGCGAGCCACCGCCGCGGTCCCTTGCAGCGCAAAATCGGGGCTGGCTTGACGATCGAAGAGGTGAAGGCACGCAAAGCAGGTGGGATTTTCGGCCATATCGGCCTGCGAGAATCGCTTCTGATGGTAGCTGACGGCTTAGGCTGGAGGCTGGACGATATTGGAGAAACCCTCGAAGTGATCCTAGCTGGTGAGCCAGTGGAAACACCGCACGTCAAAGTCCGCACCGGAAGTCCGGCAGGAATTCATCAGCGGACAGTGGGATTTCAAAACGCCGTGCCGGTTTTAACACTGGATCTCAAGATGTATGTGGGCGCCCAAGACTCCGTTGATAGAATTCACGTAGACGGCACACCGCCCCTCGACCTTGTGATTCGAGGAGGCATTTTCGGAGATACAGCAACCGTCGCGGCGCTTATTAACGCAATTCCGTCGGTGATAAAGGCCGCGCCCGGCCTGACGACGATGCACCGCCTGCCAGTGCCGATGGCGTTTGCCGTGAACCGGTAATGGTATGATCACGATCGATTACTCGTCCGGCGTGCCCCCTTGGGAGCAACTAGTCAATCAGCTGCGGTACCGGATTGTAGTGGGCCACTTCAAGGTCGAAGATCTTCTTCCGTCAACCCGCACACTGGCCGAGCAGGTCGGCGTCTCCTTCCACACCGTACGCAAAGCATACCGGCAGCTTCAGGAAGAAGGTCTCGTAGATGGGCGCTCCGGGCGGAGATTCCGCGTTGTCCAACCGGCACCACTGGACATTAGTGACCGAATAGAACGTGGAGCCTCGATCGTCGCCGAAGGCCTGCAGAAACTCGTAGGACTGGGTCTAAATGAGCGAGAAATCGAATACTTGCTTCAGGAGCAGCTGGACCTAATAGCCGAAAAGCGGACCGCTGCTAAAGTGATCTTTGCCGCACCGTACCGAGAGCTCGCAATACCTTGTGCCCGCCAAATAGCCATGGCGCTCCAGCTCAAAGTATATCCCGTCCATTTCGATGACTTTGTGGAACATGTGGATACGGACTATGCGGTGGCGCGCTTTTCTGATCTTGGACACGTCATGGGACACCTTCCGCGGGCAGATGTCCTGGGCGTCACTGTTTCGTTTGCACCTTCCGGGCTAGCGCGCATAGCACGTATGCTGCCGCATGAAACGCTTGGACTCGTGACGCGCTTCACCGAAGCAATCGAACCCCTGACGCGAGATCTGCGCACCGCAACGGGGTACGCCGGGCAGGTAATCGCGGCTTCGATCGAAGCTGGAACAGACCAGCTGACGGCGGTTGTGGCCAATGCCGACTCCATTGTTTTCACCCCGCCGTGCGAACGTAGACTGCGAAACGTGCTCACGTCGGAACACCGCTACGGTGCAATTGCCCCGGTGATGGACACGGAGTCGATCAATTGGCTTCGACAAGCAATGCCGGCGTAAGGGCTACCCCTCTTTGGGCTGACCAGGATACTTGATGCGAAGGTGGTAGACACCCAACTGAATTGACAGAAACGTCTCCTTGATCCGGTTAAGATCGGAGAACGTAAGTGGTGCTTCGTCGAGTTGCCCGTCTTCGATGCGGACCGTGACGATGTGCTCGATGAGGTCCTTGATACGGTCGTGTGTTGGCTGCTCTAGACTGCGGCTTGCTGCTTCAATCCCGTCGGCGAGCATCAGGATGGCTGTTTCCTTGGTGTGGGGCCTCGGCCCGTCATAGCGGTAGGTCGATTCATTTGGCTCCAAGTCGTCGCTTCTGGAGTCGTCCAGGGCCTGCCTCCAAAAATACTCCACGCGTGAGGTACCATGGTGGGTCGGCACGAATTCCAAGACACGGTGCGGCAATCGCGCCTTTCGCCCGAGTTCGAGACCAAACACGACGTGCTCTTTGATAATCATCGCGCTTTCTTCGGAGCTGAGGTCCTTATGCGGATCGAAGCTCTGACGCTGGTTTTCTACGAAATACTCGGGATTCATCATCTTGCCGGTATCGTGATACAGGGCACCGACACGCGTCAAGAGTGCGTTAGCGCCGATGGCAGCCGCGGCAGCCTCGGCAAGGTTGGCCACTTGCAGCGAATGGTTGAAACTGCCAGGGGCTCGCAGGCTCAAATCCTTGAGCAGCTGGTGGTTGACGTCGGAAAGTTCAAGTAAAGTGAGATCTGTCGTGATGTCAAAAGACCGCTCAAAAATCCAGAGCAGCGGATAGGCCATGACGAGCAAAAAGCTACTGATGCCCGCCATGAGCAAGTTTGACAACAGCTGCCCAGCCGTACTCTCCAAGAACAACCACGAGCCTGCAATGGCGACGGCGTAGCCGACGAACGCAAAAGCAGCGCTAAGGAAGAACTGGCTGCGATATCGGATGTCACGGACGCTGAAAACTCCCAGAGTGCCTCCGAACAGCGTGACGTAAAAGAACTCGTAATCGTACCCGAGAATCAGTCCCCCGAGCAAGGCCAGCGCGAGAGTCCCGAACAGCCCTACACGCGAATCGAACATCACTGTCAGCAGCACCGACACGGTGACCACAGGCACCGCATACATGAAATCCGCATTCGTACGGATGGCGACTGCAAACAGTCCGATGATGGCGGCATACAGAATTGCCATGAGGAGCATCTTCTTGTTGTCGTTGAAAATCCTCCTTCGGGCCATGAAGAGATACAGGAAGAAGATTGAGAAGGTGGACAGGGCGAGAATAATCTCCGCAAGGGCTCGTTTCCACCTGAGTGCTGGAACGACCCGTCCGCGCTGGGAGATCTCGTAGGAAATCAACTTCTGTTTCGTCTCTGGAGTGACCTGCTCCCCTTCGCGTATGACGATCTCGCCCTCGGCGACTTTGCCGCGCGTTGGAGATATAGAGCGCTGGGCTTCCTGTACCTTGCGGACAGTCGGTCCTAACTGATATTTCAGCGACGGCACAAAGACAGCCTGCACAAATTTGGTCGGCACGATTCCGAGTCCGGAGTCGCGAGGTACGACGTCTTCCAGGTTGGACTGTACAGTTTCCCAGACGTCGTTGAGATCGAATATGTCGTCCCTGTGAACGGACTCGAACGTACTCGTCTCCGTGTCACGAACGATGATGTAGTCGGTAAAGACGCTGTCGTACGGAATGTTGAGTACGCCGCGTGTGTTGAGCGGCGTACTGAGCGTGAATACTTGGTCCAGAAGGGTCTCGTAAAGGGGACTTTCCACCTCGTCCGAGTGCCGATCTTCAGGCAGTTCAGGACTCTTCGTTAAGTAATCCTCACCCAACAATCGCCATTGTTCGTCGGTCAGTTTCACGTGTGCATTGCGTCGGAGGTCAACGTGCAGGATCGAGTCCCGGCGCGCGCTTGCCAGAAACGCTTCGAGCTGTGTAGAATCGTTATTTTCTGCTGCTAACCGTGCCATTTCGACACTGACGCGCCAGTTCCGGTAGGCTCCGAAGATCTCGTCCAGCTGCTGCGCCACGGTTTCATGGTTGTGCAGCATTTCTTCCAAAGCTGTTGGATCCTCGTGGAATATTGGCTCCGTTGTAAAGCGGACACGGTCACGCTCGGCCTGAAGGGAGTCCTCGGACTTGAAGATGGCGTAATCGAACGGAGCAACGAGCGTCTCTCGCTGCCACGAGTCACCGACCCTTACCGTAGATGCAAGGTTCTGCCCTCGCTGAAATGCTAGGACGGTGATTGTCGTCAGGGACAGCAGGATGCACGTCTTAGCTACCACGTTGCGCCTTCGATCCTGCCTGGATGCATTTTTCTTGTTCTCCAGCGCTTCCCGCTCAAATTGCGGCCTACTGCCGAAGAGGCGATTAATGAGTCCCATTCACGTGTGGTGGAGGGCGCAGTAGGAACGTTCCGCGCCGGCCTAAAAACAAAATCAATGACGGAATCGGAGCAATGATCCGACGGCCAGAGTTGCTGCACTTCCGATGGCAGTATACCATGGCCAGCCCACGGACTGAAAGTCATCCGCTGGATCAAACGTAATGACCCAGCCGGAGTCGGGATGGAACCACAGACCAAAGATCACGAGCATCATAAGAACGATGGACACGCTGAACGCGATGATCGCGTCGGTTTCATTGGTCTTCCCTCTTCGCAGCCCCAATAGGAAAACGCCTAAGAGCCCGCCGTAGGTGAAGGACGCAATGGCAAGCCCCAGCTCCACGACCGGATTGGACGTGTCCTCGAACAGGCTCGCGAATAGGACGAACACGACGCCCCAGAAAAACGTGGATCCACGCGCGACCTTAAGGGCATGCAGCGGCTCGGGTGCTGCCTTGCGTAGCCTCTCCCAGAGATCCATCACTGTGGACGAGGCAAGTGAATTGAGCGACGAAGAAAGAGTACTCATTGCCGCGGCTACGATGCCCGCCAGGACCAGGCCAGAAACGCCCGGCGGCAGTCCCTCTACGATGTACTTCGGAAATATCTCGTCGGCGCGAGAGAGACCCAACTCCGCAGGCGAAAGACCTCTGTATAGGCTCCAAAGCAGCAAGCCCACAAACAGGAACAAGGCAAACTGAACGGCTACGACAACCGCGCTGCCGACAAGTGCCTTGCGGGAGTCGGCGACATTTCTACACGCCAACAGCCGCTGAACGATAAGCTGATCGGTGCCGTGCGACGCCATCGAGAATACCGTACCGCCGATGACGGCAGTGAAAAAGACGTAAGGCTGCGTAATCCACTCCGACAAAGACTGGCCCCATCCCAGGTCGATTACTGTTGTCTTGCCTGCAACGACGGCAGTCTCCCACCAGTCAGGTGGCACCTCGCCCAATAGCAGAATGAGGGCGAGTACTCCACCCCCGATATACAGCACCATCTGCACAACGTCCATCCAGACAACGGCCTTGATTCCTCCAACCAGAGTGTACACGATCGTAACGACTCCAAGCACGAAGATGATCTGGAAATACGACACGGGGGTGCCAAACACGGTCAGGCCGGCGGAATCTGCGACGATCTTCAGCGGAATGGCAGTAGCGAAAAGCCGCACGCCGTCGGCAAGAAGACGCGTAACGAGAAACGTAGCCGACGCCGTCATGCGCATTCGATCGCCGAAGCGCTTGCCCAGAAAAGCGTAGGCGGTAACTAGGCGACCCTCGAAATACCGCGGCAGAAAAAAAATGCACACCAGGATCCGCCCCAGGAGATACCCCAAAGTGATCTGCAGGAACGTCATCGCCCCTCCGTAGGCGACTGCAGGTACACTGATGACCGTGAGCGTACTCGTTTCGGTCGCCACGACAGAAAAGCAGACGGCCCACCACGGCAGGTGCCTTCCACCTAAGAAGTACTCCGTGGTGTTGTTCTGACGACCCGCCATGAGGATTCCCCAGACGGCGACAGCCACGAGATAAACCACCAGCACCAGGTAATCCAGCGGCGACAGCATATGGGTCTACCCTATTGTCGGCAGCGAGCAAGATATGACCGGACACTCTCTGGCGAGTCGTCAGTCGCTTGAGCAATTACGCTGTAATGCCGAGTCGTTTTTTCAATTTGTCGAGTGAGACACCCTTCGTTTCCGGCACCATGGTCAAAACCCAAACCAGCTGTCCGACCATGCGTGCCGGAGTAAAATGCGAAAATGTGCGCCCCTGACACCTCGGTGATCATCGGGAACGCAAGCGAAATGACAGCGGCCGTGATCCAGTGTACGAAGCTGCTCAACGCGTGTCCCCGCGCACGAACCACATTCTGAAACACCTCGCCGATGAATACCCAGATGACCGCTCCCTGCCCGAAGGCGTGGACTGCAATGAATAACGATGAGACTTACAAGAATGACGGACCCAGCCATGTTGGTATAAAAAGCGAAGGCCGTTGAGCCCAGGCTCAGGATGTATCCGATCGACCCCATACCATCAGCTTTTTTCACCCAAAACGATCGATGATCGCAAGGGCCGCCACCGTCACGATCGGATTGGTGTCACCGATAGTGACAGGCTGCAGAAGTGCAGCCGTGCCAGACGCTCCGGCCATCTGGGAGATTCGCTTTGTGTAGAGGTACTTATTCTGGAAGCTCTCTGCCACGAGGAAGCCGTGCCAGAATGCCGGGCTGTCGAAGGCCTCGCTCAGCGCTGCATATTGCGGCGCATACAGATCGCGGAGCGTTCCTTCGGTGCCTGAAACAACTGCAGTGTCGAAGCAGAAGAGCAATCCGCTCGATGCGGTGACTATTTATACAGCAAACAGTTTGCCAGTCATGGTTAAAGCTTTGCTTCAGGTTCACTTGAGCGTATCCGTCGAATGCACTCGAACAGTGAACGCACGGTATGGTACGGTCCTTTCCAAGTTTCCGCCTTGGGGCCCCACCTCCGCTCCGGCTCTTTGTCGAGCCCGCCCCAGTACCACCCGCCGTATACGTCGTCGAACAGATTGTTTTGGACATAGTCCCAGAGCTTCTCGAATGCGTGCAGGTAATGGCCCTCTTTCTCGTCAAATCTGTCGGACATCAGCAGCAACGTATTCAGCCCCTCCGCCTGTGCCCACCACACTTTGGTAGCGGCGATGATTGTCGGCTGAGTTGTGCCAGCGAGCCGATATGCTCTGTCGACGAAACCTCCTTCCGTATTGTCCCATCCCCAACGCAGGGCGTGGTCGACAAGGCGCCGTGCGACAATTGGCGTCCGCACGCCGTCGTCGAGCGAAAGAACCCGTGCGGCATCAAGCATGAGGAATGCCGTTTCCACGTCGTGTCCGAAGGAGATGTGGTCCAAATCGTAGTTAGCAGCGCGCAGCTCATCAGTCGCATAGCGAATCGTTACCGGAGTCCAGTCCCCTTCAAAAAAGAGTTGTAGATAGCCTGTAGGCGTGGCAATGGTGTCCCGCACGAGCTCAAGAAGCTCGGCGAGGCGATTTCCCAAGAGCTCATTTGGCCACACGGCGTAGAGTTCCGTGAATGATTCCAATAGATGGATAGTGCTGTTTTGATCTTTGGGTGGCATGTCCATGTACCAGGACTTGTGCGGTGTTCCGTCGGGACGCAGCCACTGCCAATAGCCACCGAATTCCGCGTCGTGTGCACCGCATGATTCGAGCCAGCCAAATGTATCACAGGCAAGCTGAAGCGCTTGCTCGTCGCCGGAGGCGCGATACCAGGAGGCTAGAGCAAAGATTGCGAACGCGTGCCCGTACGCTGTCTTCGCAAGCCACGGGTCGTTGCCACCGTCAATGGGGGTCCCTTCCCGCGTGACCAGCGCGTGGAATCCGCCATATTCATGATCGAATAGAACATCACGCAGGAAGGCGGCTCCGGCTGCGGCTGCTTCGGCATAGATGTCGACATCTGCATAGAGCTCCGTTGCTCTCGACGCGGCAAAGAGATGGCGCGCCTGCGTTACGATCATCTTGTGCTGTTGTCCGTATGGCAGCCATTCGTACGTCAGATCCGTCAGGAATCCACCGTAGTCCCGGTCGATCGCACGTGGATACCACGCGTCCAGGATTCCGTGACGCAACATCCGCTCCATGGCAAAATCAATTGACACGCGGAAGTCCGGCTGCATGTGCGGTGGAGATGTGTCCATCTCAATAGCGAGTTTCGTGCTCCATTATGGTACCGATGCGAATGGGTTCGCCGAATTGCTCCACCGCAAAGGCGGGTGAAACCGTTACCAAATTGAAAATTCGGCCAAGTGGAACGTGTGGAAACGATACCAACATAGCAGCCCCAAGCATTTGGGAAGGCATGCTACGGTAAATTAGAGTCGGAGGCGCTGAGTACTCGCGTTCCTTCAATTCCGAGCGCATGTCAATGCCGAGCACGCCGCCCCCCAGCTCGTTCGCCAGCAGACTTGCAGGATTGGCCGAGCGACATGAAGCACTTCTTGCGCGGCCCAACGAGGTAAACGATGCCTGGTACAGCGGCTGCATGAACCGCTACAGGTTCCCCGTTCTGACTCGCGACCATACACCGCTGATCTGGCGGTACGATCTCGACGAAGCTACCAACCCGTACCTCATGGAGCGGATGGGGGTCAATTCCGTGTTCAATCCTGGCACGATATTGATCGACGACATGGTCTATCTGGTGTGCCGGGTCGAAGGTACGGACCGGAAGTCCTTCTTCGCCGTTGCCGAAAGCTCCACTGGTATTGACGGGTTTCGGTTCTGGGCCCGCCCACTCGATATTCCGCCCGCTGACGAACCCGAAACCAATCTCTATGACATGCGGCTTGTCCGCCACGAGGACGGCTGGATTTACGGCCTGTTTGCCGTAGAGTGCCACGACCCGTCGAGCACCGACCCATCGGCGGCAGTGTCACAGTGTGGAATTGCCCGCACGCGAGACCTCCGGTCTTGGGAACGCCTTCCCAATTTGAAATCACATGCGCCGCAACAACGTAACGTCGTTCTGCATCCGCAGTTCGTTGACGGTTGCTATGGCTTCTACACCCGTCCTCAGGACGGGTTTGTTACGTTAGGACGTCATGTCGGCATTGGCTGGGGTACATGCGCCGACATTCGGACTCCAGTCCTGGAGGATGAATTCACAATCGAATCCGTCAAGTATCACACGATTAAGGAGCTCAAGAACGGAGTCGGCCCGGTCCCGATCCGTACCGACCAAGGGTGGCTGCACATCGCCCATGGAGTGCGTGCAACGGTCGCGGGACTGCGCTACGTCCTCTATGCTTTTCTCTGCGATCTCGAACGTCCGTACGTCGTAACCTACCGCCCGGGTGGCTATCTCATGGCTCCTTGGGACAACGAGCGCGTCGGTGACGTCTCCAACGTACTGTTTTGCAACGGCGCGGTTGTACGTCCGAACGGCAGTCTTCTCGTTTACTACGCATCGTCTGACACACGCATCCACGTCGCATCCACAACGATTGACCGCATGCTCGATTTCGTGCTCAACACACCGGCTGACGGCGGTACGACGAGTGCGAGTGTCCGCGAAAGATTGCGTCTCATCGACCGCAATGTGGAACGCGCCTCGGAGACGGGATCGCCGCTCCTAGGCCGGCTGGTCAGCCACGTACGGAACACCGGGTAAGGCCTAATTGACCTGCTTGCACGTCGCGCGTTCAACAAGATCGGCCTGCAGGTGAAACCGGACCGGCTCTATATGTTTGCCCTCTATCTGATCGAGGACAATGTCCGCCGCTCGTTCACCGAGTTTGTAAATCGGTTGGCGCATGGTCGTAAGCGGAGGGATCGTATATCTGGCGGCCGGAAGATCGTCATACCCAATGACGGATAGATCATTCGGCACGGCAAGACCGGCCTCATGTATGGCAAGCAGCGCGCCCCCCGCCTGTGCGTCCGATGAGCAGAATACCGCGGTCGGACGCTCATCGACGAGTCGTTTCATGCAATTGTAGCCTCCACGGTGGGAATACGTCGCTTCCAGTGTCAGATTCTCGTAGACGTCCAAGCCAGCTTCCTCATGTGCACGCAGGTAGCCTTTATGTCGGTCGACCGCCTCCTGCGAAGTCATCGGACCGTTGATTGCTGCAATGCGCCGGTGGCCTAGTTCCACAAGATGCTTTGTTGCAGTATATCCGCCGTGAACGTTGTCGATGTCCACTGAGGATAGGTCCGTTTGTCCCGGAGAGTTGCCGATTACTACGCATGGCATAACCATCTCTCTCAGGACCTGACTCGTTTGATTGGCTACGTCAGCTCCGATGAGGATGTAGCCGTCGAGGTTGTGACCCTTCAGAATGCGATCGTTGATCTTTGCTTCTGCTTCGCGCGAAATCATGTTGAGCGAAACGAAATAGCCACGCTGGATGCATGCCTCTGAAATGCTGAGAATGAGCAGTGACCAGAATCCGTTGGCCAGGATCTCATCGTCCAGGCGGGGTACGAGTACGCTGACTTCGTAGGTGCGATGGGTCGCAAGGCTGCGTGCAACGGAACTCGGACGGTAATTGTACTTCTGGATCACCTCCATGACCCGCATCCGCGCACTGTCGCTGAC
>JAAXGO010000443.1 GCA_012267425.1 Rhodothermales bacterium
GACGGGGCGGAAGTACTCGCATTCAGCGGTGAGGCGAGGCCAGCTAATGATGTCGCCGTCGCGTTGGCTGTGGACGCTCAGGTCCAGGCTGCGCCAGAAGGCGTGCTCAGCGGCTTCCATGAAGACGAAGAAGCGCGCAAAGTGGACGATGCCAGCCTGATCGGTGTCGGCCCACTCGACGCGGCGGCGGGTGCTGAATTCGACGGCCACGTCAGTTGCCGGGTCGGAAGAAGGTGACTAGGCAGCCGCCCATAGCGGCCAAGACGATGCCGAGGACAAAGGGCCAGCGCACAGCCGCCCAGCCGCCAGCGGGCGGATGCACGAGCACGGCGACGACCGCGTTGACGATGGGGGCACCGGCAAAGACGATGGACATGACCACTGCCGGTGTCCCCCTAGCCCCGAAGGCGAGGAGGACGCCCAACGCACCGATGGCTCCGGCGATGCCGGCGGCGGTGGACCAAAAGACGCCCTTGGCTGGGTAGAGCCAACTCGCGCCATTGTAGGCTAGGACGATCAGCGAACCGAAGACTGCGGTGAGCAGATAGGCCAAGCCGACGAAGAGGAAGGCCTTGTAGCGGCCGTTTACTGGGTCGGCCATGGCGATCTGGCCGGTGTGCAGCAGGACGCCGTAGAGGCCCCAACAAGAGACAGTGAGGAGTGCGAAGACGAGCCAAGTCATGGGGATAATCCTTTACTTTGCGGATATGGACGAACTGCTCAAAAAACCGGTGCAATCATCGCCGACGCGCTCGGCACAACACCAGTAATGCTTTAGCTTTAGGAGTACGTCAAATTTGCAGGTCTTATTTTAGCAAGTTCGTCTTTCATGCACTGCTCTACACGCCACAAATCACAAGCTTGTTGCAGGCGCAGCCAGAGCATAGGACCGTTGCCGACGAGTTTTCCTATTCTAAGTGCCATTTCTGTTGTAATCGGATGCGTACAAGCCAGAACGCGATGCAATTGTTGACGCGAAACACCGAGTCGTCGAGCCGCTTCACTAACCGATAACTCAAGAGACGGTAATACATCTTCACGCAGAATCTCACCCGGATGAACAGGCGCACGCTTCAACGGACGATTGACGGAATATTCGGCCATTGTCACCTCAATGATATTGCTCGAGATTGACCCTGAGGGCATCACCATCTTGCCATTCGAACGTGATACACCACGGGCCGTTGCCGTGAATACTATAACGTTTAGGTAACCCTTGCAGACCGTGAAAGTTGAACCCCGGTACATTCAAGTCTGTCAATGATTCCGCATGATCGAGAACTTCCAAACGACGTAAGCAACGTCTTTGCAAATCCGCACGAACTCGGCGGCTGTGACCCCGTTCAAAAAGTTCGACAAGTCCTTTGTGTTTGAAACTTGTGATCATTTGTATTTGTTAATGTAACATATTTTGTTACACTGTCAACAACTCTTAACAGACCTCACGCAGCACCTCTATATAGGGACCACGCGTGGAGAGAGGCTTCCTGCTTCTCTCCACGCGCAGCAGGCTAGTCGCTGTCGAGAAATCAATTGATAGCGATGAGGTTCTCGAAATGCACGCCACAATCGCAGAGCGATACGGGAATGTTGAATCGCGTCTCCAGTTCGTCGATGAGGTGTCGGACGGGCGCGGTCAATGCGCTGCGGTGGCGCGCACCGGCGACCTCGGGGTCGAGGTGGTCGCAGAAGGTCAAGGCCAACTGGGTGGGACCGTTTAGTAGGACGGCGGTTTCCAAATGTGGCCAGGAGATACCCTCGGCTTTGCGCCGTCGTCGCCCGGTCGTCACGCCGTATTCGACGATGCCTCGGCGGTCTTCCTCCACCTCCGCTAGTTGTAGTGGTAGGGGGCCAGTGCCGACGCGGCTAGGCAGTGCTTTGACCACCAAGCAGACTTCTTCGATATGACGCCAGTTGAGTCCGACGTCGTCGGCAAAGGCCGCGGTGGTGCAGTTGTCCGAGGTACAGTCGGGATAGTCATCGCTCAGGGCGAGCGACAGGTGGGTACCTTGGCTGCCTTCGACGACGATGGTTTCACCGCGCAGACAACTCTCGTTGAGCTCGCGGGCGACGTCGGCGGTGTAATCCGCGAGAATGTGCGCGTCGCGGGCTTGGCGCGCTTTGCGCAGGGCGAATTCGGCGCGGGCGACGCCGCTGCCGCTGGCGGTGGTCCCGTGCTCCTGCAGAAAGCTGTCAGTCGCTTCGCGTTGGCGGTACTCGGG
>JAAXGO010000444.1 GCA_012267425.1 Rhodothermales bacterium
AATTTACGGACAAGAACTAGTTAACGACCGAACGGCTTATAACCGACACGTTGATCGTGTGAGCAATCTCGCATTCTGGCTGCCGGAATATACCTTTCCTCGCGGCTTGGCGATGAACTGCTTGTCCTTGAAGTCCCGAATCAGGTCTGCGTCGGCGGTGTACAGGACACGTGCGCGCGAATATCGCGCCAAGGCGAGAACGTGCGGATCATCTGACCGCAACCCCTTGTTGTTGCGAAGTTGCCGCTCGTCCTCTGCAAATGCTTCGGTCGGAATGACCGTCGCACGTCCAGCGCGCGCGTATCCTGCCAACCTTTTGGCGCTTCGCCCGCCCGCTTCATCGGCGAAGCCGCCATCGGTCGAATACACGAGCTTTCCTGATCGCTTGTTCAGCCAATCGTGGATCGGCACCACATCCGCAGTCGGTTTGTCTGACAACAGACTGCCCAATTTGTTGGCGTCAACGATCATGCACATCGTCGCTGGACTCAATCGGCGAACCCGAGCAACCGATCCGTCTCCTTCAGGAAGAAGGATCGATAGCTTTCCGGCGCGTCCTTGATGTTTCCGAATTCGTCCAGGGCAATGTTATGCATCTTTACTGCATTGCGCTGCGGTTCGAAAAAAATGATCGAGACGTCATCTGGACGCAACAGTTGTTTCCTCACCAGTATGCGCATTCGGTCCACTATGTAGTCGCTGTGGGTTTCGATCAGGAAGCGATTGCGCCTTTTTTTCACCACCTTGGCAAACAATTCGGCCAGTTCCGCCTGTCCCCGAGGGTGAAGATGCACTTCGGGCTGCTGGAGAAGAAATGTTTTGGGTGCACGAACATGGCGACGACCGGCAGATCTGATTTCGTCGCCTGACAGCAGGCTTACCAATATCGGCAAGCTCTGGCTGACTCCGTAGCCAACATCCATGATATTGGCGTGCGAACCGGATCGCACTTTGACTTGGAGCTGGAACGGGTCACTGATCTGCTTCCCATGCCGCCGCACCTTGATATCGGCGAACAGTCCAGATTCCTTACCGAACTCCACCAGATCGTCGTGCAGCGACTGCCACTTCGATTTCTCGCTGTGATCCAGCCTCATCATGAGCATGGGAACATGTTCGCCTTCGGGGCTGTCGACTTCCCTGACTGGATCGTACGTGCGCTTTGGTTTGGCACGCAGAGGAGCGATCGGAACCAGGTCTGTGTGCAGCAGGTTCCGAAGCGAGAACCGGGTGGGTCTGGTGCGATTCTTTTCTTCATCGAGCGTCAGTAGTCCTCGCACGTAGGATATTACTCTCTGGTCATCGGGAGAGAGTGTTACAAAACGCTCGTGACGCATAACGAAGTCCAGGCCAAAGCGCCACATTTGGGGAGAAAAATCGATCTCTGCTTCTTCCACCGGGGTCGCCAACGTCGATTTGCCTTCTGAACTCTGTCGCAGTTCGATGAAATCGGAAGGACCGAATTGGTATCGGCAGGAGTGCTGCGCAGGTTGCGAACCCTGCTCCTGGAATTTGACTAAAACTTCTGTCGGCAGCCCGCGCCTACGTCGCCGCGCAAATTCGAGCCCAAGCTGAAATTCATCGATGCGACCGCTGCGTCCGCGCCGGGAACGGACAATATCCCTGAAGGATCCCATCGAAAACGGTTCCCGATTGAAATCGGGCGAAGCGTCAAATCCATCCTGGAATGGGGAGAACATTCGGTGAATAACGGAAAAACACGCCAAGAACGTGCTCTTGCCAGTGCTGTTTTCGCCCACCAACAAAGTAATCGGGCGCAAGCGGCCGCGCTGTTCTCCTTCGAAACAGCGAACATCCTTCAGAATCAATTCTTCCGGCTGCGCCATCAATCCGCCTTATCGTTCGCGGGCGTTGGTCGTTCGTTGCCCTTGGGTTCCACGTCGACCGACAGCCCGTCCGTTACGGGAACTGGGATGCTACACACCGATACGAACTATGTCATCAGTGTCAGCAGTGGGGATGAGTCGGCACAAGATGCGGGTCGCCTCCACCTCGGCCACCATGTCTACGAACTCTAGTCGGCGTTCCTCGAAAATCAACTCTGAGACCCCTATCTTTTATATCGGTTCCAAGCTATCGCAGATCCACTCACTACCAGCAGGGACAGCCTGTTGCGTCAGGGTTGCCTGCAAGGTCATGCCCGTCCGAATTTCGAATGCGAGCATCTCAGTAGGCGCCCATGCGGTATAGCTCAGAATTTGGTTTTCGTGCGATTGACAATGAAGCGTCACCCTGCTCCAGTTATCGGTCGCAAGAACTCCCAGAAATCCCGCTGACATCGATGTTTGCGGTAAGCCGAGCGACCGGTATACATCTACATCGATGCGTTTCTCGCGCAGCACGCCGACGATTTGAACATCGGTGTCATCTTTCGGTTCCATTCTGACGATCGGGTCTGGCTTGTTCTGCCGCCGCCTCGCTGCTTGTGCCACACTCTCGTCGATGGCCCCGTCAGGAGGGCGATAGGCGGTGACGCCCTCGCTGATTTCAACCGAAATTCCCCCGGTCGCATCTCGTCTACGCACGAGGCGTCGAGTCCAGGATGTCTCGCAATCGTGTATGGGCCACGGCCGCCCCAACTCATCGAATAGGACGCGCGATCCGCAATTGCATTGAAAGAAAAAGACCGGTTCCCCGCAGCCAAGACATCTGGTCTTCCAGGTTGTGGAGCTACACCATGGCCCGTGAATCGGCATCATGGCGGGAACTCCGGGCCTCGCATCTTTGCGAACAGGTCGATGTACGGGCGGTGGCGAAACCTGCGTGCGCTACCGTTCTGCATCGCCTCCATCCAGATCGACGGCAGCATCGGGTTCATGGCGAAGTTCAAGTGCGATTCGCTCCTTTTCGGTCAACAGATACGTCTGAACCAGACTCCGGGGTCTTTCTGGAATCGTCATCTCCAGCAGTCCGTCGTGCAAAAGCGCGGGCAGTCGACGTGAGAAACTGCGCGTTCGGCCTGCGAAGCCTGCTGCCGTTTGCAATTCGCTTCGCGTTGCGTCTTCGCGATCACAAGCGCGAAGCATCGCCATCTCACTGGGTCCCAGTTCAGCTTGAGCCAATTCTTGTACCCCTGCTTGCGCCCCTACTTGTACCCCTCGTCCAGTAGTCCACCCAGTGTTCGGAACTGGCTGCCGGATTGTCGCGCTGCCTGCGGTCAGGTGGCGGCTCGAATCCGAATGCGCTCGCGAAGCCGCGCCTGAATTCGAGTGTAGAGTACGGCCTGTTCAGCCAAGCGATCAGAGAGGGTAACTGCGAGTGCATATGGTTCCCGCTCCGATGCAAGGTTTACTCCCCATGCCGGGTCGTTTCGAGTGACCACCACGAACCAGGAGCTTTGAACCATCGCTCCTAATGGCTGCCTGAATGTCCAAGTAGAAGCCTGAACAGTGCCTCGCGATCGGACTCGTTCCGTAAACCGGCGCCCGTTGCTGCGTTCAGAAATCGCTTCCGTTGTCGCCTGATCCACGGCTGCGTTAAAGCGTCGGGCCACGTCATCGAGCGAGGCCGCCTGAACGAACTTGAAGCTGATCCCCGCAGCTCGATAGTCGATTCTTGTGGTCCTTACCGGTGGGCGGTATGCGAGAGCAACAGTGATCTCCCGGTCTCGTCGGCCGCCCCACCAAAACTCCTCCGGCACAGGAACCTCGTAGAAGTGGTGGTGGCGATTCTCGATGTTCTCTTCCGCCCAGAGCGTGACGCAATCCTCCAGTGATCGGCAAAGCGTGGACCTGTCCACGAGACCGTACCCGGTCACATTGCGAATTGTGTCAACGTCCGCCAACAGATCCACGCAGGCACCTGGTGTCCTCGCTTGCGAGACCAGGAGCGCCCGGCATAGATCGACACTCGCATCGGGCATCTCAGCAAGCACTTGGGCTGCAGCATTTGCTACGCGAGGCGTCGCGAAGCTCGTGCCCGAATCTTCCGCGAAGGGCCGACCCGCCGCGAACTCCCGGGAGATCGAAAACTCCCCTACACCCTGGTAGCCTGCCACCAGATTTCCACCGGCACGGACATCCACCATCTGGTTCCCGCCGTAATCCACCAGATCAGGTTTGATGGCACCACCGACAGATGGCCCATGCCGTGTATAGGGCGATGGCTGGTCCGCGCGGGCGATCGGCCGATAGGCGGGATCGTTCGGCCAACGCTCATTTCTTTCGTGGCGAGCCAGACTTCCCACGGTCACCGCGTTTAGCGCAGGCGCGGGATCGAGCAGAGTAGCGCTTTCATCCGTCAGATAGCCCGGATACTCGGTTCGCCAATCGTTGGGACCGCTATCATCGCCTCCATAGTTTCCCGTGGGCACGATGAAAAGCACATCGAGTTCGCGGCTCAATGCATCCAGTGTAACTGCCAGGCCCGAAACATGGCGACCTCGGTAGGGTTTGTTCAAGTCGCCATACGATAGGTTGAAGACTCGACAACCATAATTCTCAAGAAAATACCGGACGGCATTTTCCACCTGGTTTTCGATCAAACTGGGGTCGCCCTCGTTCCTTTCGTCAAGTATCCGCCCACTGTAAAGTCTGAACTGCGGGATGAAACGGCCACTGCTGAGGCACTCGGCGACATCATCATACAGCGCAATTCCCGACACGAAGGTTCCGTGACCGTGTTCATCGGCTGGAGGCGCACCGGCGAGGAAGCTCTGGGAATCGCCAACCGCCGGCGCCAGAACAGGGTGGCCGGTAGCGAGTCCAGTATCGAGCACGGCTATCCCTGGGGCATCGTCCGCCGGATTTGACACTTCATCCAAGTCCCGAATGTCGGTGCTAATGAGTGTGCGCCCGATACCCAGACGCGGCGGAAGGTCTACCGTGCGAACATCACGATAACGCAGCAGTTCTTCGGCCAGATTTCGTCGGCACCGAATGCGGTAGATCGTCAGATACGGCTTCCTCACTGAATCGAGAATCGCTGCTCCACGTCCATCAACCCAAGTCTCGAAGGCTGTCCGCGCCTGTTCGATCCCCCTCGCCATCGGCCAGAGCTCTGCATCGATGACAAAGTACTCATCGGCGGGAAACCCTTCGCGCGCCAGCGCCCAGCCGGTCCTGTCGTCGGCGGTCCATCGATCCAGATCCTGGAGCGCGTACAGCAAATTCTGATACGGCACCTGTTCGCCGTCGGCAAGCCTGGTGAGCTTTGCCTCAAACTCATCGAGTTGTGTGTTTGTGGCGAACGCCAGAACCAGCGTTCCCTCTTCCTGGCTGACAACTTCTATGCCGCTGGACGCTCGCGCGATGTCTTCCGGAGACACCTTATGACTTAGCTGCAGCTTGATTAGACGACGATCGTCAAAGCCACCGAGGTCCGTTGCTGCGGCCTCGCGGGCCGCCTGCAGACGTCCTCCGAGAACCGCTCCATGACGCTGCGGGTCGTCCGGAGTCGGAATTCGGGACGGGCTGGGCCGGGACCGGCGCTGGGTAACCGGGTCCTCCCGTGACAACCGCAGGTGCGGGTGACTTTCGCCGTCCTCGGGCATTCGACCGCCTTAACCGCTTGCCGCACGGTGCTTTCTAGCTTCCTCTCGACGGCGCGCCTTCTCCAGATGTCCCATACGCAGTCGCAAGTCCCCCCCTTGCAAGACCATTTCCTTCACGGCCCGGAGTACGATCCGCTCCACGTCCGCGTGGGAGTCACCCTTGAACCAGCCTCGGTCCGTGACTTCTTCGGGACTGAAGTCATAGCGCACGCCGCGAAGGTTGACCCGCAGCAACCGGCAAAGCTGAGCGGTGGTGGGCGGCTCCAAGAACAGCACTTCCTCAAAGCGCCGCCAGATGGCGGAATCCAGCATGCCCTCGTGATTGGTGGCCGCGATGATGAGGCTGCGCCCCTGGTAGGCATCCAGCATCTGCAACACTGCGTTCACGACGCGGCGCAACTCTCCATGCTCGGAACCATCCTCGCGCTCCTTACCGAGAGCATCGAATTCGTCGAAGAGCATCACCGTAGGGTAGGCAGCGGCGAAATCGAAGACCTTCCGGAGGTTCGCGGCGGTCTCCCCCAGGAATGACGACACGACGCAGTCCGTCCGAACGACGGCGAGCGGCCTGCCGAGTTCATTGGCGATCACTTCCGCAGTCAAGGTCTTGCCGCAGCCTGGCGGCCCACAGAAAAGCAAACGGTCGCTTGGCCTCAGCCCATGCGCGGCAAGAACTTCTTCTCGATTGTGCTCGCGGAGAATTTCCTTGATCGTGTCCAGATTATCGCGGGACAGGACCACATCTTCGAAATCGCGGGCCGGTTCGCGGAGAGACAACAGCGCAATGCCGCGCTCCCGGTCTTCGGGTATCGACGGCAGCAGGCGGCGAATTACGGGCGTGGAGGGCTCGCATTGACGACCGTGGAGAATGGCCTCCAGATCATTCGCAAGCAAATGATGATGCTTCTGCCGCTCTTCGTCTATCACCTGTTTGGCCACGCCGCAGAAGGCATCCAGGTCACCTTCGGTGCCCGAGCGGATAAGTTTCCTTAGCAATTTTCCGTTAGCCATGATTCAGTTTGCCACGCAACTTAAATGTTCTGAATAACGCCGTGAAGAGGGTACTCTTTCTCGCATGATCATTCACGTCTCACTACTCGGCCTTTGCGTTGGATTCTGCGCAAGACGCTATCCATATCGAGAACCTCCGAAAGTACGATGAGCGTCGAAAATGTAGGAGTACGCACTGACGTTTTCTTGGCCCTCCGGGAACAGTCCCGGAACGGCACCGGCAGCGGTTAGCGCCGTTCCGATTGGATCGCCAGTGGCTACGGACCAAACGCCGCCGGCAATTCCCAGAAACCACGAAGCCAAGTTCTTGCCGAGTGATTTTCGAGTGGAACGCTGAACGTCGTGCGCCGCGTCGGCGACTTCCTGACGCCGTTCCAACAACACCTTTTCCCGTTCGTTGAGATCGTCGATTCCGGCTAGCTCTGCCATAAACCCCCGAAGATTTCGCATGTATGCGCGATATGCTTCCTCATGTTCCGCCCGGAACTGGAGAACATCGTCAAGAGGAACAGACGATAAATCGAACGTGACAGGTTCAAGGTCCAGTTGGATAACGTTGTTGCGGGTTGGCATCTTCTCTCTTGACAGCGTTTTGACCAGATCCGAAATAGCGCGGCTGTCGTTGGTTGCTGGATGAACAACCTTTCCATGTTTTAGCCCGGTAACGCGAGCAAGTTGTGCGAGAATCACAAGAATCGTAGTGCGCACTATCGGATGGAGTGGAATTGAAACTCCGTCTTCACTGGGACGCGCCAGATTTTTCGCCCTCAGTTCGTCGACCAAGGATTCAGCCAAATCGACGTCGGCACCGTAACCCATTCGAGACTGGGATAGCTCAGCGTAATGATCGGCATCTGGAAGATCATCGAACACACCGTTGTGGAGCAACCCAACGACGGTGCCGGCAAGGCTTTCAGCCGCTTCCTGGTCAACCCACTCCTTGGGTTCCAACACCTGCAAGAGACCACGTTCCTCAAGCGGTTCGACCAGGGTGAGGTCTGCATCGCTGTGGACTCCGTACATGTAGTCCGGCAAAAGGATAGCGACTTCATCAAAAAACAACAGGAGGGACTTTACCCAACCGCTATCTCTCCTGAGCCAATATGGCGCCGGGTAGTAATATGCAGTATCAATCATGGCACCGCTCGAGCTGGCGAGTAATCTGCTTGTTCACGTTTTGCCCGATAGCATCGACATTGTAACGGCAGGTCTAGGACGGTCTTTTGCCGGGGAACGGTCATGGTCGTTGGACCCTGAGGTTGCCAGAGGTGGCAGTGCGCACTTCCTCGACGGCGCGTTTTGCGTTTAGCTCAAGAAGGCGGGCGAGCACCTCATCGCGGATCTGATCCGGCCAGCGGTAGCGCCAAGGTTTCTTCTTCCGACCCCAAGTCTCCTCGTCGATCTCGTAGTCCAGCAGGAACTCGCAATCGGTCGGGATGTCGGTCCAGCCATAGGCGTCGAGAACGGCGCGATCCATGGCGGCATGCAGATCGCGAAGCCGTGCGATTCGGTCATCGTGCACGTTCGGATCGTGGAAACGGTTGTATGTCTTGGTCATTCCCTCATCGTTGTCGACCATCAGCGTGGCGCGGAAATCGTAATACGCTTGGCCGACCGTTTCGAGCGCCGGATGCGTTCCCCAGCCCAAGGGAAACGGGAAAGTCTCGAAGCAGTCGGAG
>JAAXGO010000020.1 GCA_012267425.1 Rhodothermales bacterium
TATCCGATCAGTCGCATTCCGGCGGTGAACGTCGCACAGGTGCCTCAGCGGAGCCCCCTGCGCTATCCCGGTGGGAAGACGTGGCTGGTGCCGCACATACGCGCGTGGCTATCCGGTACGCGCCGGAAGATGCTCATCGAGCCATTCGCCGGCGGAGCCATTGTCTCTCTGACCGCGATCATGGAGGACTTGGCAGATCGGGCGACACTTGTCGAACGCGACCGTGATGTTGCCGCATTCTGGCGAGCCGCACTCCTTCACGGGCCAGGACTTGTCGCTCGCATCGCGGAATTCACGCCGACGCGGGAACGCGTTCGTCACCTGGAACGCGGTACCCCTGAAGGTGTGGTTGAACAGGGCTTCCGTACGCTCGTGCTGAACCGCACCCATCGGGCCGGTATCCTTGCGCCTGGGTCGTCCCTCAGCAGGCACGGTGAAAACGGCAAGGGTATCCTCTCCCGTTGGTACCCCAAGACCTTGATCGCTCGGTTGAGCGCGATTACGGCACACGCCGACCGTATCACATTCCACGAAGCTGACAGCATGCAGATGATCGAGCCGTTACTGCAGTCCTGGGGCCGTGATGCCGCAGTGTTTGTTGATCCACCCTATACTGCCGGCGGCAAGCGAGCAGGAACTCGCCTCTATACGCATAATGACCTCGACCACGAGCGCCTGTTCTGGATCATGGCGCAGCACGAAGGCAGCGTGTTGATGACCTATGACTATTCTCCCGAGGTCGTCCGCTTGGTTGCCCGCTACGGATTCCAGGCTGTCCAGGTGCGAATGAAGAATGCGCATCACAATCGCTTGGCTGAACTGGTGATTACTCGCGAACGGCTGTTCGCATGAGCCGCTATGGCATTGCGGAGTGGTACGGTGAACCATTCACAGCCATGGTACCCGTCCGTCGAAAGGAACTTGCTTCTGTCGCGCTGACCGCCAGTGGGACGGCCCCACGGTGTCCCTTCCAGCCGGGAGATCAACCGTGTAACAAGCGAGGTGGGGTTTGCTCTCTCCAGCGTTACGATGTTGGCGAAAACGGCCGCATCGGTGAAAGACTGGGATCTCCGGTCATCACTTGTCCGAACCGGTTCAGTGAACGGGGGGTAGTTACACATTGGCTTGCCGACGTAGTCGGTTTCGACCGCGCGGACGCTCGGATCGCACATGAGGTTCCGTTCATGAGGGCGGCTGCGAGCGACAAGGCAGCCGGCCGAATAGACATGGTTCTGGCCATGGATAGAGCGCCGAACTTGGTGTGGTATGGCCTTGAGATCCAAGCGGTGTACTTCTCGGGTCGGGGAATGCAGTCGGAGTTTCAGCGCTTGCTCGAGGACGGCGAAACGGATCCGCCCTTTCCCGACTCGGTCCGTCGTCCG
>JAAXGO010000445.1 GCA_012267425.1 Rhodothermales bacterium
GCACGGACCGTTTACGGTAAGGTACACCGTTACCGACAGCGACGACGACTCGGACTACGTAGAATTCACTATCACTGTCAACCAGGATCTCGAGCCAACCGCCCCGTCGATATCAGCCGTCTCAGCTAGGAAAGGGAGTCTTTTCACCCGGCAACTGCCGGAGGGCACCGGAGGAGATGCACCGCTGAGTTACAACGCCACGAATTTGCCAACTGGCCTCAGTTTCATCACGACCACACGTACCATCACGGGCACACCCACAACCGAGCAAGCCTTAACGGTGACCTACACGGTCCGAGACGTTGATGGCGACGAAAACAGCACGACTTTTCTCTTCACCATCGCAGCCGATCTGATGCCGACACTTCCCGCCATATCGGGGTACACCGCCAAAGTGGATTCGCCATTCAGCCAACTGCTGCCAGAGGCCACGGGCGGAGATACCCCCTCAGCTATTCCGCCACGAATCTACCCACCGGCCTCACTTTCATCACGAGCACTCGTACGATTCAGGGCACACCCACAGAGGTGGAGACGCCAACCGTAACCTACACGGTTCGCGACAGCGATGGAGACTCAGACAGTGTCGAATTTACAATCACGGTCAATCCCGATCTGACCCCTTCGGCGCCAAGCGTTCCCGGCTATTCGGCCAAACAGAATTCGCCGTTTAGCCAGCAGCTGCCTGTAGGGAGCGGCGGCGACGGAACACTAACTTACATAGCAACGGGGCTGCCCGAGGGTCTGAGCTTTATCACTTCGACGCGTACGATCGCGGGCACACCGACAGGCACAGGACCCGCTACAGTGCGATACACGGTCACCGATAGCGACGGCGACTCGGATTACGTTGATTTCACCATCACGGTTGCTCCTGACCTGACCCCTTCGGCCCCAAACGTTCCCGCCTATTCGGCCAAACAGAATTCGCAATTCACCCAGCAGCTGCCTGAGGGGACCGGCGGAGACGGTACACTGTCCTACGCAGCAACGGGGCTGCCCGTAGGTCTGAGCTTCATTACCACAACTCGCACGATTACGGGTACGCCCACAGGCACAGGCCCATCTGCAGTCCGATACACGGTCACCGATAGTGACGGCGACTCGGATTCCGTTGACTTTAACATCACAGTCGCAGAAGATCTC
>JAAXGO010000446.1 GCA_012267425.1 Rhodothermales bacterium
CCGTGTATGGCCGGGGAGGCTCAACGACCTCGGTCTGCACCGCCACGGCGCTGTCCATCGGAAGCAGATCCGACCAATCCGTAAACGGCACCCCCAACGCCTTTTCGATGAGTAATCCGCGAAACCCGGTGCAGTCGATAAAGAAATCACCTTTGATGGATTGCCCATCGTCAAGCTGGAGACTTGCAATATTGCCCGTTTCGGAATCGAGGGTTGCCTCGACAATCCTGCCTTCGATTCGCCGGGCCGCATGCGCCTCGGCATAACGCCGCAAAAAAGCACCGAATAGCGTCGCATCAAAATGAAAGGCGTAGGAAATCCGGGAGGCCAATGATGTCTGATCTTCGACCGGACGAATAAACTTGTTCGCGCGTGCCGCTACGATGTTCAGGGAATAGGTGTCGAGCGGATGCCTATCGCCAGCACTGCGCATGCGGGACCAGAAATGATGGAACTCCAGTTGCCCCATCGGCACGCCGTATTCGCCGAACGGGTGAATGTAGCGTTCGCCGATTTGCCCCCAATCGACGAACTCGATGCCCAATTTATAGGTCGCCTTTGTCTCTCGCAGGAACTGGGCCTCGTCGATCCCGAGCATGTCAATGAAATTCTGGATATAGGGAATCGTCGCTTCCCCGACCCCGATCGTTTCTATCGCCTCGGACTCAATCAATGTGACACTCGTCCCCGACCGCCCGAGATACCTGGACAAGAGCGCGGCAGACATCCATCCAGCCGTTCCGCCCCCGGCAACAACAATTTTTCTGAGACGCGATCTTTCGCCCATTATTCAAGCCCTGTCCAAACCAAAGTGTTTCTTTGCATCAATAATCGGAATAGAGTATTTGCTACACAGAGAGCGTGAGAGAACCATGCCCGAAGTATCCGTAGCTCCGGACACGATAAACGAAGAAAACGCGAAGTTTACTCAGGTCGGTTTATCGAGGTCTGTGTTTCTGAACAGCCTCCCCAAGAGCGGCTCTCACCTGCTTCGCAATATTCTGCGAATGTTTGTACCTGTCAACCAGGTTTACGGACCGCAATTCGTCCAGTTCCCGAATCTGAAACAGCATCTGGGCGCATTCGATCCGAATCGACGCTATCTGATATCGGGCCATTTGCTCTATTCGGACAATACCGCCATTTTGGCGAACAGGACAAACAAAATTCTCCTTGTACGCGACCCTTACGGTTGGGTTCTCTCCCAGGCCCGCTTCTTTGTGTCGGACATAGTCTCCAGCAATTTCGAGCATATCAAGTCCGGCGCGCTGTCGGTCGATGACTTGATCGGGCTCATGATTTTCGGGATGTACAAAAAATCGCCGCCAATGCGGCAACAGTACGAATTGTATGCTGTCGGATGGCTTTCAGCCGACGCGTACATGGTGCGATACGAAGACCTGGTAGCAAACGTCAATTCGATCGACACGGACGCTGCCCGATCCTATTTTGCGGAGCTGCTCAACAAATGCGGCATTGCCCCGCCTGGGGACTGGAAAGAGCGCGTCGCGATCGGCGCCGACCGCAAGCAAAGCGCGACCGCTCGGGACAACATCAATACCCGCGAACCCCTGTTTGACTTTCCCCGGGAACTGCCCGACAAGCACAAGCAGATGGTCGATTTCGCCGCGCCCGGCCTGCGAGAGTTGCTCGGATACCAGTGAAACTGGGCAGGAGGCCGGGCCACCCCGGCCATCCTCCCACACCACCGTCTACGATGCGCGCCCGGGTTCGCGGGGAATTTGAATCCTGGTTTCGCGAATCCTCAGAAATTCACTCGAACGGCAAGCCGGTAAAATCGACCGACGGTGTATTCGCTCACCGTTCTGCCCTGGTAGGCATCGCCGGTCAGCGGATTGCCTTCGTCGAATGGCACGACTGCGGTTCCGCCGCCGGTCGCGGACTCGGGCAGTGGGACAGATCGGCTCGTGAAATACGTTCTGTAGGGTTCATCCAGCAGGTTGGCCGCATCAAGAGTGACCAGAATATTGTCATTGACCTGGTATGCCGCCGAAAAATCCAGCGTTTCGCGGCCATCCTGCCACCAGGCCCCGCGTCCGTAACTTCGCTGCAACAGTACGTCCGTTGCTCCACCGTAGGTCAGCCGCACCTGATGACCGCCTTGCTGCCAATACCCCGTGAGGTTGTAGGAATGCTCCGGCGTGCGGTCGATCTGAAACCTCGGAAGCGCGAGCCCTTCGATGAGGTCCGACGTATCCTGTGCGAATGAGCTGTCCTGATAGGTGTAGTTCGCCGACAGGCCCAAACCACCCAGGAAACCCGGCAGGAAAGTGTAGTTCTGCGCGTATTGCAGCTCCACACCGGTGATGTCGGCGGCCTCGGCGTTGCGCGGCTGGCTCCCCCGGAATTGTGCACAGAGAAACTCCGGGTCGTCGGAAAACAGCATGTTCTCGACATATGTCGGGTTATATCCGTACTGCCACTCGCCCAGTATCTCGGCGTAGCAGTTGTCGATCGTAATGGAGTTTGCGTCCAGCACGAGGCCTTCAGCCGTAACGTCTTCGCCGTTTTGCACCTCCGTTTTCACATCGCGAAGGTAGACCCGCTGCGTTTCGAACTCGATCAGGTCTTCGATGTCCTTGCGGAACAGGCCGATCGAAACCAATGCGTCGTCGGCGAAATACCACTCGAATGAAAAGTCCAGGTTGACCGACGTCAGCGGGTCGAGCTCTGTATTGAACAACGTTATTCCGTTCACACGAGTGGCCGGGTTGCCCCATCCAGCCTCGCGGATAGTGAACCCGGGCCGGATGAAGTCGATCGGCGGCCGTGTCATCGTCTGGGACGCAGCAAACCGGACGATCATTTCGTCGTTAAGCAGATAGTTGAGGTTCACGCTCGGAAGGAGCACATCGTACTTGTAGAATCCCCCCGTGGAGAAGGCACGATTCGTGTTGTCGGTCCCCGGCGCCAGATTCAACCCTCCCGGGTCCGTCGTTTGGTAGCCACCGGAAAAGATGTCGTTGTTGGTCCAGAAGGTATTGTTGTAGCGGCGCAGGACCTGCGAAAAGCCGCCCTGTGCCCGCAGATTGGCAACGTCCAGCAGGAACGGCTCGTGACAGGGCCGCGAATCCGGCAGGGGCGTGTCGTCATTGAATGTTGCCGTGCCGTTTGTATCGATTCCCAGGCCGTCGATCCGTGCGTAACGGGCCGCATCGCCGAACGCCACTTCATCTCCTTCCTGCCACGGGATTGCCGGGCAGGCAGGCTGTGACGCATCCATGAGGCTTCTCAGGTTTCTGAGATCGTAGATGCGCTGGTTGCGTCCAAAGGACTCGTTGAACGCGCCAATACCCGAGAATCCCGCTGTTTCGACTTCGGTCTCGACCCACCGCAGGCCTGCATTGCCGGTCAGCCGGTCATCCATGAACGAGAAATTGGCCTTGAAATACAATGCCAGGTTTTCGAACGTCGCAGAACGCGTCTCCTTGTTGTCAATGCTGATGGCAATGCCTTCGTCCGCCGCTATGAGGTCGAAAATTGCAACCGGGTCAACCGAGGAAAAGCCGTCGGAAACGTTGTTGCCAGTCAGCCCGATGCCGCTCATGAATCGATTCGGCTCAATACGCAGCGCGAAGGGCAGGACGGGGGTTCGGTCGATCGCAGTCGCGATCAGAACGGGCTCCCCTGTCACCGGATTGACGACTGTCGCGGCGGCGTCTCTATTGACGACATTGCCGCTCTGGTTGTCGACGAATTTCTCGCGGCCCGTGTATTTCGCGCCGAACTCGATGGAGTTTATGCCGAACCTCTCGAACTCGAGATCGCCATCGAGGAAGAGGACTTCGTTCGAATCCTCCACGGCGGTCAGCGTCTGGTTAACGAATCCGACGGAATGCGCGAGAATGTCGTCGGGGTTGTTGCCGGTAAGCGAGATGTTGTCATCGCCTCTCAGTATGATCGGTTGCCCAGCCGTCCCCGTAATGCCGTTGGCCTGGTAAAACGCGATGTCTGCGGGTGAAGGGGGATCGATGATGCTGCCCAGGCTGACCGGCGATTGACCCGTGACGGGCACGCACGCGCCTGAAAGACAATCGAATCCGGCGGGTTCCAGTTGGTCCGGCGGAACCAGAAAACGGAGGACGGCGCCGTTCTCGCGAGCCGACTGCAGGTTCACATATACCCGCTGATCCGGAATTTGTTCCGACTTCTGGACACTGCCTCCGAAATTCAGGACCAGGTTGCCGAACAGATCCTGCTCGAATTCCAGCGAAGCCATGGAGTTCTCGTTCTCGTAGATGTCGGACGACGCATTGACGTCGCTGGTAGAGAATCGCCTAAGAGTCTTCACCCAGGTTCTCGTATCCGGATCCAGAATCATCCAGTCTGAAGGATCCTGGAATGGTGTGGGCGTTCCATTGGTAAACCCGACTCCGCCTTGATAAGGAGCGCCTACCGTATTGAAATTCGGGTCGCGGGACTGGTCGTTGTTCCGCACGGTGACCTCGTGCCTCGTGTTTTCGATCTGTTGACGCCCGATGTTCAGATTGGCCGTAATGCTGGTCGTGTCAGAGGCTTGCCACTGGGCGGCAAGATCGACAGCCTGCCGGTCACGCTGCCCCTCGCGGACTCCGTAATGCGTCTGAAGGGCCGCGATTCCCCAGAGCGCAGGCTCGCTGTAACCGTTTGCCTGGTACACGTTGCCATTCAGGTCCTGAGCGTTATACGATCGAGCGGCTTCGAAGTTGTAGGCCTCGACGAAGTCCTGGCGCTGCGGATTCTGTTCATCGACGGCTGACAGAATGACGCCGAAGCGGTCGTCGAAGAACTTTTCCGAGACCGTGGCGGAAATCTTGAAGTCTTCAGGGAGCGGGCTGTCGAATTCCTTGTCGCGGCCGTACTGCTCATTCGAGCGCCCCTGCGCGGTGAATGTTCGGATATCGTCAGCGAGTTCCAGTGGTCTCCGCGTAACGAGATTGACCAGTCCACCCAGAGAACCTTCTTCATCATCCGCGGAGGGTGTCTTTATGACTTCGATCTTCGCCAGAATATCCGACGAAAAACTGGACAGGTTGACTGCTTGCGAAAACTCGGTCGTACCCAGAGTGGTTCCGTTCAAGGTTACGACCGTCTGGTCCGGGCTGGCGCCACGAATCGACACGAATGCGCCTTCGCCCGACTGCTCCGTGATACTGACGCCGGAGATACGATTCAGGGCTTCCGCGATGTTCTGGTCGGTCGACCTGCCAATGTCTTCTGCGGTAATCGTATCGACGATCTGATCGGCGTTGCGCTTGTCCGAGATGGACGTCGCGAAACTGTACCGGATACCCGTGACCACAATCTCCTCGAGTACCTCCTCATCCGCATCGGCCTCCGCTTCCTGGGCCTGGCTGGCCGACGCCGCGAACGCTCCGATCGTGACCGCAGAAGCTGCAGACAGAAGCTTGCTCTTCGATATGCGTGACATTGGTGGATTCCTCCAACGAGTATAGTTCCTCAAGACTGAACCTGGTCGGTTTATTCAGGCAATTCAACCATTTACAGTCGTATCAACCTGAGGTCTTCCGGAAGCGTATGCTATTCCCCGATATACGTTCCCGCAGAATAGTTGAGGTCTTGCAGATTGTCAACAATTTACTGATTTCAATCCGTAATGGCTCCGCAAGGTGTGCAAATCGTCGGAAGTGTGGCACGTGGCTCCGTTGCCGACGACGGTAAAACACCTGACTCGGGTGTTCGGTTCCAGCACCGTATGGACTTGCTCCCTATTGCCGGACCTGGACGACTTCGAGTCAGGTCACCTTTACCCGAACTGCTTGATATTGTAGACTGTCTACAATAAGTCGACGGTCTGGTCCCTGACCGGGATAATCTTCTCACTCGGACGCATCGATCACGCTTCACATGGCGCTGGTATACTCGCTACAGCCCGGTCAAATTGTTGACAATACACAATATGCGCAATCGAACTACTGACGAGGAACTTCGACATGCCCAACCCCCACCGCATCATTGTCTATATTGGAGCGCTTGTCGCGGCATCTTCCATCGGCGCCGCCGGTGGTTGCGATACCAGCAACCCGGATCGGGAAATGGCCGTGGCGGATAGCGGGGAGCTTGCCGTACTCTACGACTTCGAGGCCGGCGCAATCCCAGGCGATGTCAGGCTCACCAATGCCTCGGCCGAGCTCACAGGCACCGATGCAACCGATGGCAGCCAGGCCCTTGTCGTCAGAATGCGATCACAGGCGAATCGGTTTGCGGGATTCGCTCTTGAACCCGAGACGCCATGGGACTGGAGCCGGTACGAAGATTTCAGCCTGGCGCTGGATATTGCCAACCGTGGCACGGTCTCCACGCAGGTCATGCTCAATGTCTCGGATATCGACGGGAATACGACAACGCGTAGTGTTGCCATTCCGGTCGGCGGCGCCCGGACCTACTACTCGAAACTGCATGGCCACGACCTGGGCAGCCCGGGCGGCGACCCCTTCGTCGAATTGAATTTCCAGTCCGGCCTTCGTTCCAACCCGCCAACCTGGGAAAGTGACGACATTCAGTTTATCTCCCTGTGGGGCGCGAAAAACCTCAACCTGAGCGGCATCACTCGCATCGCCCTCAGCGTGGACAGCGCGTTGCGCGACAAGGAGGTGACATTGGACAACGTGCGCCTGATCGCGAACCCGCCGATGAACGAGGCTTTCCTGGAGGACATAGTCGACGAGTACGGGCAGAATGCGAAGGTGGACTTTGCGGGCAAGATCCATTCAGACGAAGAGTTGATCGCCCAACGGGACGCGGAGCTCGAATCGCTTGCAGGCGGTGCGCCCATGCCCGATCGCTCTCGGTTCGGCGGCTGGATAGACGGGCCTCGACTGGAAGGGACTGGATATTTCCGCACCGAAAAGGTGGACGGCAAGTGGGCACTGGTCGACCCGGAGGGCTACCTCTACTTCGCAACGGGCCTCGACATCATACGCTTGGCGAACTCCACCACGATGACGGGCTACGATTTCGACGAAGACCTGATCGTGCAACGCACTGCCGACGATACGACGCCCGAGGATTCCATGGGGTTGAACCCCGTATCCGCCGAAGCCATTCCCACCAGGCACCTGGTCTCTGAAATGCGCGCGAACATGTTCGAACGGCTGCCGGAATACGACGACGAGCTTGGCAATCACTACGGTTATCGTCGCGCAGCGCATTCGGGCCCGCTCGACAAAGGCGAAACATACAGCTTCTACAGCGCCAATCTCGAGAGAAAATACGGTGAGGACGCGCCCTACTCCTACCTCGACGCGTGGGAGGAAGTCACCGTCGAACGCATGCTCAACTGGGGATTCACCTCGTTGGGCAACTGGACCGACCCGCGTTACTACGACCAGCAGCGAATTCCGTTCTTCGCCAATGGCTGGATTATCGGCGAGTTCAAGACAGTATCGAGCGGCAACGATTTCTGGGCGCCACTGCCGGATGCCTTCGACCCGCTTTTTGAAGAGCGCGCTCGGATTACCGCGCAACAAGTTGCCGATGAAGTTCAGGGCAGCCCGTGGGCGGTCGGCGTGTTCATCGACAACGAAAAGAGTTGGGGCCGCTCGGAAACCCGGGAGTCCCAACTCGGCATCGTGCTGCACACCTTGCGCCGCGACGGCGGCGACGTGCCGACCAAGCGCCAGTTCACCAACATGAT
>JAAXGO010000021.1 GCA_012267425.1 Rhodothermales bacterium
ATGGCGACGAACATTCCGCCACACAACCTGGGCGAGGTAATTGACGCTGCTCTGTACATGGTGGGTGCACGGAAGCGGCGAGGGTCGTACGTGACGTTGCCGAGCACGCACACGCGTACGCTCGTGCCGCGGTTTATCAAAGGCCCTGATTTTCCTACCGGTGGTCGAATACTGAATACCGACGAAGAACTCGTCGAGATCTACTCGAAGGGAGAGGGGCCGATCACGCTTCGGGGTGAATGGAAGAAAGAAGGGGCAACCCGTATCGTGATTACGTCCATCCCGTACGCGGTCACGAAGGGCGACCTCGTAGAACGTATTGCCGAGCACGTTGGCAAAGGCAGGGTACCCCAAATCAATGACGTTCGGGACGAGTCCGCCACTGACGTGCGCATCGTACTAGAGCTCAAGCGAGGAGCGAGTGCGGACGCGGCGATGGCATATTTGTGCAAGCACACGCAGCTGAAGACGCGCTTCCACGCTAATCTGACGTGTCTCGTGCCGACGGACAATCCGCAGGTGGCAACGCCCGAAAAAGTCAACTTAGCTGACAGCCTTCGGCATTTTCTCGCGTTCCGCCTCACAGTTGTAACGCGACGGCTCCGCTACACACTGGAACAGTTAGAAAAGCGGATTCATGTTCTGGAGGGTTTCGAGAAAATTTTCGACGCACTGGACGAGTTCATCCGCATCATTCGTGCGTCAGGAAACAAGGCGGATGCTGGCCAGCGACTCAGGCACCGCTTCAGGCTTACCGAGATCCAGGCGGAAGCGATCCTTGAGAGCAAGCTCTACAGGCTGTCGCAGATGGAAATCGCTGCCATTCACACCGAGCTCGCCGAAAAAAGGCGCGACGCCGCAGAAATTCGCCTGTTGCTGGAGAGCGAGGACGCGCGATGGAAGGTGGTCCGCGAGGAGCTGAAGGACGTGCGTAAGAAATACGCAACACCGCGGCGGAGCACCGTAGACGGCAGTGAGGAGTCATCGTATGAGTATGCGGCTGAAGACTTCATCGTCGACGAAGATACCTTTCTCATCATAACGAGGGACGGATGGGTCAAACGGCAGCGCTCGTACGCGGACACGGCGACGATTCGCATTCGCGACGGCGACAAGATCGGCTGGATTCTGGGCGGCAGAACGCGGAACACGGTGGCCTTTTTTACCAATTATGGGCGTGCCTACACGATTCGTGTCGAAGATGTCGCAAGTACGACCGGTTACGGAGATCCGCTCCAGAAATATTTTTCACTCGCTGATAAGGAGCGCGTCGTCGGTGTGATTTCGTTCGATCGTCGCTTCCTTCCGAGACACAAGCCAGACGAGGAGCTCCTCCTTTTTCCGCGCAATGGGAAGGCCGTGCCTCAGGCGTCCTTCGGCTATCTCGTCGCCTTTTCGCGATGCGGGCTCGCGACGCGGATGCTGTCGGATCCTTTTGCCGAGCCGTCTACGAAGGTAGGACGGATGTTCATGCGCCCGCGGACGGGCGACGTGGTTCTCTATGCCGCAGCGGCCGGCGGCGATGAAAACGCCTGCCTCGCCTCACGCGGTGGGTACGTACTGATATTTGCTGTCCGGGAAATTCCGGTCGTCAAGTCTGCTGCGAAGGGTGTCATCGGCATAGGTCTCGGCAAAAATGATTACCTCATGGGTGTCACGCTGTCGAAGCTGGCCAGAAGTGGACTCGAAATAGAAACGAGCCGGGGCAGGCGCGAAATCGTACGTACAACCAAATTCGTCCCCCGTCGGCGTGGCGCCAAGGGACAGCAGATCATCAAGAAAGGCCGCATCAAGCGCGTCATTGTCCGCCCGGTGATAAATCCCCGGAAAGGCACAAGATGACGATCAGAGCCTTTGGACGGGCCTGAATAGCGCCGCTACAGATCGCAAATGGCCGAGACGGACTCCTATACTGGTAAGGACATTCAGATCCTCGAGGGGCTGGATCCCGTCCGGAAGCGTCCTGGCATGTATATCGGCGGTACCGGAAAACCCGGGCTGCACCACCTGCTCTGGGAGATCGTGGACAACGGCGTCGACGAAGCCACCAATGGGTATGCGTCAGCAATAGAAGTCGTCCTCCACAGGGACGGCGCGAGTGTCACTGTCACTGACAACGGACGCGGCATTCCGGTGGACAGGCATCCGGAAAAAAGAGTGCCAGCTCTCCAGGTCATCCTGACCACGCTTCACTCGGGCGCCAAATTCGACGGGACGCAGTACATCACCTCCGGTGGTCTTCACGGCGTGGGTGCTTCCGTAGTAAACGCGCTGTCGAGTGAGTTGGTCGCGACTGTCAGGCGCGACGGCAAGACCTGGCGGCAGCGATACGTCCGCGGTGTTCCCAAGACTGCCCTCCGTGAGATCGCAGACGGCACACGCGGAAGCGGCACCACGATATTCTTCCGTCCGGACGAGAGGATTTTCGAGACTGTAACGTTCGATCCGGAGTGGATCACCGAGCAGCTGGAGATCAAGACGTATCTGAACAGGAATCTCAAGATCCTCTTCAAGGACGAAGTGCGCGGCAATCGGCACGTCTACCATCACGAAGGCGGTATTGCGGAGTACTTGGGCGAACTAGTACACCGAGGGAATACACGCCCGGTCCACGAGGAGATCTTTACGGTGCTGCAGCGCGAGATGCATGACGGCGCACGCATTGAAGTGGCGCTACAGTGGACAGAGGCTCCCAAAGAGACGGTCAGGTCCTTCGTCAACGGAATCCCCACACGGAGTGGGGGCACGCACGAACAAGGGTTCAAGACGGCGGTCCGATCGGCTGTTCGTGCCTATTTGGATACGCACAACTTGGTGCCGCGCGGCGTGGACCTGTCTGCGGACGACATCCGCGAGGGAATCGTCGCTATCGTGAATGTTTTCATGATCGATCCGCAATTTCAGGGGCAGACGAAGGAGAAACTCAACAGCACGTCGGCGCGCACGCTGGTTTCTGGAGCAGTTCGCCTGGCGCTCGAGCAGTTTCTCAACAGCCATCCCACAGCGAGTGATAGGATTGCGGCGCGTGTCATTCAGGCAGCCCGTGCTCGCCTTGCCAGTCGCGCCGCCGCCCGATCAGCCCGCAAGAAGGCCAGAGTCTATCGCCGCCTTACGCTGCCGGGAAAACTGGCCGACTGCTCGTCGAATGACCCGGAGGAAGCCGAGCTCTTTATCGTCGAGGGGGATTCGGCAGGAGGGTCGGCCAAGCAGGGCCGAGACCGCACGTATCAGGCAGTGCTGCCGCTTCGGGGCAAAGTGCTTAATGTAGAACAGGCATCGCTGAAGCGCGTCGTGGCTAATAACGAGTTGTCGAATGTCATGCAGGCACTGGGGTGCGGTTTGGGTGCGGCGCTGGATCTCTCCAAGCTACGCTACCACAAGGTTATCCTGCTCATGGATGCCGATTCGGACGGGCACCACATTGCCACGTTGCTACTGACATTTTTCTATCGTCACATGCGACAGCTCATCGACGGCGGACACGTGTATGTGGCAGAGCCTCCGCTGTATCGACTTAACGCAGGCAAGGAAACGTATTGGGCGCAGGATGATAAAGAAAAAGCTCGCATCGTACGAAGGCTCAAAAAGAGGCGCCGCGACATCAAGATTGACATTCAGAGATTCAAGGGACTCGGCGAGATGATGCCCAATACGCTCAAAAAGACCACGCTGGATCCGTCAAGACGGCGCTTGCTGCAGGTTACAATTCCGGAAGGTCAGATTGCCGTCACTGACAGCGTGATAGGAGAGCTCATGGGGAAGGACGCTGCACCGCGCTATCGATTCATTATGAATCACGCGGTAGAAGTGCAGGAGCTCGATGTCTAGATACCGCGCCTTCGGGGCGTACTTACGCTAGAAGCACCTGGAGGCATGCCCATGCGCACACCTCAGACGTCATGGCAAAGAGAACATGATATCGCACTCGTCGCCGTTGCCGTTGCCTATGGAACCGATTACGAACTGGATCCGAACGAGCTAGCCCTTATCACAGATATTCTGCCGAAGTGGCGTGATCAAATGCAACCGGACGAGGCGCAGGATGTCGTCATGGAGGCTGTGGAAGCCTTCGTTGCCGTCGATGCAGACGCACGATTGGAACGGTCGATAGCATCGCTGGCAGAAACTCTGTCGCTTGATGAGCGGTTGCGCGCGATGGATGACATGGTCCGGATAGCCGAGGAGGACGGGGTCCTTTTGAGTTCGGAGTCGGAACTCATTGGTCAGCTCGCAGCTCGGTGGGGGGTACGGACCGCAGCGGCGGGACTGCTCAGGGACTCTCAGGCGGCGTCCGCTCCCGAATGGAGCCTCCTCCATGACATCGCCGTCGTGTACCTTGAGCTGGGGGGTGAAGCTCCCGCAACGGCGACTCGTATGGATGCAATGGTCAGGTGTCTCCGCGGATGGAAGCCTGATCTGACGACGGGCAGCGGAGCTGCAGTAATCGGAGTTGCGTCGGAAATACGGAGTCGCGGCCCGAAACACAAGTTACTCCATGGGGCCGTCGCCGAGATTCAGCGCAAGATCTCGGCCATGCATCGGCTTCTTCTCTTGGACGATCTGTTTCAGATTTCGCGGTCTGTCGGACCCACGACACAACAGGAAGTGGACTACATCAATGCTCTTTCACACTTGTGGGGCATCTGCTTTCAGTGCGACGCGCAAGTCTCGTTCGACGGTCACTCCACGTAGCTTGGGCGTTCTTTGGGGGTACCCTCCCATGTTGCCGGCCCTGTGTCGTCCACGAAGGAGCGAATGGAGGGATTGGTCCGCTGTACAAAGAGATATTTCACAAGCTTGCGCACGACGGCTCTCGTCACAGGGACAAGGCCCAGGAATCCCGCCACGTCCGTAATGATGCCCGGCGTTATCAGAAGTGCGCCCGAAACGAGGATGATCACGCCATCCAAGAGTTCGTGTCCTGGAAGCTGTCCGACCCTGAGACGCCTTTGAAGGTGCATCCAGACCGAAAGTCCCTCACGAAGGGCAAGGCGGCTGCCGACGATGCCGGTCAGCAAAATGAGGCCAACCGTTGCCCACACGCCAAGTAGTTTGCCGACTTGTAACAAGACAGCTAACTCGACTGCCGGCAGCAGGACAAAGAGAGAAAACAAAAATAAGGGACGCTTCACGGCCGCGTGGTCTTGTTGCCACTGGCGTGGGCATCCTGCGTGTCAAGGAGGCGCGCGATGAGATCAACCGTCGTTACGCCGTCGGCTTCGGCATTGAAATTTGGGATGATCCGATGGCGCAACACGGGCACGGCCATTGCCCGCACGTCGTCGATGAGAGGCGTCAGCCGCCCGTCCAGTGCGGCGAGCGCCTTAGCACCGAGGATGAGGTATTGCGAAGCGCGTGGGCCGGCACCGTAGCTCAAGTATTCACTGACAAAATCAGGAGCAGCGTCCCGCCCAGGACGCGTGTTGCTGACCAGCGCAACAGCGTATTCGATGACGTTGTCGGCAACCGGAATGTGTCGGATGAATGCCTGGTAGGCAAGGAGTTCACTTCGATTCATCGCCGGTATGACCCGTCCGGTGCTCGCCCCGGTAGTTCGGCGTACGACATCTACTTCCTGGCCGAATGTGGGATAGTCCAGCCAGAGGTTCAGCATGAACCGGTCGAGCTGCGCTTCGGGCAGCGGGTAGGTGCCTTCCTGCTCGATCGGATTCTGTGTGGCGAGAACAAAGAACGGTTCTTCCAAATCGAGCGTCTGCCCGGCCGCCGTTACGTGGTGCTCTTGCATCGCTTCGAGAAGAGCGGACTGCGTTTTCGGCGGCGTGCGATTGATCTCGTCGGCAAGTATGACGTTGGCAAAGATGGGACCGCGTACGAACTTGAAGCCGCGCTGCCCGGTCGCGTGGTTCTCCTCGATAATCTCAGTGCCCGTAATGTCGCCGGGCATGAGATCGGGCGTGAACTGTATACGGCTGAACCGAAGATCCAGTGCGTCGGAGAGTGTCCGGATGAGGAGAGTCTTCGCAAGCCCTGGCACTCCGATGAGAAGGACGTGTCCCTGTGCGAGGAGGCATACAGCCACCTGGCGGATAATCTCGTCCTGCCCGATGATGATCTTAGCAATTTCTCCGCGCAGCAGCCGCCAAGAATCCAAGAGGCAATCCAGCGTGCCCGGGTCGGTCGTGTCTATAGAGGCGTTCAACGGAGAATTTGGAAAACCAAGGAAGATTACGAGACCCGGTCAGTCGGGCTCCAGGCCTTGACCCACCAGGCTCATGGTTTCGAGACCATACCCACGCATATCGACGAAGACGTCCTCGCGTAGTCTGTCCAGCCAGCGGCGCATTTCGCGGGCACGTTTATCTTCTAGGGCAAGTTGCTCGATGCGGGAATAGTCGGTTTCGATGTCTACTCGGTGCTCGGGGACGCGGTGCTGCAGCTTTACGACGTGGTGAGCCTGTGTGCCGTCGAGCAGCGTGACGGCTGCGGGCATGCTCAGTTCGCCGATATCGAGCGTATCTATAACGCTTTTCCAGTCTTGTCCGAGGGCATCTAGGAAGAGATCACGCTCACCGGTGGTCGGATCGACCAGGCGACCGCCGATTTCCGCGCTGGCTTCTTCTTCAGAGTGGCGGCGTGCCATGATTTCGAAAGACGTGTTGCCCGCCAGAATGGAATCACGCACCATGTGCAGATAGGCAATCGCTTCCGTAGGGTCGGCTTTACTCCGGTCGATGTTGATGAGGACGTGGCTGAAGTCTACAAGATCTCCGCGCCGCTCGTTGACACGCAGAACGTGATAGCCGAAGGGAGACTTGAAGGGTTCAGACAGCTCTCCTTCGCGCAGCCGTGAGGCGATCGCTGCAAATTCCGGGACGAGGTCGCCCAGGGCCATGCCCGCATACCGTCCCCCCGTTTCGGTAGAGCCCGGATCGTCCGAATACCGGCGAGCCATGTATTCAAGGCTACTAGTTCCAGTCACAATGGAATCCCGGATCGTCGTGATTATTTCGAGGGCATCCGCCTCGGCTTTCGGTGAGACCTTTGGATGCCGCACGATGTGCGAGACACGAACGATGTCAGGTAACGTAGGCAGCGAATCCGTCGGGAACTGCGAGAACCAGTCCCGGATCTCGGATGGCGTCACCTTGATGGACTGCAGCTTTTGTGATTGGATCTGCTCCGCGAGAAGACGCTCTCTAAAATCAGGGCGCAGGTCATTTCGTATCTGCACTACACTCTTGCCGAACGTGTCTTCCAAGCGCGCCAGACTTCCGACTTGCTGTGTCAGTAGTTCAATTCGCTGGTCCAAAGACTGGTCGATTTGGTCTTCGGTAATGACGATGTTCGTATCACGCTTGGCGTGCTCGGCCATCACTTTTTGGTCGACGAGCTGGGTGAGCGCTTGGGCCCAGAGGGTATCCGAATTCTGAATGCGCTGCTGCTGCACAAGGCTGGCGACGAGGGCGTCGATTTCGGACTTCAGGATAATCTGGTCCGCAACGACGGAAACGATCTCGTCGATCACTGATTCCTGCGCTCGTAATGGTCCAGGTAGCGACAGAGCGATCGTCAGCACTGCAATCCATCCGCAGCGGAAGCCGTAAGAATTGGACATACACCCGTTTCCTGGGCCGTGAGGGGAATCCGCAGACTAACGAATGTGTCTCGGAAGTTGTTGTATCTGCGCCGCGTCGCCTGGATTATTGAACGACGAGCGCCTCTTGAGAGAGGGCTTCCATACGCAGCCGTTGAACCTGACGTTCGTACATCTGTTTCCGGGAGTCCATGGTTAACTGCCTCCGTACCTGGTCCTGGACCCAGGCCAACTCGGGGAGGCTGCCCGCCGGAACGAGGTCGGCTACTTGGAGTAAGTGCCAGTTGTCGTCCTCTTCGAAGACGGATGCGATCATTCCGGGTCTCAGCTGATTGAAGGTCGCGCGCAGCACGTTCTGATCTATGAATACGCGGCTTTCGGGCACGTAATTGGCGGCGAGTGACCGCGAAAGGTCCTCATCGTCGGAAAAGCGTTCGATGAGCTGAGCGAAGATGGAATCCGCTTCCGACGAGGAAGCCCTTCGGAGCAACTCGCGGGCCAGCAGGATCGAATCCCGGTCCGCTCCGCGGAGATATCTGATGCGCACGAACGGCTCTCGAAGGCGCATCCGCTCCCTGTTCACCTCGAAGTACGTGCGTATTTGGGACGGTGCCGGCTCCTCTTCCAATTCTTCGTACAGAAAAGTGACAAGGGCGTCGATAAGCACGGCTCGTTCGCCCTGCTGTAGTCGCTCGCGGACGGATTCCTGATTGCGGATGTCACGCCGGAGAGCCTCCCTGTACAGCAGTTGTCCGGCGATCCATTGATCTATAATCTGCCTCCGTGCTTCGGTGGAGTCCATGAGCGACGGCAGATTTTCAAGCGCAGCGTCAAGCTCTGCCTTCAGCAGGTACGCGTCATACACCCGCGCAACGAATGTGGCGTGCTCCTCCGCCTCGTTGCACGCAGGCAACGATACAAATCCCCAGACAGCGAGGGCCAGGGTAAGCAGCTTACGCCCGGGGCGGACTGTTTGCGCCAACGACCTGCTATCCGTCACCGACAAAGGCGTTTTTGACTCGGCTGCGGAAGGTGCGCACACGGTATTTTGCGCGGAGCTGCTCCAGCAGCCGCTCCTCCAGTAGGGATTGCAGCTCGAGGCCGACAGCGGCACGCGCCTCCTGTAGCGTCTTCGGACGGGCGGGCTCAATGCCGTCAAAGTAGATCACGACGTTGCCCAACTGGTACTCGAGAAATTCGGTGCGCTCTCCTTCGGCCAAACCGAGTGCGTGGTCGTGAATCGTCTGGCTGGGCCCGACCACGAGCACCGTATCTACAAGTACATGGCGGACGGAGTCACGATAGATGAACTCCTTGAATTCCTCCGGCGTGGATGCACTGTCGAAGCGCGCGAGCGCGTCATGCAGAAGCGAGTCACTGTAGCTGTAAATCTGAATGTGTCGCCTGCGATCCGGAAACTGGTATTGCTCGGCGTTGGCTGCAAAATGAGCCTGCTGCAGTGTGGAGTCCGTCTGCGCCGGGGTCCACACTGAATCTTCCATCAGCTTGAAGAGCACAAGGCCATTCCTAAATTCCTGCATGATCGTGGCGAATTCTGCATCCGTCGCTTCGAGTTTCATTGCATCATGCGTAACGGCGGCATGATTCAGGAATGCATCGGCAATTCCGATGGCCTGTTCGGCACCCGTGTCCTGATTGCGAAACTGGTGCTCGCCGGACTCCACGAAGGCGGCGAGCTGCCCCACGGTGTAAGTAGAATCGCCGAGTGTAGCGACCGTTTGCCAAGCAAGGGCACTGTCGGAGGCGGCCTCTTCGATCAATACCTCCACGGAGTCGGGGTGTGCGTTTTTGACAAGCGAGGCGACCAGCGTGGTGTCAAGCGTCGAGACATAGTGGGAGCGAGCGGTTGAGGCCAATCGCCTTTCGGCTTCCCGCATGCGCGGAAGCCGATTTGCGAGGCGGCGCAGCGATTCGTATTCCTCTTCAAAGGTGCCGAGAGTAGCCTTGGAATCTAGGTGGATGAGGTGGAAGCCGAATGGCGTTTCCACGACGTCGGAGACGTCACCGGCGTTTTCGAGGGCAAAGGCGGCGTCGCGAAATGATTCGGGGATAGCTGGATTGTCATGTCTGATGTAGCCGAGCCTGCCGCCGTATTGTCCGCTCTGCCGGTCGTCCGAAAATGCTCCGGCCACCTTTGTGAATTCGATACCAGCTGCCAAGCGTTCTTGGTAGGAGGTAATCAGTTGGAGGGCGTTGGCCGTGTCCTCGGGCGTTGTCCCTTTGGTCTGCACGAGGAGATGGGAGACTTCAATGTCCGGTGGGGCCGGAAATCTGTTGTGGACAAAGAGCACATGGTAGCCGAATGAGGAACGGAACGGCTGCGACATTTTGCCTATGGGCGTATTGTAGGCCGCATCTTCGAACGCAAGGACCATCCGTCCAGCAGTGAACTGCCCCAGATTGCCGCGATAGCCGTACTTGGCCGACTGTTGCTGTGCACTGGGATCCTGCGAATGCCGAAGGGCAATGTCGCCGAAGTCTGCGCCTTTGATGACAGAATCGCGCAGTGCCATGATTCGGTTGTAGGCCAACAGAGTGTCTTCGGGCTCGGCATCTTCGTCCACCCGAATGAGGATGTGGCTCGCTTCGACCATCTCCTGTCTCTTGTTGTAGAGATCTCGCAGGATTGGGGAAAGAATCTCCTTATCAATCAGGAACGGGCGGGCGTAACTGGTCCGATAATTGCGGAGCTCTTCGGTGATGCCGGGATCGGAGTCGTAACCGGCTTCCAGTCCGTAGAGCACCTTGAGGCGAAAGGCCACCCATCTTTCGAGAAAATCTGCGTAGCCCTCGAGTGTGTCGGCTCCGGTGTCTTCCGGCCTCTCGTTACGCACGTAGGCCTGCTTGAAGTCATCGATGGTAAAGGCCTGTTCATTAAACACCGCTACGATTGTAGAGTCTTTCAGTGCGGCTTTTTCGACTACGGAAAGACCACTGCTGCATCCTGCGGAGATGAATATTGCACCTGCGGCCACGAGAGCGGGCAGCGGGGCTCGGCGTCGCACGTTCATATCACCGACATCATTGATTCGAATTTGCCGCCCCGTTCACGCTCACATCAGGTTCCTGTTCCGGTTCGGTAGAGCAACTCCGGCGTCGCTGTGGTGTCTTCTTCGAGTATACCTGTACCCGCACACTCACTGCCCTGATACGGGCATTCCAGATGGGGGACGATTTCGCATTCGTGTCCCTCTACAACCGCTACAAGGCACCGGTCTACACCTATTGTGTAAAGATGCTGTTCGACACCGAGGCGGCTCGTGACGCGATGCAGGAGACCTTTCTACGTGTCTTCGAGAACCGGGGGAGGCTTCTCAATACGGATTCGTTTCGTGCCTGGACATTTACGATTGCGCGGAACCAGTGTCTCAATCAGCTTCGGCGGATGAAGAGGCAGGTGCAGCTGGATGAGACGCTCGCAGCCACGCTACACCAAGTCGTGGATGACCAACCCGGCGTGAGGCTCGAAAAAAGCGAGCGAGCAGCCCTTATTACATATTTTCTCGGGCGGCTCAAGCCGGAGTATCGCGAGGTAATCGTGCTGAGGGAATACCAGAACATGACCTACGCCGAAATCGCAGCCGTCACGCGGAGCACGCTCAGCGCCGTCAAGTCACGCCTGTTCAAAGCACGGCGCAAACTGGCGCAAACGATGGAGCCGGAATTACGAAGGGAGCAGCAGCGCGTCGAGGGTCTCGGAGAAAAATGTGCAAGTTCGACACCACGGGGCAATGAAGGCACTTCCTGAACGACACTCTCCAAGCCTCGACTGCCACCAAGAGATATCATAGCATGGCAGTCCGGGGCTGGGAGTACGTACCTTGACTCGGATACGCACTCGTTAGGGCCGACTTGTCATGCAAACGGACTCTTCCTTTTCGTCTTCCCGTTACTTCGTGGGACTAGATGTGCATCGAGACACTATTGTGG
>JAAXGO010000447.1 GCA_012267425.1 Rhodothermales bacterium
TGTTCGTCCTGGATGCTTCGGGTGCGATCGAGTTGGTGCTGAACACCGCCGCCGGCAAGCGAATAGCCAGCCGGTTGGACGATCCCGCCGAGACCGTCCACGCGCCTCACTTGATCGACGTCGAGGTCGCGCACGTACTCCGCCGGTATGCCTCGCTCGGGGCGCTGAGTGACCGCCGTTGCGAGCAGGCGCTCAGTCACTGGCGCGAGCTCGATGTCGAGCGCCACTCCCATGACCTGTTCCTCGATCGCATCCGGCAACTCTGCCACAACGTCAGCGCCTACGACGCCGCCTATGTAACCTTGACCGAAGCACTGTCCACCGTTCTGGTAACCGGCGACGGCCGCCTCGCACGGGTCCCCGGACTGGCCATCCGCATCGAACTCCCCTAACAACTTCAAGATGACGGTCTCGGCCACGGTGGGAAACTACACTGGCTCTTGCCGATCAGCATCGATACTACCATACTGCGAAGGCCGCAACACAGGTAAAGGGGCGTTGGAGTGAAGCTCAAATCAGTCATAATCCGAAACTACAGGGCTGTCGAACACCTTGACTTGCCGCTCGACCCACGGGTAACAGTTTTGCATGGTGACAATGCCCATGGCAAGACTAGCGTGTTGAGCGCGATTGCTGTAGGGCTTGGAGCAATTCCCCGTCTACTTCCCGACGTGTCTGGGATTGGCTTCCTCAAGACCGACCAACGAAAAAAAGGGACTCGTGTCCGCGTCACGCTGACGACCACAGACTCAGTCACATGGGAACGTACATGGGGACGTGTCCCATTCGGAACTCACGTTGAGGATCGGCGACCGAATCATCCTACGAGGGAACTGCAGCAGTGGTTGGACGAGAACGCGCGCCGAGGTTGGGGAGGCCAAGTAGATCTCCCACTAATGGTCTATTACGATACGGATCGAGCGGTGCTTGGTTTCGGTCAACAACGACGCCGGTCACTCGGAGACAAAAATCGGTATTCCGCGCTTGCCGGCGCACTTTCTGCCCGGACGAGTTTTCGGGAGTTTTTCGATTGGTTCTATGCCAAGGAGAACGAAGAACTCAGGGAACAGAGGAGTCGTCGAAATCACGACTATCGGTTGAAGGAACTGACCGCGGTTAGAGCAGCGATTTCGTCGATGCTCGACGGCGTATCTGACCCGCACGTTGAGATGCGTCCAAAGCGCTTTGTTGTGACGGAAAAATTGGAGGACGGAACTGAGGTTGTTCGAGCTCTTGATCAGCTGAGCGGTGGATGCCGCGCCGTACTTGCACTCGCGGCAGACTTGGCATGGCGCTTAGCACAAGGCAACCCGCACCGTAACAATGCGCTCGAGTCGGAGGTGATTGTATTGATTGACGAGATCGAATTGCATCTGCATCCAGCTTGGCAACAGCGTATCTTGCGCGATCTCATGAGAACGTTTCCGAATGCACAATTCATCGTTTCGACTCACAGTCCACAAGTGCTTACTACAGCGCGGCCAGAGTGCATCGTGGGACTGCGACGAGAAAACGACCGGGTCGTAGCTTCACGGCCTGGCGCCCCGACCTATGGAGCCGAAGCTGGCGATGTACTCTCTTCCGTCATGGGTGTCAACGAGAGGCCGGAAAACGACTTCAAGACGGCACTTGATAAGTACATACGACTCGTCAGCGACGGTCAGGGGACTTCCCCGGAAGCACATAGACTTCGACTACAGCTTCAAGAGCTGTCACCTCACGACCCCGGACTCGACCGGGCCGATGTCGAGATTAGACGTCAGCACGTGATCAAGGAACTGCGAGAGTCACGGTGAAACGTGTCCGTAGGCTGGCTTCCTCTTGATTACGGCAACATGATAGCTTGCTGTACCGTTGGCACGTCACGGAATCTGTTTGGCCCTGAAGCGTACGACGATGAAGACAGGTTTTTTGCATCCGTCGAGCTACAACATTAGTCGTGGTCAAGCAAAAGGAAATCGCTCAGAGACCGCGTTCCTGGATCCTCGACTGTTGCCAAGATTCTTCACAACCAGTCGGAGCTATTTCGATTTCGTCGGCGAGCTCGTACTGACGAGGCAACCGCAATCCTGGATTTGAGCATCTACGCCGATTTCGTGTCCCCCGACCGGTCCAGCGACGGCGCGACGACAGCGTACCGTGCAACGGACCTCTTCCGAGAACTACGCCCGGTTTCTGTCGCGATTGCGCCGGCCCTCGGGCCGGAGCGAGACTTCGTTAAAGCCTCGATAGTCGTGCATCCATAGGGATTTACGCGACGCGGGGCGGTGAGGTGTATAATTCCCCGGTATGGCTTCGGCGGTTCCTTCGCTTCAGGCGTTCCGGCTGTTGATTGATCCGCAGCTACCGGGAGCGCGCAACATGGCCGTGGACGAGGCGCTGCTGCGCTGCATGGCGCCGGACGGTGCCGCGGTGCTGCGGCTCTACGGGTTCGCGCCAGCGTGCGTTTCGTTGGGCCGGTTCCAGACAGTGGGCGACTTGGCCGATGACGTTGCGCGTATACGAGACGGCGTTGACGTGGTGCGCCGACCGACCGGTGG
>JAAXGO010000022.1 GCA_012267425.1 Rhodothermales bacterium
GCACATGCTGAACTGTTTGAATTCGGCCAGCTCCTCCGGGGTTTGCAGGTACTCTCCTTCCTCTACCGGTTTTTCCTCGTCGCGCACGATCCAGGGCTTCACGGCCTGCAGTTTGGCCATGAAATCGTCCATCTCGATGACGAGATCCCGAACCACGGGAAAGTGATTGAGCGGTTCGACTCGCACTGGATCCGGAAAGTAGTCGCGCAGGAAGGTTGCGCACGTCAGTTTCGGTTCGCCGTTCACCATGGTACCACAGCTTCCGCACACCCCCATGCGGCACGACCACCGGTACGAAAGAGTTCCATCGACATAATCCTTGATGTAGTTCAAGGCGTCGAGAACCACCCATTCCGGCCGGTACGGAATCTCGTAATCCTGAAAGGTCGGTTCGTTTACCCCTTCTCCACCGTAGCGGAAAACGGAAAGGGTGATTGTGGAATCACTCATGTCAGTAGGTGCGCTCCTCGGGCTGCCAGCGGGTGATCGTAGCGGGCAGATAGTCTATGCGGGGAGTATCGCCATCTTCCACTCCACGGTAGGCCAGCGAGTGCTGCAGAAACGCGTCGTCGTTGCGTTCCTCGAAATCCGAACGGGCGTGCGAGCCTCGAGACTCTTCCCGCCGCAACGCCGAATGGGCCAGGGACTCCGCCACATCGAGCATGAATCCCAGTTCAATGGCGGCGGTCAGCTGTGTATTGAAAACGTTGGAATGATCCTGCACACGAACATTATCGTAGCGACGACGCAGACCCGCGATGTCTTCGCAGGCCTTCTCCAACCCCTCCCGGGTGCGGTAGATCCCTGCTCCGGCTTCCATTGCCTTCTGCAAGTCCGTACGGATATCGGCGATGCTTTCTTCTTCCGGGGCCTCGCTGAAAAACCGCGACTTGATCCGTTCCTCTTCCTCCCGGGTCAGGTGCTCAAGGGCGCCAAGGCGCTGTTGATCCTGTTCCATCGCATGAGCCGCGGCACTTTTTCCGGCGCGCGCTCCAAAAACGAGGCATTCGGTAAGCGAGTTGGAGCCCAGCCGGTTGGCGCCGTTTAGGCTGACACAGGCGCACTCGCCTGCCGAATACAGCCCTTCGATCGGAGTCCTTCCGTCTATGTCAGTGTGAACGCCACCCATCATGTAGTGAACAACCGGCCGCACGGGAATCGGGTCGTGTACCGGATCTATACCTACGTAGTTGCGTGTCAATTCGCGCACAAATGGCAGCTTTTCATCGATGACTTTCTCGCCGAGATGGCGCAGGTCGAGGTGCACGTACTGCCCCTGCTCGTCCTCGAAAACCCGGCCAGCGCGCAGCTCGTGCACAAAGGAACGCGACAGGATGTCCCGAGGGCCAAGTTCCATTTTCCCCGGCACGTACTCGCTCAGATAGCGGTCACCCTCGCTGTTGACTAGGTATCCTCCCTCTCCCCTCGAGGCTTCCGTCATCAGGATACCAGTACCGGGCAACCCGGTAGGGTGATACTGCACGAATTCCATGTCCTTGAGCGGGCATCCGGCACGGTATGCCATTGCCATGCCGTCACCGGTCTTGATGGCGGCGTTGGTGGTGAAGGGAAATATACGTCCGCCACCCCCGGTGCTGAGAATTACAGCCTTTGCCTGAATCGCCTGCAGTCCGCCCGACTGCAGATTCAATGCAGCGACGCCGCATACCCGGCCCTCTTCCACCAACAGGGAGGTGACGAAAAACTCGTCGTGCCGGTGGATGCTCGTGTATTTCAAAGAGGTTTGGAACAACGCGTGCAACATGTGGAATCCGGTTTTGTCGGCTGCGTAGAGCGTCCTCTTGACGGTCATGCCGCCAAAGGCCCGGACGCTCACGCGGCCGTCCTGATCCCTGCTCCAGGGGCATCCCCAGTGTTCCAGCTGTATCGCTTCGTCGGGGGCTTCCTTTACGAAGGCCTCCACAACATCCTGGTCGGCGAGAAAATCGCTGCCCTTGATGGTGTCGAACGCGTGCGAATCGAGATTGTCATCGTCGCGCACCACCGCCGCCAGGCCGCCTTCCGCCGAAACGGTATGACTGCGCATGGGGTAGACCTTTGAAACAACCCCAACGCTCAGCCGGGAGTCTGCCTCAACGGCGGCGACCGCCGCCCGCAGGCCGGCTCCACCCCCACCTACAATCAGGACATCGTAGGCGAGGTTGTTCATTGCCCAGTCGCTGCTGACACGGGGTTTTTTATCGGTGGGGTGGCACTACGAGGAAGTTGACGGCGTGATTTCAGTCAGGAGATTTCGGTGGCATGACATTGACGCGGTTTCGATTGCGTCCCTCTCTCTCGAATTGGACAATACCGCCGACGGTCGCGTAAAGCGTATCGTCCCCTCCCTTGCGCACATTGCGCCCGGGATGAATCCGCGTGCCGCGTTGGCGAACCAGGATGGTCCCGGCGCTTACCAACTGGCCTCCGTAGCGCTTGACGCCGAGGCGTTTTGAATGGCTGTCACGGCCGTTTCTCGAACTTCCTACGCCCTTTTTATGTGCCATTGGGGATACCTTTCCACGTGGTCTTCTGGCTACGCTGTTGCGATCTCGTCTACCTGGATCTCGGTGTATTGCTGGCGGTGTCCGTTTCGGCGCCGATACTTCTTCCGACGCTTGATCTTGAAAACGACCACCTTCTTCTCGAGTCCGTGACCGCGAACGGTCGCCGTGACTGACGCCCCCTCGACGTGTGGACCCCCGACGATGTTTCGGCTGTCGTCAGAAATCATCAAAACCTTGGTGAACGTGTGCTTTTGGCCCTCCTCGATGGAAAGCCTTGGCACCCGTACCGTTTCTCCTTCGCTGACCTGTACCTGTTCGCCGGCAATGTCTACGATGGCATACATTGGTGTTGATCCGTTCTCGAATCCGTGGTTTTCGGTTGCCCGTGAAAGGGGTGAAAGCTAACCGTGCTTCGAAAACCTGTCAATTTCGTCTGGCATCTGAAGAATCGCTGTACTTCGCCGTCACATCGAGGTTCCGTTTCCGGGAAATCACCCTGAAATCCTGCGCCGTCACGGATGGATCCTCCCGGATCTCGACACGTGCCTTGGTTGCTCGGCGAATCGACTTGAGACGCACTTCCCGATCGGCGGCCATGTACTGCGCGACCTCGGGATGCACCCGGAGTTCGAACCGGCGCTCACTGTTGGCCGCATAAGCTCGCTGCATCCAGCGCTCGATTTTGGTCAAGGTAGTATCCGGACCCAGTACCCTTCCAGTACCGTGGCAGGTAGGGCACGGCTCGCTGTGGGTATGCAGCAGGTTGGCGCGCACTCGCTGGCGGGTCATTTCAACCAGTCCGAATTCGCTTATCTGGGGGCTGATCGAAACTTTGGCGCGGTCCTTTTTCGCCTCCTCGATCATCTGGTCCACCACTTTTTTACGATTGCGCTCCTCGTGCATGTCGATGAAATCCACGACGATAATGCCTCCGATGTCACGAAGTCGCAGCTGCCGGGCAAGTTCCTTTGCAGCCTCGATGTTCGTCCGCAGGTTGCTTTCCTCCTGATCACGCGATCCTACATACCGTGCAGAGTTGACGTCGACAAATGTTCCGGCTTCGGCATGGT
>JAAXGO010000448.1 GCA_012267425.1 Rhodothermales bacterium
AGTTTCCCAGTCCGTCATTCGTGGAAAAGTCCGAATGGCCGCGACTCGAGCGGAGCCTGAAGCGTGCAGGCGCTTGACTTCATTCAAACTGCTCGGGACTTGGCAGCGCCCCGCACGGGACGCCCTCACGAGACCAACCTCCGCCGGGCCGTCAGCACGACCTACTATGCGCTGTTCCACTGTTTGGCTGCCTGTTGTGCGGATATGCTGGTCGGCGGAGCGGGCGCGAACCGCAGCAAGCCTGCGTGGCGGCAGGCCTACCGCGCGCTACAGCATCGGAAAGCCAACGATCGTTGCAAGCACAGAAACATCCGTTGGTTTCCGAACGAAGTCCGATCCCAGGCCACGAATGCCTCGCGCTCCGTACCATCCTCAAGCACCAAGACGACCTTCTTGACCCCGTAGCCGCGGTACGGGAGTGGCCGCATCTGTTGTTGGATTCGAGGCGGAAGTATCATCGCGGACTCATCGGTTCCGAATTCTCTGCAGTCCTCTGCCAACCCCGCCTGGAGTGGACTGCGATCTCCTTGTTTCCGAGGTCGATCTGCCAAGAGATGCTCTCGTTAACCTCGTCGATTCTGGTGTATCCGGGCGCCGATGCATATGATCCGGGCGACTTCGGAATCTCATGTTTCGCCAAGTGCATTCGCACTGCTTCGAGGTTTCGGAAAGGCAGTTCCGACCGATCCAGAACCTCCCGCAATTCGCGTCGGAAGTCAGCGTCTTGACCAGCCCGTTCGAAGGCGAGCACATGTGCCGGATTGGCTCTTTCCGGATCCGCTGCGGCGTCCCGAATCTCCACCGCTCTCTCTTCGATTCTCAGCAACCGCTCTTCGGGTGCCAAGCCCTCCAACTCATCAGCGAACTTCAGCAACTGATTCACTCGCTGCCGCCAAGTCCGCAGCAATTCGTACAGGCCGAACACCCAGAGCTGGGCGATTGCCGAAACCACTACCACCGTGGATATCGGTGTCCTCTCCTCGACGTCGTACTCCACGAGCAATTGGTCTTCCTGATCGTTCAGGATCGAATCGACAAAACCGAGATTGAAGGCTTGCATCTGAAGGTAGAGGTCGTCCGCCACCAAAGGCAAAGCCCGCAGGCCATCCCCCAGATTCGGTTCGGCCTCCTCAGCAACATCAGTAGCCGTCGTTTGTCTCTCGTCTTCCTCACACATCGCCGCCTCCCCCAAAGACCTATCCCAGCCGGATCGTCATGTTGGGGCCCTGCACCGGCGCAGCGTCGAACCAGCGGGCCGTCACGG
>JAAXGO010000449.1 GCA_012267425.1 Rhodothermales bacterium
TTCTTCTCCGATCTCGGCTTGGATCAAGTCAAGATCTACCAAGCTGATCCGGAGGCAGGCACTCAGGCACCGCACGACCCGCCCAGCGTGAACGTCACGGCGGGGTCGGGCCCGAGACACTTCGCTCTTCACCCAGGCGGGCAGAGCGCCTACGGGTTGAACGAACTGGCTTCCACCGTGACGGTGTACGACTACGAGGCCGAAACCGGGGCGCTCAGCGTCGCACAAACGGTCTCCACTCTGCTGGAGGGATCCGAGGGCGAGAACTACACCGCAGAAATCTATGTCCATCCTTCGGGAAAGTTCGTATATGCCTCCAATCGCGGCCACGATTCCATCTCAATCTTCGCCATCGACCCGTCCACGCGGCGGCTGACGCCCAGGGAACAGGTGGCGACCAACGGCAACTGGCCGCGTAACTTCTCCTTCAGCCCCGACGGGCGCTACCTCCTTGTTGCCAACCAGAACTCCGACAACATCGTCGTCTTCGCTCTCGACGAAGTGACCGGGGCGCTCACGCCGACCGGAGTCGAGCTCTCAATCGACGCGCCGGTGTGTGTGCTTTTCTTGTAGGTCGCGTAATTCTGAGCCCATCTACCGCCCTGTCCGTTCGGCGGCGCTTGCCGCCCCGATTCTCGGGCACGAATCTCGCTCTTGCGACGGGCTCAGCTCAGACTGCCAGTAACCTTGGGAACACAACACGCCGGTGGACACAAAGACAACGGCGCATTGAAGGTCCTTTCTTCGTGCAGCCATCGGCACCAGATTGCGCGGTGAGCACGTTCCGCAAGGTAGTTCTTGGCAACAGTAGGTGATCGGAACGCGAAGCGCTTCGTCTCGGAGACGGTCCTTGACGTCGATGCGGATCGCCGAAACGTCGTACGCGCTCAGCCGATAGGTTGGCCATCTAGCTCACATCAATTTCCCTTGCCAAGCTCAACAACCCACCAAGTAGGTAGCGGAGTGGTCTCCAAGTCCGAAACGCGGAGGGACAGCCAAACGAGCGATTTGTTGATATATCGATGCCGTTCCAAATGATCCTATGATGCAAAGGTGAGGACAACGCTAGCTCTGTCCGACGACATACTCCGAGATCTAAGGGCGCTAGCCCAGTCTAGGGGCGTTTCCCTCACGAAGGCGGCCAACACCGTCTTGCGCGCGGGACTCGCAGCCGTAAACGATTCGTCGCGGCGACCGCCTCGTTACGTTGAGGAAGTGGTTGACTTAGGCGTTCCAGCGGTGGATCTTGATCGAGCACTGTCGATCGCAGCAAGCCTGGAAGACGAACAGACGCTCCGTAAGTTGGAACAGCTCAAACGAAGATCGTAGACCTCAATGTCTTGCTCCATGCAATTGACCGTTCGGCGAAGCATCACGAGAAAGCACGGCCCTGTTGGGAAGCGGCGTTGGGACGCGACGAGCCCGTCGGATTGGCGTGGAATGTGATTCTGGGATGCCTGCGCCTTAGCCCTAGTTCGTCATACCAAGCGGAAATAGCCGATTTGGGGGGCTAGGACTGGGGCAATTACAGGCGAAATC
>JAAXGO010000450.1 GCA_012267425.1 Rhodothermales bacterium
CCAACGTTGAGGTGCACGGCGTGGCTAAACTGCGCATAATCCGGCAGGTGGTGGACCTTGATCCATTCCACCGAATGACCTGTCGCCCAGCTTTCACGCACAGGGAGCAGATCCAGTGACTGCGGTTTGACAAGTTGGTGGCAATTCATGCACGTTTCCGTCGACGGAATATTCGAGATGTCAGCGACTTCGACCATGCTGTGGCAGTACCGACAGTCCATCCCGAGTTCGTCCACGTGCAGCCGGTGGCTGTAGGGGACGGGCTGTTCGGGGGCATACCCGACATCGGTGTATTCGGGAGAAAACCAGTACCAAACAGCAAATACAGCCAAGATGCCGCCGACGGCCATGATTCCCAGTGAAACGTGCGGGAGCACGTTGAACTTGCTGGGAAAGATCTGAGCCATGGAATCCTCTGGCAGCGCTTCAATCTGCGCGTAAAGGTAAGACAAATGCCCCTGCCCGGACAGGCGGGTAGCGGGTGTATTCGTAGAATTTTGAAAACAGTTCGCGCAGCTCCGTTCAGAACGCCGACAGAAGAAGCTCAGACGGTATTCCCGTGTGGCGGTGAGGAATCCGTGATGGCGGCTGGCCGTGCAGGGTATGTGTCGAGCGAGACATTCCGAACGCGCCGACGGAAGCGTCTTCCGAGGAAAACGGACGCTGCTAGTAGTCCGACCACCAGTCCCCACCAGAACCCACGAGTACCCCAGTCCAGGCTGTATCCGAGAATCAGGCTCGTCGGAAACCCGATGAACCAATACGAAACGAGGCAAATCAGCATGGGGCCGCGCGTATCCTTAAGCCCACGCAGCGCGCCCGCTGCCGAGACTTGAATACCGTCGAACATCTGAAACAAAGCGGCGATGCCGAGCAGCCCCACCGCCAGGGCTGCGGCGTCCGCGTTTACAGGGTCACTCAAATCGAGGAACAGACTCACGATGGGCCTGGGGACAGTCCAGAAGAGCGTTGCGGTTGCCAACATGAAAACGGCTGACATAAGAATGCCCAGGTAACCGGCCCACCGCGCGGCCTCAGGGTCTCTGCGTCCCACGGCCCGCCCCACACGGACACTCGAGGCGATCCCGATGCCGAGAGGCACCATGAAGGTCACGGCCGCGCATTGGATTGCAACCTGGTGCGCGGCCAGCGGCGTAGGCCCGAGCGTTCCCGCGAGAAAGGCAGTCGCGGCAAACAGCGCCACTTCGATACCATAAGAAACACCGATCGGGACCCCTATTCGCACGAGTTCGCGCAAATACGAAAAATCAGGCTTCCAAACGTCTCGAAACAGATGGAAGGCCCTGAAGCGCCGCCTCGTAACCACGTAGACGGTAATGACCAGCACCAGAAACCAGTTGACGATCGTCGTTGCCCACCCGGTCCCCACGACCCCGAGCGCGGGAAAACCCAACTTGCCAAACATCAAAGTCCAATTGGCAAACACGTTCAGCCCGACGCCAACGAGAATCATGTACGTCACCGGCCAGGGCCTCGAGACGGCCTCCAAGAAGCTTCTGAGCGCGATGAACCAGAGGTACGGCAAAAATCCCCAAACCACGGCGCGCAGATAGGCCTGCCCAAGCGCGATCGTGTCGGCATCCTGTCGCATAAGACGCCAGGCCAATTCTGCGTTCGAAAGCAGCACGAACACGGGAATCGAGAGAAAGAGCCCGAACTGCAGTCCCGACCGCACGGTGCGTCCGACCGGATCATTGTCGCCTGCTCCGCAGGCTTGCGACACCATCGGACTTACGGCCACGACCGCTCCCAAACAAATGAGAAGAAACAAGAAAAACGTCGCGTTGCCGAGTGCGACGGCGGCCAGGGCGTCGGAACCGAGGCGTCCGACCATAAGCACGTCAATGAATCCGTTGGAGATTTGCCCGAGCTGCATGGCAACTATGGGGCCGGCAAGGAGAGCAAGCTCCCGCAGTTCCCTCCGGACGGTCGTATTCACGTGGCACCTGAGATGAGATCGAAGCTGCAGAAATTACGCAAGCGCCGGAAATGGATCGGATCCCTGTCTGGGCACTTTACGTTAGAATATTTAGGCCGTGACAGAATAAGGACCCTGTCTACCCGACGATGTTGGCCATTTTTTCTCTACTGATTTTCTTTCAGGCAGTACCACCGGATACTGTCGTCATCGAACCGTCCCATGCCGTCATCGTCGCGGGCGAGACGAGGCAATTCACTGCGCAGGCGCTCGACGCCGAAGGCCGCACGGTTGATGCTGCCGAGCCACGCTGGTTTGTGAGAGAAGAGGGAGTCATTACCGTGGACGCAGATGGCCTGGTGGCCGCGCACCGTCCGGGTAAGGCCGAGCTCGTGGCTGTTGTTGGAGGTAAACCCGCCTATGCTGAGGTCGTGGTGCCGCAGCTGCCGCCTGCTACGCTCACCGCCCGTCTGCCCGTCGTAAGCGTTCTGGCTGGCACGACCGTTCCACTGTCGGTTGCTGTGAGAACGCGCCTCGACGAAGAGCTACCAGGCGCACGACTCAGATTCTCTACCAGTAACCGACGCATCGCGACCGTGGATTCGGACGGCAGGATAACGGGAATGGTACCGGGCGAGGGAATCGTTACTGTCCGTGCCGGTCGGGCAACAGCCCACGTAAACGTGTCGGTTACGGAAAACCCTGCCGTAGGGTATCAGATCGCGCAGAATCGCGTGCTAGTGACCGCAGGCGACGTTGTTAGACTGCGCGTGCACGCGGTAGATTCGCTGGGCGGCTCGGTTGAGGGGGTGCATCCCTTATGGTCGGTTTCTCAACGAGGTGCGGAAATTCACTCAGACGGCGCGGACGGGGTTTTCGTCGCCGAGCGGTCAGGACCGTTTACGATCACCGCGGCCATCGGGCCCGACCTCACGCGGTCGATCGTCGTGGACGTTGCGCCGCGTCAGTATAACGCAG
>JAAXGO010000451.1 GCA_012267425.1 Rhodothermales bacterium
CCCTTCAGGGCGAACTCTTCCCGCCTGGCGACATGGGGCAGCACCCGTACGACGAGCTCTGCCTGGCGGTAAAACGGATTGCGCTTATCCATGCATCGTCCTCGGCACGGTGATACCGTACCGGCTGACCAATCGCCCACCCCTCTCCAAGACCCGCTTGCCCCGTCCAAGATCGAAGTCTCCGGGATCCAGCCGTTTCAACCAAGGGTGTCCCTGTCGCTCCGCCAGCCAGAAGAACAAGCGCTTGACCTTGACGCTGCGTGTCCGCTGAAGCAGCGCGTCGAGGCGACGCGGCGAGAGATCGGCGAGGCCTTCCATCAACTGCTCGGCATGCTCGAACGATACACGGGCCGGCACATCCTTCAGCAACTCGAACAATGCCCGTTCAAGCGTCGAGGTTCGAACGATCCGGAAACCGTCACCCCAGGGAACGTCGACAGTGAAGACCGACGCGGAACGCTCTTTGCAACTCGGTTTCGGAGATTTCTCAAGTTCCGACATCCATGCCATGCCATAACGACAGAACGTCTCCGCGAGACCGAGCTTGTCGATCCATGATGGCATCTGTCCAGAGCCATACAGATGTATCGTGCGCCGGCCGGACAGGGGCAGATACTGGGTCCGCCCGTGCAACTCCAGCGCGGTCGTTCCGCCGACAACCAAGTCGCCGCCCATCCGCTGAAGGGAACAAACGGCACCTTGCCAGACAAGCCGGTTTCCCGGACGGATGTACACGCCGGGCCGGAGCGACAGGAGCTGCCTGCTCTTGACCAGATTGTCGATGGCGTGCCGAGCGATACCTCGCTCCATGAGCCACGACCGGGTGACCAACAGGCCGTTCGGGACCAGATCGAGCAGCTCGGCGCGCAAGACGGCGTTGAGGGGCATGGTTCAGTTCCGTGCAAATCCGCAGCGATCATCGCCGCAAATCATAGGATGCAGAAACCGAATATAGGTGTCCGTGGCGGTTTAGTCAATTGTGATTCTGCGGCGTTCGATGCCGTGGAGAAGCGATTCGTCAAACCCTTCCAACAGCCGGTCGAACTACCGATATCTGAACAGCGAGAACAAGCATTGCCGCAGCAGCAGCCTCCACGAAAAGGAGCGCTTCCGGTCATGTTTCCGGCCCAACTCGATGAATGAGCGCCTGGCTCTCAGCCAAGTCTATCTCAGCATAGATCACGGAATTCGGTAGCTCCTCGACCACTTCGCTTAACCAACCAATCCTCCGCATGTCCGGACCTGTCAGCCACGTGCCACCCTCGGAAGAATCCGGTTCTACGCGGACCAAAGCGCGATCCTGCACGGCTCGATCATGAATCTCGGACATTTCGAAGCTCTCCGTGGATTTGTGCCACGCCCGTTCCCTATTACTCAGCGCTTCACTCCTGAACCGACGCCAAAGCCATACGGTCGTTTCGCTGGGCCAATCCTCACGCAACGACAAGCCCGCGACGGCGTCGCTAGCAAGCCACCGACGCATTCCGCTGCCATCGAAGAACTCTGGATCGAGTTCCCATACCACCGCCTGGGCCGCCTCTCGTGAAGCCAAGCCGCCGCGAACCAACAAGG
>JAAXGO010000452.1 GCA_012267425.1 Rhodothermales bacterium
GCGGTCGTATCGCGTGCTTCGGCCGTCGGGTGGTGAGAAATGCAGGCTGGCATCACCAAGAGCCTTTCGCTCATGCTTGCGCACGGATCGCATCCAGCCTATGTCCGGACTCCACTCCGTCGGCTAATCCTATTGAGCCGCTGCTCGAAGTACCGACGGAACACATCATTTTCAGGAAAAGCGACCGGGTCGGCCCAGATTGCGGCAAGGCGCCCCACCAACCCTGCAATCCAATCTGCTGCCTGGAGGGTCTGATAGCGATGGCTTTCAAGATGGAACGGAGGCTCGATTAGATGCCGTCTCCGTTCGTTCTTCGCATACATGCTGCGTGCTGCCGCGGTGATCAGCGCCGATCGCTGATCGTGTTCATCGAGTATCAGGACAAAATTCGCAGGCGGAAGGCAGTCCTTTGCGGAAAACTCGTCGATCCGCTTGATCGCCTCCAGGAAGACCCGTATGTAAAGCCGGTTCGAATTGTGGACTCCCGGCGGCACTGTCTTTTTGATCCCGACATAGAAAACGAAGCCGCCGAGCGCTGCGATCTTGATAAACAGTCGGTTCGTGAAATGTCTGAGCTCTGCGTATCGCGTTACATTCGTGACCGTGTAGAGGCTGGCCCCCTTCTTTTCCCATAGAGCCGGGTGTTGACCTGATCGCTCGATGTCGGGCGCGAGAAGCTCGCACTTGTTCGGAGGGCAGGACAAAACCTGCCATGCCAAACACCGGGCTGTCGTTGTGTCTGTGGTCTTGCCTGCTGACGTAGGGGCCGATGTCACCAAATTCGTCGAGGTAGGCGAAGTAGGTCACGGATGGCTCTCCAGAAAACACGAAGACCCGTGCCGGAACACGGGCCTCGGAAAGAGGGCAAGCCGAGCTTGCGTCTCAAGAAAAACGCTACCTCATTGGTCCAGAGAATGTCAAGGCCCGGTCCGGAGACTGACTACTTCGATGGAGCGCCGTTGCCGATTCCCCTGCACGTGGCTTGACCGGATAGCCGTGACCGAGCTTGGGAAATTAGAAAATGCAGGTTACGCCCGAGTGTCCGCCGTCGACCAGGACCCGGAGCTGCAAACCACCGCTCTCATTACTGTATCGAGCAGATCGCATCGCTACTCGATGCCATAGAGCGCAAGAATCTCTGACCAGCGATTCTGCGCCTTGAGCAGCAACTCCATCACGTCGCGCACGCAGCCTGATCCCCCCGGAGACGGCGTGACGTAGTGCGCGGCGGCAAGCGTCTCGGCTCGTGAGTTCGACGG
>JAAXGO010000453.1 GCA_012267425.1 Rhodothermales bacterium
GTTGAACGGGGGGTCGAGGTAGATCAGGTCAACGCATTGGTCATCTCACTGAGACATCCAATCCAGGCAATCGCCGCAGTAAAGCGTCTCGGTTTCTAGCGCGCTCATGCTCTCGCCCCCGAAGCCAGCCCGTTCTTGGCAATGAGCACCTTGTAGGTGAGCCGCTTGCCCTCCATGCCAGAACGCATGGATTCGATCTGCCGGATGGTGTCCTGCTCGCGGACGTTATGCCTCCCCGCAAACTCCTGAACGTACCGGCCAAGATGCTTCGGGCTCAGCTTGTGGAACGTGCCCTTGTGCGCTCGCTTCATCATCGACCACAGCGACTCGATCCCGTTGGTGTGGGTATCGCCGTCTACGTACTGGGAGAGCGAGTGAGCAACAGTCTTGTGCTCGAAGGGGATGCCCTTGTAGGTGCTCGCATCGTCGGTGTAGACGGTGGCTCCGGGGGCCGCGTGCTGGCCGACGAAACCGTGGAGCGTTTGCTGTCGGTGGAGCCGACGACCCTTGCCGCCACCTGATTGGTGGCACGATCCTTTGCTCCGACAACCGCCGCCTTGCCCACCGCTCCCCGTCCGGTGCCTGAGAGTGCTTTGCGGCGCGCGTTCGACATGTTGCGTCTGCGGCCGCCGAAGTAGCTCTCGTCTACTTCCACGGGACCGGAGAATACCCCAGCTTCCTCGGCCAACGCCACTCTGAGCCGATGCGCGAGGAACCAGGCCGACCGCTGGTTGATGTCCAGATCGCGGTGGAGCTTCATGCTGGACACGCTCTTGAGATTCGTCGTCAACAGGAAGGTGGCCAGCAGCCACGTCTGAAACCCGAGCTTCGAGCCTTCCATGACCGTACCGGTCTTGGTGCTGAATCGCTTGGCGCAGCCCTTCTCGCGGCAGCGGTACGGCATCGTCGCGTGCTTGGCTCCGGTCTGTACGTTGAGCGATCCGCAATGCGGGCAGGCGATGCCTTCCGGCCACCGCTGCTCGATGAACCACGCCTCGGCCGCGTCGTCCGTCGGGAACTGGCGCATGAGTCCGACGAAGGAAATGCCTTTGCGATAATTCTTGCCAGCCATGTTCTGTAACTCCCTGAACGATGGCTAGATTATAGTATAGTGCCGAAATCTGCGGCAAGGCTTTTTCGGCACTTTCTTACATAATTCCCAAACTGATACGCGGGATGGGTACGCGGTACGGGAGCAATTCCATGCCGACGTGCCTCGGCACAGGTAATACGCCCGTTGCCGTTATCGTCCCACCGTTGTAGCGCGTTAACCGTGTTTCCAGACGGTTCCTCAGGAGTCCGTACTGAGGATAGCTTCGCCTCCAGCGAACCACATTCAAGTACAACCATTTCAGTGGACGAACATTGAGCCAGCGTTCTTTCTACTGCGTCCAGTTCTTGCGCGTCGATGCTCAGACCGTACTTGCGGCGAACCTCCAGTGTACGGGCGGCGAACCAGCACGCGTTGAGCCGAGGTAACCATCCGGCCACGTCCTTGGCGCCCTTTTCGTACCGGTTGAGCGACGGGCTGGCTAGTGTCAGATTGAGCAGATCGCGTGCAAACTGCGCCTTCCTCGCGGCGCTGGCAGCACACAGACCGCTGTCATGTGCCTCAGACAAAGCAACAATGTGCTCGATGTCGGTCTCCCGCGCCGACGCGAAACATTGACCAGTGTACGGACTGTACACGTGACCAATTTCGGCGATTACACTAGCCTCCACTGACTGAGGATATGGGTAGTCCGACCGATCGTATGGCGAGCAACGGAACTCCGATGCTACGACGACGCCCCGATAGTATTCCTGCGCGGCTGCCTCTCCCGTTGCTGCGAGGAATGCCATGAGTAGGATCAGTTTCCCGTCATTCATGAATCACCTACGCCATTCACCTCGTTTGGGATCCAGGAACCGTTCAGGCAATTCTAACCTATTGCCACATCTATGCTTTCCGCGATTTCTACAATTTGGGCTGGACTGTCGTGAGATCCCGAGGAAGGTTCGGTCAGGACCACTCGCTCGATATTTCCGGGAGGCTGGATGAAAGCTGTGAGGCGCTTGCTCCGGCGCGCGTTCTTGTCGCCGATCAAGACATCGTTCAAAGGCGCGGCCGGTGAGGCGGTTTTACGTAAAGCGGCTGCGATTTCGCTGCCATCGTCTGTGTACCGCCGTTTCCACAACGTGACGTTGCCCACACCCAACGGGACGACCCAGATCGACCATGTCTTCGTGTCCAGGTTCGGCGTGTTCGTCGTCGAGACGAAAAACATGGCGGGTTGGATCTTTGGAAGTGATGTTACTAGCAACCGTAAATTTCCCATTTGTGGCAACGCAGAACTGCACAGTTAGCGGTTTGGCGGGTGCTGCGC
>JAAXGO010000454.1 GCA_012267425.1 Rhodothermales bacterium
GCTGCAGCGTTCTGCTCCTATTCCCCTCCGAATCTCTCTGTTACACGAGACGTTGGCAAGCCCTGTCGTTGCGGCCTTACCACACATGTAACAGACGAGCAGGGGAAAACCGCAATAGATGCCAGAACCGATTTGCATCAACCGATCGGCCAAGCGACAGAAGAACAGGTTCGAGCCTTCGAAGTGGACTCTCGCCAGCCCCACGATTCCCCCCCTTTTTCAGATTCCGATCAATTCGGATCTCAGTCAGTTCATCACTCGGCTGCCGCCGACAACACGACGTGGTCACGGCTCAATCTCTGCACGCGCAGCCCAAAGTTCTCTTCGAGCGCGGAGAGCATCGCATCGGTTTCTCCCACCGGGAATTGGCCGCCGATCCGGATCGCTCTCACGGCAGGATCCGGAATCTCTATATTCACCGTGGTGTACCGGCCGATCTCCTTGACCGCCGTCTCGAGCGACTCGCCTGAAAATGCGAGCAGACCCTCTCGCCAGGCAAGCAGCCGGTCGATATTCGGGAGCTCTATCCGTCGAATGAGATCCTCTTTTCCGGCGTCCAGCGTGCTATCCGCAACAATTACCGTCTCGCCTGCCTCGAGCGTCCCCAGCAGCGCCTCAACCGGGGCGACGCCAGACGTTGTCGCGTCTGCGCCTGCTGGCTCGTGCGAGACCAGCGCGACCTTCCCTTCCGAGACCGTCACTTCGACCTCGCTTTCGCGCAGATGCACGGCGAATGCCGTACCGACAGCCTCAACGCGGCGGTTCGCCGCAAAGACACGAAATGGGATCACGTCGCTCTCGGTCACCGTGAAGTGCGCTTCGCCTCGCAGGAGCTGTATATCGCGGTACTCTCGGCTGTAGTTGACCTGAATTCGGCTGTTCGTGTTCAGCATTACGGTAGAACCATCAGCCAATTGCGTCGTCCGCTGCTCGCCAATAGACGTTGAATACACCCCGTTGGTTGTTGTCCATGAATCGTCATGGTTCAGGGTAGAGACAAGGACCGCGACGCTGAGAATGAGCATGGCGGTGAACCCGGCTAACGCAACGCGCATTCCGATTCCGCCGCGATCGTCCGGGCGAGTCGCTCTCGCGCGCACTCCAGCATTTCCCAACGGCACTGCCAGTTCCGTGAGCACATTCATGTTGCCCCATAGTCTTGCGAGGCTGCCCAGCTCCTCTCTATGGACCGGACTGCGACTGAGCCATTCACGCAAATTTCCAAGCTCATCGGCCGATGGCTCCGAGTTGCGGTCGAGCTTGATCAGCCAATCGGCGGCCTCGTGTTCAACGCGGCGCCGATCGGGAAATTCGACGATATCTGTCATCACCATCTATCCTTCGTGTCTGAGTGTGGCTTCGGACTGTTAACGCTTGCCCGAAGCGCTCCGTTCTCTTTTTCGTCGATCAAGGCCCTGCATGCCAGCACGCCTTGACGCAAGTACTTCTCAACAGAGCTCACGGACAGCGACATCCGGCTTGCTATTTCCTTGTGAGCAAGCCCGTGCACCTTTCGAAGCAGAAAAACCTGCCGGCACTTCTCCGGCAGAGATGCCACAGCTTCGCAATACAGTCCGAAAT
>JAAXGO010000455.1 GCA_012267425.1 Rhodothermales bacterium
TTCCCACGCTGCGTGACGGGCCCACGCTAACGCAGGCGAGCGCGAAACGCCACCTCCGTGCGCGTCGCGCGGGCCGCTCATGGCCAGGGGGAAGACATGTCCAATCGGGTCTTCCATACGCCGTCATGCCCAGTCATGACGTGATGGGGTAGCGCAATCGGCTACGAACTTGGGTCACTGGACGCGAGTTGCATCGTGGCGTCCGGGCGCCCATATAGAGTCGTGGGGAGGTTGTGCAGGGAATACGATCGGAGCCAGACCGATGGCCAGCCGCACAGCGATACTCACCAGCCTGGGTTCACCCGGCCCGAAACCCTTCGAATTCGAGCCGCTTCCCGATCAGTTCGAGGAGCCGAGCATCAAGATCGGCCTCGAAGGCCACGGCGCCATCGTCGTGGACGTGCATGCCGCAAACCGCCTCGCCAACGCGATCCGGAGCGACGTGCCCGAGCGCGCAAGCCAGATCGACACCTGCATCGAGCAGGCGGAGCGCTGCGCCAGGCACGCGATTTAAAAGTTGGGAAAGTCCGTTAGTTAGCGGGCGTCCTGTGGTGCACCAAAAGCCTTCCAAGGCATTTCTTGTTGACACAAGGAGTGAACGTAATACACAGTTAGATGGCTGAGAAATTCTGCCGCTCCAAGGATTGGGGCGATCATCCGGAGAAGCCTCTCGCGACAGCCGTCGCGGGAGGCTTCTTACTAGGAAGTCGAGGCTTCAAGGATGAAGTCAATATTGCTGATCGACGGAGGTTATCTCCGAAATATTGCAAGAGATGCGGGGCATGCGTACACCACTGATTTCATCGAAGCGTTTGCTCGCGTTTGTATTTTGGATGGAGAGTCTCTGCAACGCGTACTCTACTACGACTGCCCACAATACAGAGGTCGGCAACGACTTCCCGTTTCCGGAGAAACCAAGCATTTTACTGCGTCCGACAAGTGGCTGACCGATCTTGCTTGTCGCGAGCTATTCGCCGTTCGGCGCGGTACTCTCGCCTTTAGAGGCTGGGTGCCGCGTTCAACACCGATACAGGAGAGAGGCGCGCTGACAGACGACCACTTTCGCCCCAATTTCGAGCAAAAAGGCGTCGATATGAGGATCGGTTTAGACATCGCTACCATCTCTGCTAATGGGCGCATTGATCGCATTGTGCTTCTCTCGGGCGATACCGATCTGATCCCGGCCACGAAACATGCTCGTAAGGCCAATCTTGAGGTGATCGGCATTCAATTGCCGACTCCGCCAGCCCAGCCTCTAAGACCGGCGCTATGCGCCCACCTAGACAGCGTTCGACGCGTCGAATGGCCTGAAACAGCCAAGGCTGAGCCAGCCCTTCCCCAGGCCGCTACCCTGTAGCGC
>JAAXGO010000023.1:0-10523 GCA_012267425.1 Rhodothermales bacterium
ATGCCAGGACTCCCTTCTCCATGCTCATCCCGAAAGGTAATGTAACACCCGATAAAAATATTGCCCCCAGCACGGAACTTTCCATGCTACACCAGCGGATACATCTGTTCCGCCGTACGTCTGCAGTGTCTCATGCCATCCAGGGGTTGAGGGTATCGGGTCTATCAACAAATTCCCGACTACCCGGTACCCAATCAAGATGGGGTTCACCGGACGCTTACGACGAAGACGCGCTGCGTAGCTCCACCGCACCAGGGTTTCAATCACATGGTCCCGGACAGGGCGCAAGGGACAGGCACGCACTGTTGCAACGGAATCAACCCGTTTCGAGCCACAAACTCGCTTGTATTCGACAAACGCGACGGTACCCGGGCACAATACACTCGAAACTGACTGCTAACGAAGGCAAAACCGCCTGTAGTTTCCTACCAGAATCCGAAAAATAAGAGGTTTTCGGCCAAGCACGAACTATATCCAACCACAAATACCATAAAGTTCAGATACATCGGTCCGCCGGGGAGCATCGCGGTGGAAGTGACTCCACGCGGCGGAGCATTCAAACTACAGTGGGATCCAACGGTGCTGCGCGCGGTGTCTAAGGTTGCAAGATAAACCTTCAGCTTCCTCTGTCAATCGTGGCCAGGATAGCCGCCTCGGCGTCAATAAGACGCCCGACACGGGGCGTGTCCTCGACGCTTCGGCCGGATTCGTGGAGAATTGAATACGCTTCGTCAGCCGTAATGTCAGGATTGAGTGCCCGCATGATGCCGAGCAATCCGGTGACCATTGGGGTGGCCATCGACGTCCCGCTTTTTTGTGCGTAGTCGCTACCGGGAACCGACGACAGGATGTCAACGCCGGGTGCGGCGATCGGACGTCCGAGGCTGCCAACAGTATTTGAAAATGGCGCTTTTGAAAGATCCGTGCCTACGGCAGCAACGGCAATTACTCCGTCGATATTTGACGGGAAGTGATTTGACGCATCTCGATTTGAATTACCTGCCGACGCAGCCACGATCACGCCGGAGCGGTGCGCGAAAGCGACAGCACTTGAAACGACCTGCGGCGGAAAATCGGCGAAGCTGCCTAGCGACATCGAAATCACGTCGGCGTCCGCCTGCGAGGCGTCGATGATGGCTTGTGCGATTTGTTCAATCGTGCCAGTCCCGTTATCTCCGAGAGCTCTGTATGCTGACAGCTCGATGTATGCTCCGTTCCAATTCAGCGAGGCAATACCAAGGCCGTTGTTCGTTGCGCCCCCCGCTATTCCTGCGCAATGCGTGCCGTGTCCGTGCACGTCGCCCACATTCGGAGCGGTGCCGAATACGTCCTGAAGGTCTTCGTGGTCGCCCTCAACGCCTGTGTCGAGAATCGCGACTCTGGCCTTGCGTACTGGATTCAATTCGCTCAAGAGAGCGTGCGCGGCGTGGCCACGAACGGCTTCAAGCGCCCACTGCTCTCCTACGCGCGGATCGTTTTCGAGGTAGTGTGTCGTCGCCACTGTGCCGGCGTGGCTTTCGATGGGCGGATACACCGAAACCGCTATGTTGCGCTCGACGAAGTCAACGTTTTCCTCGTCACTGGCTAATGTGCTCATAAGAGCGTCCGCATTCCTTTCCGGCACCACCACGATAAAGACCTGTGCCAGGTCCTCGTCCACATCAAGGCTTACCGTCGGGAACGCCCGCATGGCCCGGGCATCGTGGTCGCGTAGTATCCGCCTCACTTCGCGGATACTGTCGTCGGGACCGAGTTCGATGAGAACAGTCGACTTGCGCTTCTGCTTCAAGAGATGCAGTGCCCCAGCTCCGAGGTAAAGCGCACCCGCAGTTACGAGCGATAGAAGCCCGAGGATGAAGAATGGCTGAGGCTTTGCATGCGAGCGTCGAAAAAGCAGCCACGCGGAGGCGACGATCAGGCTCAGTCCTGCATCGGTGAACAGCGGTATGACAGTTGCGAAAAAGCCACCGCCACCGAAAAGGCGCAGCAACATACCACAGACGACGAGGCTCAACCCGACCAGCATAGACCGCGGACTGCCGTCCCTTGTCGACATGCTAACCGCCATGACGAGAAATCCCGTGGCGGTGATGAGGGTCACGAAGTCCATGTGTAACAAGTGCCGTGCCCAGAGCGAATAGATCGGTTACGACGGCTGCCGAATAGAGTTGCAGACTCCGCTTTACTCGGGCGGTGCGATCATGATGTGAGCCGACGGCGTGCCTGCACGCATGATCCATGGTGCCCCGGGTGCGATCGGTCGCTCGGGAATTCCAGTCGATGCCTGCGTGGCATACGGGATATAGAGCGCATACAGGCTCACCCGCGCACTGTCAGGTTCGAAGGTACTTAAGGCACCACCCAGATTGTACACCGCGGCAGGTTCGGCAGGCATGGCGAGGATTCCTTCTTTGACTTCCTGATGACGGATCTCGATAGTCTCCTGCCCCTCGATGCCGTCTGCGCGGAGCGCACGGCCACGGGCCATATATGGCTCGAGAGAATTGTGGTAGCACGCCACGCGGAACGTCTCGTCACCGGGTGTGTCTGCCATGCACGTCAGTTCGTTCGTGCCTTCCTTGAGTGTTACGAGCTCTCCGCCAACCGAATAGCCATAGACGCGGGCGCCGTCTTTCAATTCGTCGGGAGCGGCGAGAAGGGCACCTTATTATCTGTGCATCTCTATCGATGACCTGGGCCCGGCAGCCGGTGGCGGAAACAAGTAGAACAATTCCGAGTGCGTGCGCGAATAGGCGGTGCATAGTGGGCGGCCAATTGAGATTGGATGCCCTAATGTTGAGGTCCGGTCTGCACTAAGTCAAGCAGCGCAAGTGCCTCAATGCCGGTGTATATTGACGGCCCAGCACGCCGAACACTGATCGATGTCGTATGTCCTCGCCCTAGATCAGGGCACGACCAGTTCACGCGCCATCGTATTCGATCGTACCGGGTCGATACGGGCGACTGCACAGAGAGAATTCCGGCAGATTTTTCCCCAACCCGGCTGGGTGGAGCACGATGCGCTGGAGATCTGGGAGACGCAACGCGAGGTCGCGCTCGAAGCGATCGCTACGCTGGGCCTTGCTGCGTCTGACATCACGGCGATTGGAATTACCAACCAGCGCGAAACAAGCGTCGTCTGGGACCGCACGACGGGCTTTCCTGTGCATAATGCAATCGTGTGGCAGGACCGAAGGACGGCTCCCGATTGCGAAGGACTGCGGGCCAAGGGCCACGCGGAGCTGTTTCAGCAGAAGACGGGTCTCGTTCTAGATCCTTACTTCTCCGGAACCAAGCTGCGTTGGATTCTGGACAACGTAGACGGCGCACGCCGCCGCGCTGAGGAGGGAACCCTGGCGTTCGGGACCGTCGATACATGGCTTGTGTGGAACCTGACTGGTGGTGCACACCACGTTACGGACCCGTCGAACGCGTCGCGGACGCTTCTTTTCGATATCCACGAAGGGGCCTGGGACGACGATCTGTTGCAAATACTGGACATTCCGCGCTCGCTTCTTCCCGAGGTTCGAAGTTCCAGCGAAGTCTACGGGCACACCAAGATCCTTGGCGGTAGCACTCCCATCGCCGGCATTGGCGGGGACCAGCAGGCGGCGCTTTTCGGGCAGGTCTGCGCGGAGCCTGGTATGGTCAAGAATACCTACGGCACCGGGTGTTTCATGCTCATGAATACCGGCACTTCCCCGGTTTTCTCGAGCAACAATCTTCTCACAACTGTGGCCTGGGACACCGGGCTCGGATTGCGGTACGCGCTTGAAGGGAGCATCTTCGTCGGGGGCGCAGTCGTGCAGTGGTTGCGCGACGGGCTCGGACTCATAGAGTCTTCGGCGGACGTGGAAGGCCTTGCGGCGCAAGTGATGGACAACGGCGGCGTGTATTTGGTACCGGCCTTCGTCGGCTTGGGTGCACCCCACTGGGACGCATATGCCCGCGGCACGATCATCGGCCTCACGCGCGGCTCGTCTGCGGCACACGTCGCCCGCGCAGCCATCGAGAGCATTGCCTACCAGACGGCCGACGTGATCCGGGCCATGGAAGCGGATTCTGGTATCCGGCTCACCCAATTGCGCGTAGATGGCGGGGCGACTGCCAACAATCTGCTTATGCAGTTTCAGGCGGACATACTCGGCGTCGAGGTCGTACGACCGGCGGTTCGTGAAACGACAGCGCTCGGTGCGGCCTTTCTGGCGGGCCTGGCCGTCGGATACTGGACTGATCTAAGCGACATTGCGTCGATGTGGCAGATTGAGCGGACATTCGAGCCGGCCATGGAGCGGCATCGGTCAGAGGCTTTGCATGCGCAATGGATTAGAGCGTTGGAACGGGCAAAAGCTTGGGAGGCCGCATGACGAAACTACATTTTTAAAAGAAGACGACACCAGACATGACTCCTTTCATTGCCGAGCTCGTCGGCACCGCAATGCTTCTGCTTTTGGGTGACGGCGTGGTTGCAAACGTACTTCTTAAGGGGACCAAGGGTGAACGGTCGGGTTGGATTGCGATAACCGTGGGCTGGGGTGTAGCGGTATTCGTCGCCGTCTTCGTAGTCGCGCCCTACAGCGGTGCCCATATCAATCCGGCGGTGACGCTGGGGCTTGCCGTCGCCGGCAATTTTCCGTGGGCCGACGTACCAATGTATCTCCTAGCCCAGTTCTTGGGTGGAGCAGTGGGGGCGTTCTTCGTATGGCTGCACTACAGGGATCATTTCTCTCAAACGGAGGATGCGAATGCTATGCTGGGAGTTTTTTGTACGGCTCCAGCAATACGAAATCCTCTTTCCAACGTAGTTTCGGAGGTTATAGGCACGTTCGTTCTCGTTTTCGCGGTGCTCTACATGGCAGAGCCCGACGTGGGACTTGGAGCACTCGATGCCTTGCCGGTCGGATTGGTCGTCCTGGTGATCGGTCTGTGCCTTGGTGGTACCACCGGCTATGCCATCAACCCGGCACGTGATTTGAGTCCACGTCTCATGCACGCGCTGCTTCCGATTCCCGGCAAGCGGGACAGCGACTGGGGCTATGCCTGGATTCCCGTTTTTGCGTGCTTCGCGGGCGGCGCACTGGCTGGCGCACTATACATTCTGCTGGGAGCATAGTCAGGAGGGTTGCTCCTTGATTCGATTATTCAAGGCTGTATTTCTTGCGGCCCTCTTGTTTCCGATCGCCGCTGCCTACGGGCAACAGACAGCGATTCTAGCCGGCCGACTGGTGGATCCCGAATCGGGTACGGCGGCGGAGAATCAAGTCATTCTCGTGGAAGGCGGGCTCATTGTGGCATTGGGAGAGGACACGGAGATTCCGTCCGGTGCGGATATTATCGACCTCAGTGGCCATTCGGTAATGCCCGGGCTTTTCGATGCGCACACCCACATGTGCCTGAACGTGCGCAAAGAGCGAGACGCTGCCAACTATTACGTTACGACGCTCCTCGACCCAACGCCGTACCGGGCAATTCAGGGGGTGGCGAATGCGCGTGCCATGCTGCATGCAGGCTTCACCACGATCCGCGACGTTGGAAACGGCGGCAACTATGCCGACACAGATTTAAGACGGGCGATTGAAGAAGGAATCGTCCCCGGACCGACGATGCAAAATGCCGGGCGTATCATCGCGCCGTTCGGTGGGCAGTTTCAGCTACAGCACGAAAAGCGTGAACTGGGTGAACCGGAGTATTTCTATGCCGACACGCGGGACGAACTCAAGAAAGCGATCCGGGAAAACATCCACTTCGGGGCGACACTGATCAAAATCGTGGTCGACGATCAGCCGTATATCTATTCTGCCGAAGACATACGCTTCGTGGTCGAGGAGGCTGCAGAAGCTGGCCTAAAAGTCGCCGCACACGCCTGGACGGAACAGGGAGCACGCAATTCAATCGAGGGCGGTGTGGCATCGATCGAGCACGGCGCCAATATGCCCGACGAGGTCTTGGCAATGGCCCGGGACGAAGGAGTTTACCTCGTTGGAACGGAGTTTACCGTGGAAGCGATCATGCATACGTTTCATGGAACAAGCGAGGAGGAGGCACGCGAGATCCACGCCGCCTTTATCGATCGGATGCGGCGCGCCTGGAAACTGGATACTCCGATGGCATTCGGTTCCGATGTCGTTTACGTCAAGGAAGGGGAAACACGCGGCACGCTCACGCTGTCATTTATAGACAATTTTGTTGAGGCAGGGATTCCTCCCGCTGCCGCGCTCAAAATGCTCACCGTCAACGCTGCGGAGGTAATGGGTCTTGAGCGGGAGCGTGGAGTCCTCCGGGTCGGCCTCGCGGCGGACCTCATCGCAATGCCAGGTGATCCACTCAGTGACATTATGGCACTCAAAGGAGTGACTTTCGTCATGAAAAATGGTGCCATATTTCGGCACGACCGGTAACCGAGGTCGAGCTTCATGCCGACTGAAGCTCGCGAATCAGTGTCGTCGTTCTTCGTCCGCCCTGAAAACGACCATTTTTTCTCGTACTTGGACACGGCGCCGGAGCGGGGATGGAGTGGAGCGGTTGCTGCGGCCAAGCGGGCTGCTCCGGACCTACAGATTTTGGCCGGCGGCCATTCGTTCGGCGGGCGGATGACCACCGGGGCGCAGCCGAAGCGCCGCTTTGAGGGAGTGCGGGTGTCGTCCTTCTCAGATTTCCATTGCATCCGGCAGGACGTCCAAGTACGCAGCGCGCGGAGCACCTGAACGCCGTTAGCGTACCGATGTTGTTCCTGTCAGGGACGCGTGGACAAGCTGGCGGACTCGCAGCCCCTGGAGGCGGCTGTGCGGCCGCTTGGCTCGAAGGCAACGTGTAACCGGCCAGAAACCGCCGATCACGAGCTACAAGATCCTAAAGCGCAGCCGCACTTCGATGGAAGGAAATGGCCCGCGTCACGAGAAGTGGGTCGACAGCGAACTCACACCAATCCTCAAGTAACATGACGAATTATCTCATCTGGCTTGTAGTCGCAGCCGTTGCGCTCAGCCTCACGTCGGACCGCCCATCTCCGGAAGGGACTGTGTATCCGATTGACAGCTTGGTTACGAAGCTGAAGCAGTCCGACCGAGCCTACCTGCAGTTCTTGACTGTGCCAACCCTGCGCGCAGGGTTGTACACGCTTTCTAAAGGCGGCACCGACAGACAGCAGCCCCACGATCGCGACGAACTATACTACGTGCTTGAGGGGCGCTCATCCATGACAATTGGCGAGGACGAGCACGACGTAAATCCTGGAGACGTGATCTACGTGGCCGCGAATGCGGAGCACCGTTTCCACGACATAAAGGAGGATCTCATGCTTCTTGTGTTCTTTTCTGAAGCGGATCCTGACGTTTCGGACTGATAAACGGCACGAGCATTTATCCGTTGAGGCGTTCCCATCTTTGGAGGCACTATGCGAGTGGCAGTTCGGTCGGGATCGCGAAGGAGCGCTCCAACCACGGTGGTACGTCCACTAAGACGCAAGCGAGGTGATCCGGCTGACAACGCAGACGATTCCGTCGAACGCGTTGAGGAGGAAAAACGAGAGCAAAAAGTATCTCGTGAGCCCTTGGGGACGTCTTGCAGGCTCTTGGCGTACCGAAAAGGGAAAAAGTGACCACCACGTACTGGACTGGTCATCAAGGTGCTTTCGGAGATCGTTTTGGGCAGCGAGAAGACCGTCGTATGGTTTTGGATCGAAAACCTGTGGGTTGCTCAATGTACCCGACCGGATTGAGTACTTGGGCCTGGCTCTGTATGTGAAATTGCTCGAAGGGATGGCAAGTACTACGATTCCTTCGCTGGACGATGCGAACGTCCTTCAGTGACCTGACCCGGAAAGCGGCACAACGCGCAGCGACGAGCAAGAATTCAGGTAGCTCTTGCTGCGGTGGCCTCTACCACATCGCTGGACGGCTAATGCGAATCTGGTGTCCCCGGCTTCGCTGGAGACAGCACTTGTCTCAGTCCGCAACCCAGCTTATTCGAAGCTTTTTTTTACGATGCCAATGCCCAGTGTAGCTGTATCCTGCAGTATTCGCATGGGATCCTGATCGGCGGTGTGCCAGATCTCGCGTAGCGCAATGTGAGCCCGCTTGGCACTGTCAACGTCACCCACACGTGCAGCGGCTCTCGTCAGACCAAGAAGCGAGCGTGCACGTTTTGGCGCGCGCTCCAATGCGTCGCCGTATGCTTTTTGGGCCTCTTTTGCATACCCGTGGTGAAGGAGCATGTCTCCGAGCAGTTCGCTGGCCGGCTTGACGGGCGACGGAGGCCCGAAATCATATACCAGTCCACGCTCCATGGCCGCAGCCTCGCGCAACAGGTCCAAGCCCTCTTTCTTGTTGCCCTCCTTGATCAGTAGAAGTGCCTTGAGTTCATCCCGCAGCACGGTCGCGATGCCAAGCTCTTTGGACTCGTGCTTCGACCCCTTGGTTAGATCTAAGAGGGCCTTAAGGTGCTGTCGTGCCGACTCTTCGTCGCCGGTCTTCACCCCGACCAGGCCCAGCGTGAAATGGTCAGTGGCCTTCCATTCCAACCCGATACCTTCCAAGTCTACAACGATGTCCCCAGCGTCGGATGTCCAGTCCTCAGAGTCGATCAGATACGCCGCACGCATTCCGATAAGCGAATTTCGCATGCGGGACGAGCTGCCGCCGCGTGAGACGTCGTCTTCCACGACACGAAGTGCTTCCCTTGCGTCGGCAAAGCGCCCCTGCTGCAGCTGACCGTAAGCGAGCCACCATAGGGCATGGTATCCACGCTGGCTTACGTCAAGGTTTTTACGCTCGACGCGCGCATCAGAAGCTGCGAAGGACTCCTTGTTCGAGCGTACCACATCGTCCCACATGCCCATCGCCACGAAGATATGAGACGGCATGTGAAGCGCGTGCGAGGCCGCCGGGGCGATGTCCGCATAGACGCGAGCCGCGCGAAGTCCGACGGGCGCATGCACGGGATCGTCGTACGAGTGGATCAGGTAGTGCGCTGCACCCGGATGCTTCGGATTACGGGCGAACACCTCCTCGGCTACCGCGGCAGCCCGCATGTAGAGCCTGTAGTCTCGCCCGCCGTGGCTGCAGCCCAGAAGCGACAGTGCGTAGAAAACCGCCGCTTCCAGATCATCCGGGTATCTGTCGCGCAAGCTGCTCATGGCGTCCGAGTATGCAAAGTCGCGCTCCTTCTTGCTCCCACCGAAGAACAGCTTGTCGACCGCACGGAGGTAGTCCTTTTCGCGCTCTGACGGAGCCTTGTCGACCCGTTCTGCCAGCGTCGGGGCGAGTCGTTGAAGGGCCGCCCGTGCCTTTTCTGTGCTCTGCGAAAACCAAACGGGATGGTTGTACGTCATCGCCTCACCCCAGTAGGCCATCGCAAAACTCGGGTCGGTTTCCCGGGCCTCGACGAATGCATCGCGCGCATCGTCGTATTCAAAACTATGCAGAAGGAGGAGTCCGCGAACAAATGCATTCTGTGCTTCCTCCGATCCGGAATTAGGGAAATGGGTTTCCCCAAATTCGGGAGCCTGCGCTCCGCACCGCAGCGCCGCGAGCAGGAAAAGCGCGATAAATGGCAAAAAATAGCGTTGTACGTTCATGGGTCTTTGGTCGTAGAGTGAATGGGCGGCCCGGCCGCATCGAGGACTGCGCACCGCACGGGATCGAGGGGCATCGTTTCTCCTGTCCACTGCCGGTAGGCGGCAGCAGCTTGATGTATCAACATGTCGAGGCCTCCGACCGTATGCGCGCCTTTTTTACGTGCGTCCCGCAGCAGACGGGTCTGGACGGGACGATAAACGAGGTCGTAGACGATTTGTGCAGAGTGAAAGTCCCCGGCGTCCGGCCAGGGCGTCGCGTCGGCATTCGGATACATGCCGACGGGCGTGCAGTTGACGAGGAGACGGCAGGTGCGCACAACAGGAGCTGCGGCAGCCGGCGCCGTGACGCGGAGGGCACACTTCGGATCGTACCGCGCAAGCTCGCGAGCCAGGCGTTCGGCACTCACACGTGTTCGTGCGACAATCGTGAGGTTGCGCGGAGCGAAGCGCGTCAAAAGACTCCAAGCCGCGGCGCGTGCGGCTCCACCTGCTCCGAATATCACCACATCCGCGCCATGCAGGCTGTCTCCCATTGAATTCAGCGGCTCCAAGAATCCAACAACGTCCGTGTTGTCGCCGTGGAGCTCGCCGTTGCGACGGACGATCGTATTGACTGCACCGACGACACGCGCGGTCTCCGACAGTGAGTTCATCAGAGGGAGTACTGCCTGCTTGTGCGGGAGCGTGACGTTCGCTCCCATGAATTGCAATGCCCTGAGACCACCGACAGCGTCTTTGAGATCTCGTGGATGCACGGATAGCGCCACGTACCGGCAGTTGAGTCCCCGGGCCTTGAAGGCCGTATTGTGAATCAGGGGCGACAAGGAGTGAGCAATTGGGTGCCCCAAGATGCCAGCGAGCCGCGTTCCTGCATCGATAGATTTTGCGTGGGCCATCGGCTCGGAAGACTCTCGTGCCGGTCATCAGCCATGGAACAATTCGGAGAGCG
>JAAXGO010000023.1:10569-12424 GCA_012267425.1 Rhodothermales bacterium
AATTCGGAGAGCGGGTTGATTTGTCCCGCCCCGCCGCAACTGACAAGCGCATGCACTGCGGAAGGTTCCGATGCGGGGGCGGAACCGGCAGTTGACCAGGTATGCTGACCGTGGACTGGATCACCAATCCGGAGGCGCTTACGGCCCTCCTGACACTGACAGTACTGGAAATAGTACTCGGGATCGACAACATCGTATTCATTTCGATTCTGTCGAACAAACTACCCAAAAGCCAGCAGGCAAGGGCACGGTTTATCGGCTTAGCGCTGGCCATGATAGGACGCGTGGTATTGCTCCTGTCCTTGGCTTGGATCATGCGACTCACCGCGCCGCTTTTTGAGATGTTTGCCGAACAGATATCCGGGCGTGATCTCATCCTTATCGCCGGAGGTCTTTTCCTTCTCGGAAAGAGCACGTACGAGATCCACGACAAGCTGGAAAGCCCGAGTCACGAGCACGACATGGGGCGCGCGGTCACTACGTTTGCAAGCGTCATCGTACAGATCCTTTTGCTGGACCTCGTCTTTTCACTTGATTCGGTGATCACGGCCGTCGGCATGGCCAAACATGTGGGCGTGATGATTACCGCAATCGTCATCGCAATCGTGGTCATGATGGTCTCGGCCAAGGCGATCAGCCAGTTCATCGACAGCCATCCGACCGTCAAGATGCTTGCACTAAGCTTTCTCCTCCTCATTGGCGTAGCCCTCATCGGAGAAGGATTGGACGCCCACATTCCTAAGGGCTACATCTACTTCGCCATGGCCTTCTCGGTGTTCGTCGAAATGCTCAACCTGCGGATGCGGAGGATGCGACGGCCCCTTACACTCGGCGATTCACGACTCAAACGGTCTCTTGAGCGTGTGGTAGAAGTAGAAACCGATACGCCGCCAGAATAACAGGCATTAGAGCGTGACTTCGGACTGTGTAGTCGGCGAAAGCATCACGACGACGGAGTCGCCCGGCTGTGGGACGATCTGGTTTTCCTCGGCGTGTACTAGAAGTGTTGTCCCGCGGGCAATGAAAAGGAGTGTAACATCATTTGCGTGCTGCGCCTTAAGCTTTTCCCAATTGGATTCCTCTGTCATCTTGAACGTGTCGATTGTGGCTCCGGCATCGAAGCGCCCGGAGAGCGATGCATGCGTCGTGCTTTCACCAAACAGCGGTCGGCCCCGGAGATGTTCGGGCAGGTCACCCTTTCGGTCGCGCTGGCTGTCGGGGCGGGAGGCCAGCTGATAGACCTCGTTGTTCTCGAACACTTCGGTGAAATGCAACGCCGCAAGTGAGTTGACCTCGTCATTCTGTGTGATGGCCAAAAAGCGCCCGAGACCACTTAGATCTAATTCGTCGATCGCGGATTCGCTTAGCGCGTCGGCCGTTTGGGCGGGGAGGCCATCCGCACGCGCCCCGTCGACGTTTTTCGGGTTGGCATCAATGAGCAAAACGCGAAACCCAAGGTCCTGCACAGCGCACGCGGCCTTCCTGACCCAGCCGTAGGATCCCAAGAAGAGCAGGCCTTGTGGATTCGGATCTGACAGGCCTAGATACCTGGCCAGAGGAGACAGCGTAAGACCATAGACGGCGACGGTTCCTACGATAACAAGGAAAACCATCGGTACAAGCGATTCCACTTCCGCCCCATAAATCCCCTCAAGCCGGAACGAAAACAAAGAAGCGACAGCCGCAGCGACGATTCCCCGGGGCGCAAGCCAGGCGATGAACGTCTGCTCTTTCCAGTCGAGCTTCGTCTTCAGGCACGACAGATACACCGCGATTGGCCGGACGATAAGTATGAGAATCCCCAAAAACGCGAAGGCCTTCCAGTCGAAATAGCTCAGCACGCTGAGCTCAAGGC
>JAAXGO010000456.1 GCA_012267425.1 Rhodothermales bacterium
TCCAAAAATGTGGGACCACTTCAAGGTTTACGTAGTTTGCGCCTGCGATAGTAAGTACCAAAGCGCCGAGCAGCAGCATTGAACTGGTGACGGAAATCGGATAGTCGTTCCACAGCATGTTGTCCACGGCGTGCGCAGCGACGCGATATACGGGCCGCGCCTCGAACTCGACGCTGCCCTCGGCTTGGTCCACGAATCGCGGTCCCAAGGTCGCCAGGTATTCATTGAGGCGCTCGGCAGAGAATCGCCCGTCCGCTGGCAAGAGCACGTAGTTGTAAGTTGCGACGCTGAACCAACCCATCCGTTCTGTGAACTCGTCCGCCACGGGGACGCCGGTCTCCTCGGGGATCGGGGAAGTTACCAACACCTCGAATCCGCCGCCAAAAACTGAAACGCCCAAGTGCGATGGCTCCAGGATGGCCGAAATGACGCCGCCTATCTCGATCGGTTGCCCGTCGGACAGTTCGATGGTTTCACCGAGTACGTTCGCTCTCCCGAACATCGCCAACGCAGCCTGTTCGGTGAGAATCGCGCTTCTGGTATTCGTACCGACGGCTTCCGCAGAACCGTAACGAAAGTTGAACTCGAAGATTTCCAGAAAGGATGGTTCCGCGAACTGGACCCTACGGAACGACCGGTTTTCGCCCGTGGAAACCACCGTTTCGTGTGGCGTAGTAAGGCGGGCAACGGCTTCGACTTCCGGCAAATCAGTTCGAAGTTGGTCCGCCAAGAGGTACGAACTACTCGTCCCCCATCCGGTGTCCATGGAGACGAGTCCAAAGCCAAAAAACTCCCTCTGAAACACCACATGTATTCGGTCGGCGTTTGAGAAGTGTCTATCGGCGCTATCCATGTAGTCGTTGAACACGTAGGCGCTGATGAAACAGGAAAACCCCAGGGCAAGGCCGAGCACGTTGACGATCGGATGTAGTTTCCTAGCCCGAAACGCCCGAACGGCAGTCTTCAGATGGTGAAATAGCATAGGCGTGAGGCCGATCAGTCCTTCGCGTCAGCTTTTCAGATCGCCAGCTCGTTGGCCGGCACGATCCGCCCGTCGACCATGTTCACGATCCTGTCCGCCTGTGCGCTGTGACTCGGAGAGTGAGTCACCATGAGGATGGTCGCCCCATGCTCGTGAAGCGTCGTCAACATCCGCATGACCTCCTCGCCGTTCTTCGAATCGAGGTTGCCCGTCGGTTCGTCGGCGAGGATCAGAGACGGATCGTTCACGACCGCGCGGGCGACTGCCGCCCGTTGCTGTTGACCGCCTGAAAGCTGCTCGGGCCGGTGCCTCGCACGCGAACTCATATCGACCAGTTCCAGCGCCTCGCGTACGAGATTTCGGCGCTGCGCCTTCGGAAGGCCCTGGTAGAGGAGCGGGAGTTCGACGTTCTCGTAGACGTTGAGTTCGTCGATCAGATTGAAGCTCTGGAATATGAACCCGATCTTGCCCTTGCGAAGCCGGGCCAGCCGACTCTCCGAGTAACCGGAAATCTCCTCGTCACCGAAAAAGTACTGACCGCTCGAAGGCGAATCGATGAGGCCGACGATGTTGAGCAATGTGGACTTGCCGCAACCTGAAGGTCCCATGACGGACAGGAATTCCCCCTGCTGAACGTTCAGGTCGACACCGGCCAGGGCGCGGGTTTCCATTTCCTCCGTCCGGTACAGCTTCGTCACACCCGATAGCCTGATCATTCCTTTGGTCTCCGTTCGGACACTTGTCATTATTTCTAATAGAGGCGGCCTTGAAGCTGAAGTTCTTGAAAGTCCATCAGGAACTCGTAGCTCGACGTGACGATCTCTTCGCCTTCGCGGAGTCCATCCAGGACTTCGATGCCCTCCGGATTGCGCCGACCGAGCCTTACGCTGCGCCGTTCAGCGCGCATAGCGCCTCGATCCACCACGAACACCCAAAGTCCGCCCGTATCGTCGACATAAGGACCATTGGCCACGACAAGATTCTCGGCGGGCGCTCCGATCTCAAGGCGCATTCGAACGGTCTGCCCCCGGCGAATCCCCTCGGGCGGGCGGTCCAGAAAGATCAGATCGACCTCGAATAGTCGGTCGACTACACCCGGGTAGATCTTGCCGATCTCGAGTTGGTAGTCCTTGCCGACTATTTCGACGCTTGCGCGTTGTCCCACAACGACGCGGGACAGGTAGAACTCGTCGATAAACGCGGTGACCTTGAAGGCGTTGACCTGGTCGATCCGCCCGATTCGCATCCCCCGCGCCGTCGATTGACCTACCTCGGCTTCGAGCAGCGTCAACTGACCCGAAATCGGTGCTACGACGGTCAGGTTGTCGAGGTTGCCGCGCGCGAAATCGAGGTTGGCGTTCATCGCGTCGAGCGCCTCGCGCATTCGGGTCATCTCGGTAGCCTGAAACTCCGCGTCGATCTCCTGCGCCTCCTGTACTGCCTGCTTCAGGCCCTGGTAGTAGCTTCGTTCCGATTCGAGATCATCGATCGCCGCCTGTGTCACGCCGCCGGAAGCAAGCAGCGGTTCGCGTTGGCGAAGGTCGCGAGCGAGGACGTCAAGTCGATGGTCGATCTCCAGCAACTCGCGTTTTCGCCGCAGCCTGCTCTGTTCGAATGTGAGTTCCGTGGCAGCGAGATTGTTCAATTGCTCGGTGAGTTGCGCCTCGCTCGCAATGACCTGGAGCTGCAACGCGCTGTTCTTCAACCGGACCAGTCGTTGACCGGCTTCGACGAAGGCGCCTTCCTCAATGAAGACGTCCGTGACCTGGCCGCCTTCAATGACATCGAGGTAGACGGTCGTGCGCGGGACGACGTGGCCGGTGACCGGGATGTATTCGTGGAACGTCTGGTAGCGAACGGGAGATACCGTCAGATTCTGCGAGTTGACCGTCAAGGTGCGGCCGGTCCCGAACCGTACGTAGCCGTACGCGGCGGCCGTAACAACGATCATCAATGTGATCGCGACGACAATGCGTTCGACAGTGAACCAGGAGCGCCGGATGCGGCGGTCCATGGGGGAAAGAACCAGCCCGTCGCGGGCTCGTCCCTGAGCGCGGGACTTGTGGTTTGCAGGCGGCATGTGTATTACTAGTACCATACAGTACATCGGTAACACAATAGCCCACGAACTGCTATACTGCGCCGAACGGCAGAGGTTTCGAACCGTCAGGTCGTTACCGGCATGGAAACCGAATGACACAACGCGTGCCAACCTGGGACGAGGACCGCCCGATCTATCGTCAACTCATGGAGGAGTTGATCGCCGGGATCATCGACCGCACTTATCCCGAGGGCGAGCTGCTGCCGTCCGTACGCCAACTCGCGGAGCAATTTCTGGTCAATCCGCTTACCGTAGCCAGGGCCTACCGGGAACTAGGCGAACTCACCGAGACCCGCCGCGGAATCGGGCTCGCAGTCCGAGAAGGTGTTCGGGAAGCCGTTCTTCAACAAGAAAGGCAGCAGTTCCTGCAGGATGAGTGGCCCGCTCTTCGCGATCGGATCAAGCGTCTGGAAATCGATCCCACGGAGCTGTTCGAGGACGGCACACCACAGTGACGAGCGTAGCGTTGGCATCACACGCCTTGGCATTTGGGGAGGCACCTATTCTTGGCCCGGCACCGAGCAACGACGACGATACGCTACGCTTCGGTGTACCGAGGCGCGGAACTTAGACCGAGGAGCAAATCACAATGACACGGCTAATACCTTTACTGGCGCTCCTGGCGCCGTTCGCATTTCCGCTTGGGGCGACGGCTCAGACCATTACCTTCTACAGCTACTGCCATGCGGTTAACGTGCACACGGAAACTGCGCTCGTGGGCTACGGACACTCATTTGAGTCACCCGTGTCGATGGAGGGATTCAGGAGACTGGATCAGCTACGCTACGATTTCGATGAGACAGTGCGGGCCAATCTTGGCATCACCGGCGAGGGCGATTGCGCTGTAAGCGCGCATTCTAAGGCG
>JAAXGO010000024.1 GCA_012267425.1 Rhodothermales bacterium
CAGCACCGACTGGCCGTCGGCGCGCTCGGGTGTAGCCGTGAGTCCGAGGAGAATCTTCGGTTTCAGACGCGACAACAGGCGCTCGTAACTCGCAGCAGCCGCATGATGAAACTCGTCCACGATTACCACGTCGAAATCTTCCGGATCGATTTCGTCGATCCGGTTAGCAAGAGACTGCACCGAGGCAAAGACGTGGCGACCTGCGCTCGGACGCTCGCCGCCGACCAGCCGCTCACCGAACCCTGGCTCCCGCAGTACGAGCTGAAAGACCTGCTGGCTTTGACGGAGGATCTCATCGCGGTGCGCGACGAAGAGCAAAGAACGACCCACAGCTTGGTCGCGCAGCCGCTTGAAATCGAATGCCGCGATCCAGGTCTTGCCAGTGCCCGTCGCCGCGACCACGAGGTTGCGGTGGTATCCGCGCAGGCGCTCCGCTTCGAGGGCCTCCAGCGCGACAGCCTGGTGAGGCTTCGGTGCGACGTCGACCAGCAGAGCCAGCAGGGTGTCGTCATCTATTCCGGCGTCACCGCGCTGTCTCGAGAGCGCGTGGTCAAGACGCTCACTGTCACGCTGGGGCGTGTAGTCCTCGAACTCTGGCTCTTGCCAGTACTGTTCGAAGGTCGCCTCGAACCGCTCGATGACCTCGGGATTCTCGGTTGCGCTCACGCGTACGTTCCATTCGAGCCCGTCGACCTGTGCCGTGTGGGTGAGATTTGACGAACCGATATAGGCGGTGTGCAGGCCGCTGCGGCGGTGAAACAGCCACGCCTTGGCATGAAGCCGGGTCCGCGCGACTTCGTAGGAGACCTTCACTTGCGCACCGAGATCGACCAGTGCGTCCAGCGCACGCCGCTCGGTCGACCCGGTATAGACACTTGCGATCACGCGCACCCGTGCGCCCTCTCGTACCCGCTCTTCAAGCTCGGACCGGAACAGCCGCAACCCCGAGTGACGTACGAAGGCGCACAGGAGATCGATCCGATCCGCACTCGCGATCTCGCGCGCTATCTCGCTGGCGATCTGGACGTCACGCCGTCCATTGACGAGCAGACCGGTCCGACGAAGAGAGAGCGTCGGGCGAGGAACTGCCAATTGTGTACCGCCCAATACTCGGTGTTCGACAGCTTCCAAGAGCACTCGCGCAGCGTCGGCGACCCGGTCGTCTGCCATCGCGCCGTGTTCGAGAAGCACCTCCACCACCCGGTTCGCTAGGGCGATTTGCTTGGTGGACTGCGTATCGCCGTCATCGGGAATTCCTTCGAGGGCGCGGCGAAGGAGTTGATACACGTGACGGGCCAGGAACTCGGGACGGACAGTTGCGTCGGCCGAACGGACATCCACCCACCAGCCCTCCGCAGTTCGGGCATCGATTTCCGTTTCAAGGGCGGCGGTTAGCAGCTCCTCATAGAGCCCGGACTGCAGGCGACGCGTCATGACTCATCCGAACACAACAGCAGCGGTGGCGGCGACTGAGTCACCAAGGAAACCCCAAGCAGTCTTTCGAGTGCATCAGCCCTTACTCAGAATTCGCCGGACGGTTGCAGTATCGCAACACGCAGGCCGCGCACGAGTCAAGGTTTGGAGCCTGCGGGAGAGCCGGTATCGTTCACACACCTGAACTCTCAATTTCGAGCACCGAAACTTCTGCGAAATGCAACGTCGGACGTCGTGCTCTGTATCTTCAACAGAATGGGCGAGACGTTGTTGGTGTCGGCATTCCTCCGTTGGCACTGGAGCAGCGAGACCGCGTGTTCTGCGATGCACAAGAACGCTTTCGGTCACTGGACTTTCTGGTGCGGTCGGTCAGTTCGATACAATCCTGATGTTGGGCAACTACTTCGGTTTGTTCGAGAACGGGATCAGAGCGCGCTGCTCTTGCGCCGCTTCAAGGCGCTCACTTCACCGGGCTCCAGAATCATCGCTGAGAGCCTTGATGTCTATCGGACATGATCCTGACGATCTGGCCTATCAGGCAAGCAATCAGCAGGAGGTGCGAATGAGCGGGCAGATTCGAATGCGATGTCGCTACAAGACGTTGGCCACGCCGTGGTTTGACTATCTCATGGTATCGAAGGACGAGATGAAACCGATCGTGTTTCCGACTGGTCGGAAAGTTTGCCAGTACTTCGACTCAGATGCTCCGAGGCCAAATTACATCGCGATCATCGAACGCACCGCTTGATTCGCAGTCTACGAGTGAACCGCACGGGCGTTCTGCGTCCCTTTCTCGATCTTGCGCAGTCGTGGGCGTCGACACTGTTCACTTTGAACCGTGCCGGGAATTCCGGAGACTGTCTTGGTTCAAGACAGCCGGTGACACGCGGCCCACGGGCTACCTGATAGGCGATACCGACGAGGAGGTGCATGAGGTAGCGCTGATGAGTGGGTTGCGCAACCGCTTGCAGGCGCACTTGCCAGACTACCTGGTGCCGTCGGCGATGATGGTGCTTGAGTCACTGCCGATGACGGCGAACGGCAAGGTAGACCGAGAAGCGTTACCGGTGCCGGCAGGTAATGCGTGGCGGCATCGGGAATACGAGGCACCGCGTGATGAGATCGGACAAGCGGCTGAAGGCTCTGAAGGGCGGGGGGTCACTGGTCCAACCCTGCGTCGAATCGGTTGAGCAGAGAATGCTCGCAGCATACGTGCAATCATTTTCTGTGAGGAAGACCTGTCGCAGCAGTGTCCCATCCCAGGGGCAATGCTGGTATGAACTGCCCCGGGTATACCGG
>JAAXGO010000457.1 GCA_012267425.1 Rhodothermales bacterium
GTACGTCATGGGTCTTGCTCTGACCAGCAGCGGAGAAGCGCTGCCGGGCGTTCGAATTCGCCTAACCGACGCTTGGGACAACAGTTACGAGACTGTAAGCAAGAGCGGCACTTTAGACGCCGGTCGGTTCGACTTTCCAATCTACAGCCATGATTCCTCGCAGAACCTCCTCTTGCACATCCTGGACCAGAATGGTGTTCCTCGCGGCCAGCCGATTCTCATCCCACATCGAACGGACAGTGCCAGTAACGCCCCTTGCCATCACGTTGTCGTCAGGCGCAGATGAATTGAACTCAAATTCAACGATTTCAGTGCGTTGTACCTACGGACGCGCCACGACGTTTCAGACGGGCGAGAAAAGTGGGCCAGACCGCCTCCACTTGGCAATTGCACATTGGAACTGGGTTAAATGATTCGATACACTGAAACTCAGTCCGCGCGTTGCGCCTTTCCGCGGATGCAAATCAATTGCGCGTTTGGCGAAAAGTCCGCCAAACATCCGGTCTCAAGGATTACGGGCGTCTCGCTCGTGCGTTCCAAGTTACATTGGAGGTGATAAGTGCAGCTGAACATGAAATGGCGTATAGCAAGAATCGCCTCTGCAGTGGCGTTGATTCTGGTCGCAATTCCCTACGCGGTGACCGCGCAGAACGGTATAGTCTCTTCAACAGTCAGCGGTCAGCTCAACGAGCAGTTCGCTAAGCACTACCTGGGCCTACAGGTCATCGACCCGATGCAGCCGGTCGAGATCAACATGGCCTACGAACCACAAGACAGCCTGCCGTTGGATCAAAACGCTGGAATGTATGCTTTCGACGCCAGCAATTTCAATCGTTACGTAAACGCCGCGCCGGCTTCCGAGACCGCGTATCGGTCATCCACTTTGCAGACAGTGGGAGGCACAAAACGGAAATCGATCGATTACGGGGCCGATGTCGCGTCATCGATCGTGACCCTGGTTGTTTACAACGATTCGACCACAGCACTATCCTACACGCTTACAGGGACGAACGTCCGGTTCGTCGACGACTCGGGGACCCAGGTTGTGGCGGGAAGCACGCCCGCCCCTGCGGCGACGCCCGGTTCAGCAGCTCCGACACCCGCACCCGCCTCAGGAGCGACGGCGAGCCAGTCGGCGCCCACACCCACAGCGATGGTGGCCGGAGTAAAGTCGACCTGGGTTCGCGGCACACTGAGCGAGCTGTTTGCCAAGCACTACCTGGGACTGGAGGTTGTCGATACCAGCCTGCCGGTTTCCATCAAGATGGCCTACGATCCCCAGGATAGTCCGACGCTTGATGCCGATTCCGGTTTCTACGTCTTTACCGAAAGTGGATTCAACCAGTATACGTCCGCTGTGCCGCCTTCTCAGAGCGCGCTCGTATCTTCGCATCAGGAAACGACCGACGGCGTAAAGATAAAGGCTGCCGAAGTCACATCTGAAAACGCGTCCACGATTGTGACGCTGGTCACATACAATGACACGACAACTCCGATTTCCTACACACTGACGGGTACGAATGTCAAGTTCATTGACGAATCCGGTACGCAGGTAGAGGGTGACAGAATGGCAGCGCCGGCCGGTACACCTGCTGCCGCTTCGCCCGCGCCTTCAGGAACCGACATTACGCCTGGAACTACCTATACCGTGCAGACAGGGGACACACTGGGCACGATCTCCAGCCGGGCTTATGGGTCAACGACACACTGGTCTGCCATCTGCAACGCCAATTCGCTGGCCAATTGTGACTATATCGAGGTCGGCGCTGTTCTGAATATCCCGACACTGGCCCAGACTGACACGCAACAGCCGGTAGCGACGGCAACGCCGGAGCCGACCGCCGACGCGATGACGCCGCAGCCGACCGCCGAGGCGATGACGCCGGAGCCCACTGCGGATGCAATGACACCGGAACCGACGACTGAGGCGTTGCCGGAACCGACGGCCGAAGCGACCCCTGGCGTGGGCAATCTGGTCGAAGTGGCCGAAGACTACGAGGACCTGGACATTCTGCTGCTGGCGCTGGACCTAGCAGGACTGACCTCTACCATTTCCGACGGTGGTCCCTATACGATATTCGCGCCGACGAATGCCGCGTTCGCGTCGCTTCCCGAGACCAGGCTTGACACGTTGATGGCAGACTCAGCTCAGCTGGCGGAAACCCTTAAATACCACGTCGTTTCAGGGACTCTAACGTCGTCCGATCTGGCATCGCAGACGTCGCTGACGACGCTCGAAGGCAGCACAATTTCGATCACGACCGAGAATGGCATGTTGAAGGTTGAAGGTGTTAGTGTCGTTACGTCCGACGTGAGCGCCTCCAACGGCGTCATCCACTTC
>JAAXGO010000458.1 GCA_012267425.1 Rhodothermales bacterium
ACTCTCCACTAATCACTCTCCACTGCTTTTAACGATGAAATCCAAAAGACGCACCTGTTTACAGATAACATACGGAGCGGTTCGCAGAGCCGATATGGTTTGGCGTGACGGGCGCTGGGTATGTGTCAAGGAGGATTCGCGTCCCTTGCCGCCCGTTGAGGGCATAAGCGATCCGTTGTCCCATCCCCAACTTGTGCCCGCGGCGCGTCAGCTGCTTGCGTCTGCGACAGCGAAACGTGTCTATATCGCACTCTCCTGCGGCGAGGCGCTGTTGAGACGGGTTGAATTGCCGGAAGCGGTTCCCCAAGCCTCGTCAGACCTGCAAAACGCGGCGATACGGACGGTTCTGGAGAACGAAGATTATATACCCGTCCCCCTTGATTCCGCCGCTTACGATTTTCACCTGATGAACGCTGGCACGCTGCTGGTCGGTTGGATGCGCAGAGAGAGGTTGACATCGCTATCCGAAAGGCTTTGCGGCCTGGTCTGCCTGACTCCGCAGACTGTCACACTGGCGAACCGACTGCTGGCGGAAGGTGCGGGACGCGTATGCGGTGTCTATATAGTCGGGGCGTCCTGCGATCTGGCGGTCGTCGAGGCGGGCGAGTTCCGATTTGGACGCAGCTTTTTTGTCGGTGACGCCGCACTGCTCGCGGAGGCGGTACGGCAGAGCCTCGCCGCCTGTCCGAATCCGACGGGAGCCGCACTGAAACGGATTGTGCTGTTCGGGGATGTCCCCGCAGCGATTGCCGAACAGCTCGCCGATCGGCTGGGGTGCGAGGTCGTGCGGTCTTCCTTCGATTGGGCGGCTGCTTTACTGAATCCAGTCCGTCAAGAGACGGGAATTCGTCTGAACCTGCTGGCGCCGTTGCTTGCCGAGAAAACCGCGCAACGGAAAATGAAGATAAAGCGGCGTCTGATGCGTTTGATTCCGGGGGCGGCGTTAATCCTGCTGCTGGGCGCCAATGTGTACCTCTTCGATGCGGTCAAATCGAAGCGGGCGCATATCACGTCGCTGCGGCTCGAGCGGGCGCAACTCGATACATTGCTGACGGAGACAAAATCGCTGCATACACGGCATGCGGCGATTGAAGCCTCTCTTGTGCCACTGGAGTGGGGCGAGCACCGCTTCCCGCCGTTGGCCGAGCGGTTGGTGCACATTGCGGATCGGTGTCCCGGTACCGTACGGCTGACAGAGATAAAGACCGTGCCGCCGCCTCGAGGGGCAAGGGCGCAAGCTGCCTTTGACGCACGGCGTGTGTTGCTGGTGGTCGGGGTTGCGTCGTCTCAGGCGGAGATAAATGCGTATCGCGTCGCCCTGGCCGCACAATCGGAATTCGCGTCCGTGCGGCAGGTCAAGACCGAACAGATTACCATTGGCGGAGAGCGGTGGTTGGAATTCACGCTGGCTATAAAAAGCAGTGACCAGCAGCCAGTGCCTAGTGACCGGTAAAGACTCCTGCTTTTAACCGGTACTACTTTTACAGACAATGACAATACGGCTGCCCCTACTCTATTTTTCGATAGTTGTGCTCGTTGTCGCGTTGGTAATACAACTTGCGCAATGGAGGCATGCCGCGGAGACCGAGAGCGGCTTGGCGCGTGTTGAGAGCACCTCTATCGGAACCGAGCATCAAAAGTGGCGTGAACAGGTCTCCGATACGGAAGCAAGGCAACACCGTTTGGAAAAACTGCTGCTCTGGCGAGAGCCCGAATCGCTTCTGCCGGCGTTGGCAACCCTTTCGGACGGTCTACTCATTTCGCTTGTCGGTGTCGAGGGGCTCCAGGAACGGAAGTACGCGGATTACGTTTTTCACCCGCTGCGGCTGACGTTTTCGGGGGACTACGGCGCTTTTGCATCG
>JAAXGO010000459.1 GCA_012267425.1 Rhodothermales bacterium
TTGACGGCAGCGTCGCGGCTTGGTAGGTTTGAGGGGATGCTGTGCTAGACGGTTCCCGGGGGCGGGGAGGCCGAATCGGGGACGCATTGCGGGCAGCGTGTTGGCTCGACCATCTCGCCGCTTGGATGCTCGCATGAGGATCTGAGTGTGCAGAAGGGTCTTGGAGAAGAAACTAGATGCGGAGACCAAGAGGCTTCTGGCAGAATAGCTTGAGCAGTTGGTGGTTGCGTCGAGGAAAGGAACTTCGGCACGACCGGGGGACCGTTCCCTAGGATTGAGTGAGCGCTCAAGGCTCGTGCGATCATGGAGAGTGCGCGAAGCGGGATTGCTGAGGTGGTCGTTCCAAGTACGGAGACATTCATGCAGCGTGGGGAAGCGAGGCCGCCAGCCGTGAGCGTGACCATTGCTCGGAGGGCGACACGTTGGCGGCGCTAGACTGGATTACAATTAAGGGCTTCAAGAGCATCAGGAGCGTTGAGCGCTTTCCGCTGCGTGACATTAATCTCCTAGTCGGAGCGAACGGATCCGGCAAGTCAAACTTCATAGGTGCATTCTCCTTTCTAAACTCGATTCGTTCTGGGAGACTACAATACGACACTCGACGGTCAGGAGGTGCGGATCGTATTCTGCATTTTGGCTCAAAAACAACCGCATCTATGTTGTTTCATATTTCATTCGAAGAGCAATCAAATCAGTATAGAATTCAACTAGAATCGGACCAGATGGACTCTCTAATGCCCTCATCAGAGACTGTAGTATTTCGGAATCGTCAAAGTTATTCTAGGCCTTATGATGAATCGCTTAGCGGACACTATGGAGAAGCAGGAATTAGTGTTTCCGGGCTGACAGGCATCCCGAGATACGTTCAAGAACATCTAGAAAGATGGAAGATATTCCAATTCCATGACACAAGCTTCTCGTCGCCACTCAAGAAAACATGCAATCTACATGACAATCTGTACCTACGTGCAGATGGTTCGAATTTGGCTGCATTCCTGTTTCTCTTGCGTAACAATCATCGAGACTCGTACAGCATGATCAGGAACACAGTCCATCTCGTAGTTCCGTTCATTGATGACTTTGTATTGGTGCCCATGGCATTGAATCAAGAGAAGATTCGACTACAATGGAAGCATATCGGAAGTGATTTGTACTTTGATGGTTCTACCCTCTCAGATGGTTCACTACGGTTCATTGCCTTAACAACCCTACTGCTTCAGCCGAAGTCCCTTCGTCCGTCCGTTGTACTCATGGATGAGCCAGAACTAGGGCTGCATCCGTTTGCAATTGGAATCCTAGCTGCACTCATCAGACAGGCAAGCATTGACACGCAAGTTATTCTGGCGACGCAATCTTCGCGACTCTTGGATCATTTTGAACCGAGAGATGTGGTAGTGGCGAACCGCGTGAGCCATGCGACAGAACTCGAACGATTGCGTGAGGAGGAGTTGAAGGAGTGGTTGCGGGATTACAGCCTAGGACAGCTCTGGGAGAACAACGAAATTGGTGGGCGTCCTGCTCCTGAGGATCAATAGACTGAATCATGTACACACGTCTGCTTATTCATGTCGAAGGCCAGACAGAGGAAAGCTTCGTCAACAATGTATTGCGTCCAAGGCTCCATGGGATTGGATACACGTCAGTTGGGGCACGGCTCATCGGTAACGCTCAGCAACGAGCGAGGCGAGGCGGAGCTGTGCCGTGGAGTGAAGTTCGCAGGACTGTCGTTCGGCACCTAACGGGAGACAGCGGTGCTGTTTCCACGACCATGGTGGACTATTATGGATTGCCTCAGTCGGGCGGAAAAGCGTGGCCGGGAAGAGCAAAGGCAGCTAGACTTCCGTTCTCTGAGAAAGCTTCAGCAATCGAAGCGATGCTTGCTCAGGACATTCGTTCGAGAATGGGATCGAACTTCGATACCAGACGTTTCGTACCCTTTGTCATGATGCATGAATTTGAAGCGTTGCTCTTTAGTGACTGCGACCGTTTCGCTCTTGGAATTGATACGCCCGAACTCGTCGATGAATTTCGCAGTATTGTGAGTCGGTTCAACAGTCCTGAAGAAATCGACGACTCCTCCGAGAACGCACCTTCGAAACGTATCCTAAAGCTCGTACCAAGATATGAGAAACCGCTATTTGGGACGATTGCTGCTCTGGAAATTGGGCTTGATGCCATGCTGGATTCCTGTCCTCATTTTCTGAGTGGTTGGAGCGTCTGAGACAACGATAGGGCTTGCGTATCGCTCTTCGAGCGCTGGGACGCACGACGGCCTGCGACCCGGCCGCTAGGGCATATCAGAGGGGCGGGTTGTGTGTGTCGTGGAATCCTCCCTGCCAACCGGGTACGTTAGTGCGAGAGGACCAACGATTCGAATCTAGAATGCCATCTAAGGTCTCAGCGTTCCAATCGGAGCGCCACTTGCGAAGGGGCTCAGCGGACCCTCAGCGAATCCGCCGAAGCAGCATCGTCGAGGCTTCCACGACGCGCTCTGCGGCGCCTGGATTGTAAGGCGATCTCTCGACTTCGTAGCCGCCGTGCCGGTATTCTTCGGCCGTGGGGACGTAGTCGCCTCCAACGCCGTCCGAGTAGCCGCAGAACATCGTGAATGCGAAGGGCGAGCCCTTGCGGACCGCCGCTCCGATTTCCGCGAACGGCTCGCCCGGCATGGAGACGATTGCCAGCTCGCCGATCCGCAGCGCCTGGACCTCGACCTGGAGCGGCGCGCTGTCCGCTGGTCCAGTCCACTGCTCTAGCAAGTCGCCGAAGCGCCGCACACGCGCGCCGGCTTGATGCTTCTTCCACGGGTCGGCTGCAGCCCCGAGCGCCGCCAGAACGGACTCGGCCCGGGCCAGCCTCGAGCGCATGCCGTCGATTTCCGATCCGCTGTAGGTGCGTCGCGGGACGTCGACCGTGGCCGAGGCGAAGCGGAGCGTCGCGTCGCGCGGCCCCTCCACGCGCCAATGCTGCTTCGCTTGGTACGCGGTCGACTCCACGAAGCCCTCGAACTTCGGCTTGCGACGGACGGTCTCGATCTGCTCTGCCACCGCGGCGATCTGGTGTCCGAGGACCCTGCCCAGCCTGTGGGCGACGGCGAGGTCGCCGGTGAAGCCTTCGACCGGGCCCTGGTCGCCCGCCGCGCCTTGGAAGAACAGGCAGAGCGCTCCGGGCATCGACGCTTCGACGGTCTTCCTCGTCATCCCGGGCCAGTCCGGGGAGATGGCCTTGTTGTCGTATGCGAGGACTGTGCCGTGGCACGGGAAGTTCGCGAGGACGGCCAATGGCTTGCCTCGGGCGTCATCGACGCGGAAGACAATGAGCTCCCGGTCGACGAAGCCTTCCGGATTGCGGCCCACCGCGGGCGGGTCCTGCCCCTTGGCCCGGACGCGTCGATTGATGTTGATGGTGCCTACGCCGCGTCCGCCGTGCATGTGGGCCGGCTCGAGCCGGGCACTCGCCTCGACGACCGCTCCG
>JAAXGO010000460.1:0-399 GCA_012267425.1 Rhodothermales bacterium
GGTCGGGGTGGGGCGAACGCCGTCGAGAGAAGGCATTCGGTTTCAAGCTCGTTGATATCGGCGAGACTCTGGGGGCGTACTTCGGTGTCGATGGCGGGGTGCTGGTGCTGGCGGCAGAGGACGACAGCGACTTGCTGCCAGGCGATATCATGCAACGCGTCGGTGAAGACGATGTAGGCGACGCGGAAGCAGCCTACATGGCGCTCGCCGAAGCCGAAGAGCCGACCAAGGTCGTGGTACGAAGAAGTGGCAAGCGCAAGACGCTTACTGTCGACCCGATCGAAGGTGTGAAGGTCCGCAAGTTGTTGGAGTTCAGCGATTAGTGCCCCACAGCCGGTGCCTTCGGCTCCGACTGTGGCCCGGCCCCGCTCGTCGCGCATGAAACAAACGTCCCTGGTC
>JAAXGO010000460.1:452-1725 GCA_012267425.1 Rhodothermales bacterium
CGTTTGTTTCATGCGACGCGGGAGTAGCTCGATTAAATTGGACTGCGCGTGCTCGCTTGTTTGGCGAGATAGTCCTTGACCTGTGTGGCCGAAGCGCATTGATAACAGGTCGTTGGCAGGGTGATGTATTGGTGCTATGGTGCATTGGTGAGTTTCTAGGATCGATCGGAGACACGACATGATCCGCTTGACCATCAGTTTGGCTGATCGCACACATCGCGCACTGAAAGAAGCCGCAGCCCGACAGAATCGTTCGATGGCTTCCATCATTGAAGAGAGCCTGGAATTGAGGGGCATCCGACCCTACGACACGGCCAAGGAGATCGTCGCCAAGGCGCGAGCGAAATCACGACTGGATGCAGCCCGCGCCATGGCGTTGGCCGTCGAGGAAACAAAATTGTTTCGTCAGGGTCAGTAGGATCGAATAGCGGTAAGCCGCCAGCACTAAAGCACAAAAGGCGAGGGAGTATCGATGACGCCAAGTCTGTGTGTCATCGATACGAACGTCATCGTTTCAGGTTTGATCGGCGGGGACTCAAATAGCCCTCCGGCGCGAATCCTCGACGCCATGCTTGATGGCGAAATCTCCTATCTCATGTCGAGCGAACTGCTCGACGAGTACTTGACCGTGCTGCGTCGTCCGCGTCTAGTTTTGGTGCACGGACTCACCGAGGAAGAACTCGACCATTTGCTCACCGACCTGGTCGCGAATGCGGTGTGGCGCGAACCGGTTGACGAGCCAGTCTCCACTGGTTTTGCTCCAGACCCCGGGGACAACCACCTGTGGGCATTGCTTGCAAGCCATTCCCAAGCGTTGCTCGTCACGGGTGATCGACTGCTCCTGGAACGACCTCCAGGCGATGCCTCAGTCATTTCTCCCCGCCATTTCGTGGAGATGTTTCTGCAACGTAGTTGAGACGGTCTGTTCAGAGACTATTCGGCTTCCGCTTCCTCTATCCGTTCCTGTACTTCGAGCCAAGCGGCCTCCGCCTTGGCCAGTTTCTTCCGTAGTCTGCCTCGCCGGACCAGCATTTCGCTGATGCTGTCGGGCGTGGCAAGTTCGTAGGTGCCGCCGGCGCCCAGCACCGTGGTGAGTTCGTCGAGTTCCTCGCCGCATCGCTCCATGTCGCGCTCGAGTGCGGCTCGCTGCTCGCGCAGGGGTCTGAGCGCGTCGCGTCTTTCGGCTCGTTTGCGTCGAAGCGCCCTCTTCTGCCCCTGTTGCCGTTTGGTTTCGGGGCGCTTGCGCATCTCGGCGTAGGCGTCGATATCGTCT
>JAAXGO010000025.1 GCA_012267425.1 Rhodothermales bacterium
ATGGGTGTCTGCGCAGGAGATTACAACAACGACGGTCACGTGGATCTCTATGTCACGAACTTCGGTGCCAATGTGCTGTATCGCAATGGCGGCGACGGTTCATTTGTCGATGCGACAGAGACCGCTGGCATCGGCGACGAGCGCTTGAGCATGAGCGCGGCCTTTGCCGATATCGACAACGATGGCGATCTAGACCTCTACGTTTCCAACAATACCGATTTTACCCTCGAAAACCACAAAGAGTGCAGGCACGGTTCCATACGCGTCTATTGCGGTCCCGGTCAGTACGAGGGCGCGTCGGGGATTATGTACCGCAACGAGGGGAATGGAACTTTTGCCGACGTAACGGAAGCAATGGGCGTTTATAACGACCGCTGCCGTCAACTCGGCGTAGTATTTGGCGATTACGACGAAGACGGCGATGCGGATCTGTTTGTCGCCAACGATATGACTCCGAACTTCCTCTTTCGCAACGAGGGGGGGACGCGGTTTTCCAATATTGGGCTGGATTCCGGCGTCGCCTTCAGCCCGGACGGCAAATCCGAGGCAGGCATGGGCACGGACTTTGGCGACTACGACCGAGACGGACTCCTCGACCTCGTCGTCTGCAACTTCCAATGGGAGCACTGTCGCCTGTTAAAAAACGAGCGGGGCGATGTGTTTAAAGACCAGATACACGAGTCCAAACTGGACGAACCGACCTTCTCGACATTGACCTTTGGCACGGACTTTCTCGACTACGACAACGACGGATACCTCGACCTGTTCCTAGCCAACGGACACGTCGAACCGAATATAGAAATTATCGACCGCGCCGGACCTTCCTACGCGCAGCGGGATCAGCTATTCCACAACAACAAGGACGGAACCTTCACCGATATCAGCGCCGACTCGCCGGGCTTGGCCACCGCTTGGGTCGGACGCGGATCGGCTACCGCCGACTACGACAACGACGGCGACCTCGACCTGTTCGTCAGCAACAACAACCAACGCGGCCTGCTGCTGCGCAACGACGGCGGCAACCGACAGCACTGGCTGTCGGTGCGCACCATAGGTACCCACAGCAATCGCGACGGCATCGGTGCGCGGATCCGGGTGGTCGCCGGTGCCCTACATCAAGTCGAAGAAGTGCGTTCGGGCAGTTCGTATCTGTCGCAGAATGCGCTGCGGGTGCACTTTGGCTTGGGCACGCACGCGCGGGTGGATCGGGTGGAGATCCGCTGGCCGAGTGGGATAAAGCAGGTATTGGAAGACGTGGCGGCTGACCAATTCCTCACCATCCGAGAGCCGGAAAAACTGTAGGATCAACGTGCCAGAATACGAAGGCAAAACGTGAAGTGGTCTAACGGTGCGCTATGGCTTGCGTGGATAACGGCTCTTGGCTGCGGTGGCGCGCTAGAAGAAGCGCCTGTAGTAGAGGAAAAGGAAGACCCACGCGCGATAGAACTGAGTTATTTGGCTCGCATTCGCGCCGATTCCAGCGACGTAGCAGCGCACTACGAACTGGGGGCGTTCTATTTAAAACACGCCGTGTATGGGGAAGCGCTGCGATATTTCAGTGAGACCTTCCGCATCGATTCACTGCACGTACGTGCGTTGCTGGGAGCCGGCGAAGTCATGACCCGACAGGGCGAACTGGAACGGGCGTTGGCTGTATATCGCAAGGCCATTGCCCTCGCGCCCGACAGCGCCGCAGTCTATCGCCAACTCGGTCAGCTCTATTTGCGCACAGACGACGATGATAGGGCGCGAGCGACGTTTGCAAAAGCGTTGCAATTGGCACCCGATCACGCTCCAGACCACTACAATCTAGGCGTGGCACATGCCCGCGATCACGACTACAAGACCGCAGCCCAGCACATGCAGCGAGCACTGAAAATAGACCCCGAATACGCGCTAGTGTACTACAGTCTAGCGGATATGTACTGTGCCAAGATGGGGCAATGCAAACGGGCCGTGGACATGGCGAGTAAAGCCGTCAAAATAGAACCTAGACACGCGCGTTACCGCACGGCATTAGGGCGCGTCTATATGCGGTTGAATCGCCACGAAGAAGCGGAGGCGGCCTTTCGCGCAGCCATTGAGCGCGATTCGGCTTACGTAGAGGCCCTAAATGGGCTGGGGATGGTGCTCGCCCAACAGGGCAAAGAGGCCGCAGCGGCCGCTGTACTCGAGCAAAGCATCGCTCTTGACCCGACCTATCCAGAAGCGTACTTGACCCTGTCCAAAGTGTATATGAAGCAGGGAAAGGCCGAGGAAGGGCAGAGGCAAATCGAGATGTTCAAGCGTCTTGATCCACATTTTGATACCATTCGCGATCAGCGTTTGCGCCTCAAAGACCGTGCCGACGATGCCGTAGCCCGCTATAACTTGGGAGTGATCTACGCGAAGCTGGGTTTTGCTGAAATGGCTGCGCAAGAGTACAAAGCCTCGCTGAAGATCAACCCCGCCCAGATACAGGCCTGGCAGAATTTGGGCACAGCCTATATG
>JAAXGO010000461.1 GCA_012267425.1 Rhodothermales bacterium
CTCCCCACGTGCGAGGCGTGCTGCACCATTCTCGTAGCCGATGTACCGGAGGTTATCTTCGGGCGACTCGACGTCGTCCATGTCAATCCAGCGCACCCGCATCACGTGTCCCACTTCCACTGCCGGTTCGTCCCAGTTGCGCGTGTCGAGGCTCGCTCTACCTTCGACTGCGAGCGCCTGCAACCTGCCTCCTCTGGCAAGCTGTCCCGGCACGGAAGGAATAAACCGGTAGATGAGCGAATCGTCGCGGTCTTCAGTCTGGTACACGATGCCCGTATGCGGGTCCACGGCCACCGCTTCATGATTGAAGCGTCCCATTGCCTTGAGCGGCACTGGTCGTGCCAGACGCGGCTCTCTTGTCGCGGGCACCTCGAACGGGTAGCCGTGATCGCGGGCACACACTTCACCCGGACGGTCGACCGTTTCCTCGCAGGACACCCAGGTATTCCACGGCGTCGGCCCGCCTGCACAGTTACGCAGCGTCCCCGCAAGACTGAGGTGATGCGAAATGAGCCTCTGAGCCTGCGTATCGTATATAAGCGTCGTGGTCCCGCCGAGACAAGGCCGCCCGCTGCTTCCAGCGTCGTAAAGATCTTCTTCCGCCAGGGTGTCCAACAGCTCATAGTTGGGCCCGAACGCTCCCATTGACGCGTCGGCGTTAACATTCACTTCATGATTGCGGACCACGATCGTTAAGCCACCTTCGCCCGGGAAGGTGGCCATTCCGTCATGTGCCCCGGGCACGAAGAAACCGTCGTCCATGCGATCACCCACACGCGAAATTATCCGGTAGGAGAATCCTGGTGGAAGATCCAAAACGCCGTTCGGATCGGTTTCGAGTACTCCGAATCGGTCTGTCGGTGCCGGCCACCTCCGGCAGCCGACGAGGGAGTGCAATCCAACCATGCCCAGGGCAAACGCCCCCGACGTCCGTAGAAAATGCCTTCGCGGAATCGTCATGTCATTAAGCAGATTGTGCCTTAATTCTCGGCTGCGACGCGCTCGGCTTCACGCAGGACCCAAAGCAGATTGCTGCACCAGACCTTTGCGATCGCCTCTTCTCATAGACTCTCCTTACGAGTCTCCTTACGAGTTCCCCCGTAACGTTACGCGTTTCTGAAGCGTGGTTCCAGCCACGGATACCGCCTTCGTCGTCGAATCCCGAGCTTACTTTGACGTAGCGGAATTGAACTGGGTTTCTGCGCAGCCACCCGCAGCCAGGCAAAGTGCTTGGCCCGCTGGCCCTCGCGGTACAGTAGACCCCGCCGACTCAAAAACTTCAAGATGTAATGCCGCGACTTCAGAATCTCGCGTTGAAACGTCTCTCTGCAGCGGACGAGATCCCGTACCTGCTCCTGTCGCTGCGAGGGGACTCGGATCGTGACCCTACTGCTCGGCACAGCCTCGCCAGCTCCTCGGCATCTTTGCGGTCTCGCGTCGCTGACCCGTACGTCTGCATTGTCTCATGCCATCCA
>JAAXGO010000462.1 GCA_012267425.1 Rhodothermales bacterium
TAGGAATTTACGGACAAGAACTAATTCGGGATTGATCGAAACGCTGGCGTCCTCGGCATGCCTCGTTGTCCAGCTTAATGTTGCTTGTTCTCCGATGCGTACAATACCCGCTTCGGACGAGAAGGAAACGATTTCAGGAATGGGGTCCGCCGAAACCCTGATTAGCGTCAGCGTTCCACCATCGCATGCAATATTGAGTGAAGCATCTTCGGTAAGTCGATTGTCGATCTGCGAATGGTCCACAAAGTCAACCAGCGGAATCTGCAGGTCTCCGCTGTTGGCGTCGCGACTATAGGATTGCCCCGGCTCATCGTCGAAACCGACACGCACAGCCTTGAGTCGTGGAGGAAGCCGCAAGCGAACAGCCGCGTCCGCATACGCGTGGTCGCGAAACTCATATCGGCTCATGGCTAACGGTATGTCCTGCCACGCGTCGGGCCCCTCACCGACTCCTTCGATTCGCCACCACACAAAGGGCAGGTCGACAACAATGTCAACACTGCCGGATTCGGACTTCAGTGCGCACTCAATCTTGATTCCGTCCGGATGCGGATTCACGATAAGTTCGCTTCCCCGCAAAGTCACATGCTTGAGCTCTGGAGGCGGGACCGGTCGAATGATTGCGCCATCCGCGCAAACGAAACGTACGCTTGTAGGGCCGTAGCCGGTCGCGGGCGGTAGGAGTACCGTGTCTCGTGTGTGCGGTTCTCCATTGACGCGAATCTCCCCGAGATCGCGGAGGTACCGGAACTCGCCGCTGTCCAGCATGTCTAGGTTTTCATCGTACACTCGAACGAAGAAGCGGCCTTGACGGTTGTTCAATATCTCCGAAAACACTTGCTCGTGCGGCCTGAAGTTCTTTCCTCGCCAGCCACTTGCATCTTCCGAGCCTATCCGCACGTGAGAAACTTGCTGCGGTGTTCGCAGGGCCGGAACATCGCCGACAAACAACTCTCCGTCCGCGGAATCGTCGAGAACCCTCTTGCCAGTCAGTTCAAAGCTGGACTTCAGTAGCGAAACCTCAAACTCCCGGAATCCGCCTATATCGGAAGAACTGCAATCGTCCCGGTAGAAGTAGTGCGCCATGAAGCGACCGTCCGAACATCCGTCTGGCGCGACTGGCACGTGACCCTTCCGTTCCCATAGTTCCGGCGCGATAACGATGTAGTGTCCGTTGGTGATGCCACTGACCTTGCGGCCAATGCCCTTCCAATTGCTCGACAACTTGAAGATCAGGGGCTTGTCTTCGAACAAAGGAACATTTCTCTCGTTGCCATTCGCATGGATTACGGTCAACGCGTCGCTAAACGACGGTGGGGCATACGTGCCGCTCTCCGCCTCCAGCGACTCTCCATTCTGCCGCACATAGCGAATTTGCGTTCTCTCACCCTCGGATAGCATGACTGTCCAATGAAACGAAGCGTGGCCTCGGCGGCAAACGACTTCCGGGGGGAAGATTGCCTGTGTTTGTGGTTTTGGCGTCGGCGTTCCGGCTTGCGGTGTTCGCCTGCCGCCGGTTCTGGTAGGTTCTTTTCTGCTCCGGGTTCCCTTCAAGCCATTCCCGACGTCTGGAGTTTCATTGTTGTCTCCGTCTCGTATGGAGGTGGTGTCGTTCGGAGCGTCAGTGCCTGTTGCCTCCGGCTCGCTGTCCTTGGGGCCGCTCGGCTCTGAACCGGGCTGGGGCGGCTCAGGTTGATCCACATCCGAATCACCGTCGGTCCCGGCAGATTTGCCATTACCGCAGTTGGTAAGTGCAGTATTGGTAACAGGCCATTCGGCGAGCGGGAATGGTTGGTCGTCTGTGGCAAAGGTGAGATACGCGATCAACTGTCTGCTGTATGCGGCCAAGCCCTGGCCAAAGGTGGATAGCCTTGCATTGGCGGCGCCACCCAACAGCAGGAAACCGATCTGCAGGCTCGCCACGGTGGCGAATATCAACCTGGAAATTGCCCAAATGGCGAGAAACAGTACAGTGAACAGCAACCTCCACCATGTCGTTTTCGATTGAAGGCGCCCCAACAAGCGATTGGCGGAAGCGTTCGAGCCCATACGCGATTTCGATGGCGCTTCTCGCTGAGATCGAACGTCCGGACTTGCATCGTCCTGCTGCGCCGCGCCTGACAATTGCTTGCTGGGCTGGCCGGTGTCCCGCGGCCCCTCTTCGCGTGACTGTTTTTTATTGTTCACGTCGTCGGCCCATGCAATTCAAAATCCGGTATCAGGATAGTAAAGCGGAGCAGGCTTGAATTCACCGGCATAGACTATTCCCTACTCCGGGCGAACTTCAAGCGGACTTGTCCGGTTCATATCCGATGGCGAGGCACACTGCCATCTGTCCCAAGTTATGCGGTTCTTGGTCTATACGGTTCGCAACCCTCGACCCGGCGTCTCGTTCGGTGCGGCTGGCATTGTCAATACGCATGTCCGCTTTGATATATGTCATCTCACAGG
>JAAXGO010000463.1 GCA_012267425.1 Rhodothermales bacterium
GGGTCGTGCTCGGCCCACAGCCACTGCCACTCCGGCTTGTAGAAGCGGGCGGTGGAGTGGATGGTGGCCGCGGTGGGCCGCCCCAGCCCCAGGAAGTACACCTCGTTCAACTCGTCGCGGTCCAGCGCCAGCGACATGGCGCGGCGGAAGCGCACGTCGTTGAACAGCGCGCGGTAGTTCTCCTCCTTGTAGGTGGGATTGAAGCCGAACGCACGGCCCACGTCGACGCCCGGAATCAGGGAGATGGTGTAGTTGCCGCGCTCCTCGTTCTCCTTGTAGTCGGGCAGGGAGGCGAAGTTGGTCATGGTGATGGCCCAGTCCACCTCGCCGGCGATCGTCGCCGCAATCGGGTGAAGCATGAAGTTGGCACCGACGTTGGCGGGGACTACGTTCGGTGCCCAGTCCCATGGCGAACGGGGGCCAGCGGAGCAACTGGGCACGGGCGAACCGAATGAGGCGAATGGGCCAGCCGCACGACAAGTACTTCCAGCGGGTGTTCTCGAGGTCAGACACTGCTCTGCGAGCTCAACCGAATGATCGGGGTATTCGGAAAACTGAGGTTCCACGTTTGGATGTTGAACACGCCAACACGGCGCACGAGGGGTCGCCGCCACCTCTGGCCCTTGGGCCCGAGACGAGGAAGCTTCCTTCTCAATTCGGTGTGTCTTTGGAGCAACAGGGGTTTCGGAATACCGGTGATTATCACGAAGTAGTCTATCGGCTTGGTTGCCTTTCCGGAAGCCCATTCATAGAGAAATGTATCGCGAAATTTGTACTTGAGCGACTCGTCAAGAACACCGCTTTTGAATTCGTCCATGAAGCGTTGTAAACTGGGAACCGATGTCTGTGGGTTGCGGGGGTCTTTCAGTTCGATGAACTGATAGTGCCGCTGCATCTCGACAATGAAGTCGACAGCTCTCATGCAGTGACTGAGGCCGTGCGCACGAGGGTCGTCGAATCTACGCGCGTTCAGAGGGTTATTGAACGTAATCTGCAGATCCCCCTCTACCAGGGTCACGGCGTCTGCGTTCCGATTGTCCGCTCGATCTCCCGGTCATAGAGGTCGTCGAATGTAGCGGCAATCGCGTTGGGATCGATGTCCTCGAACTGGGCGGTCGAGTGACACATGATGTCTCCCGTGTCAACGTCACGGTACAGTGAATGGTACATTACCTGGTCACCCTCCTCAGTGCGTAGGTCGAGTTCCTTGAGAATGACGTAGTCGTGAGTAGCCAGCAGTACTTGGAGACCGGTGCGCTGCAACTCCAGCAGAACGTCGATAACTGTGCCGAACAGCCCCGGATTCAGGTTCGTCTCCGGCTCGTCCCACATTAGCACGGTGCCGTCCCGGAGAGTGCCATTCTGGACAAGTATCCAGAGCAAGGCCAGTTTGCGTGTACCTTCTGCGAGGAGCGAGAACTCGATATTCCCCTGTCTGCTGGAAAGAAAGAACTCTTCATTCTTTACCGTCACGCGACCACCAATTGCCTTATTGAAAGTACGAAGAACACGCTTGCGAACGGCGTCGATAGACTCGCGGAGTGGCGGGACATATGCACGATCGATAATATCTGCGTAGGTGTCGTCGAAGTGTATCTCTCGGGAGGCATGTAGGGAGCGGAACCCCGGTGCATTAGCGAGCAATTCCTTGACGGGTATGTAAACGCTATTGAGAGGATCGGTGCGCCAGATCCGCGCACGTTGTGCCTTGAGTGACGATGTAGAAGTGGTGTGGTTGGAGAACTTCAGGACTATCCTGTGCTTGCCCCGAAATACTCTTATGGTTGCGCTATTGCTGCCACTCTTTCGAGTGACAAGTCGACCTACGGAACTACCGGACGGAAGAAACACTCGCACGAGCTTTTCGGCGAACCGAAAGTCCTGTCGGTATGCTTCGCAAGCAGCGTAGCACACCTTCATGAGATGAGTCTTGCCAGTACCGTTGGCTCCTACGACGACGTTGATTCCTGGCGAAAGGTCAAGTGCAAGTTTGGAAAATGCGGTGAAGTTTTCCAGTTCTATTCTCGTTAGTGGCACGTAATTGCCTCCACTCGGATGTGCGCTCCCAGTGCGCTCCTTCGACCTTGCGGGACAGAAAGGAGCGGACGGAACAAGCCAAAAAAAGCAGCTGGGTAGCGGTGCCGCTCGATGCCGTCCCGCTACCAAGTGAGTTTGAGCGGTTCCGAATCGGAAATCGGCACCAGTGCGACGCCCAAGCGTCGACGGGCGACGGTATTGAAGCGCGCTACGAGCAGCCGGTACAATCGTCCGATGTAACGCACCAAAGGTCAAGCACCAGTCTCCCGGGTTGCCGGGGTTGCCGGGCACCAGGACCGGCGACAACCCTCACAACCGGACTGGGGCCCTCAGACGCTTCCGGACAGCGCGGGATTCGCTAGCGGTCGAACCAGAGTTGGTCGGCCCAGTACATCAGGTTGCCTTTCCAGTCGGTGTTGGAGACCGGGAACTCGGTGGGCACGTTGCGCAGGTCGTTGTTGGTCAGCAGCACGGCCGGGGCTTCGCCGACGGTGCCGATCACGAACACGTTGTCGCCGGTGAAGTCGAACATCTTCTGGGCCAGCTCGAACCACTCGCCGGAGCCGAACTCGGACAGGCGGAACTGGCGCTGCCAGTCGAAGTAGCGTTTCCACTCCTCGGGCGGCTCGGTGCCGGGCAGCTCGCCGCCGTAGTCGGACAGCTTGCGTTCGCCGCGCTCGATCAGCCGGCG
>JAAXGO010000464.1 GCA_012267425.1 Rhodothermales bacterium
GTCCTCATCGGTCCGAACGGCTCGGGCAAGTCGAATTTTCTGGAGGCGATTGCCCTGCTCAAGGCCGCGTCGCGCGCTATTTCAGAACCGATCTCACGCATGGGCGGTGTTCGCGAGTGGTTGTGGAAGGGGCTGGCCGCGCCGCATTCGATCACTGTGGAGTCCACGGTCGCCTATCCACCGGGGGGCGTGCTGCGGCATTCGTTGACGCTGGCCGACCGGAACGGTCGCCCGGAGGTAACTGACGAGCGGGTCGAACCCTCGGAGAAGCACGCCGATGAGCGCGCTACCCTGTCCTATTATCGTCCCCCTCAGGATGAGCAGGCTGCGTTAGAAATCTCGAAGGCCAATGCAGAGGCAGCGCGATTGGATTCCAAGAGGAAGAAGCGCGCCGGCGAATGGTCAACACCGCGTCTCTTCGCCCGTTATCGCCCTGGCGCTATCGACTTCGCGAGTGATATCCGGCCTGAGCAGTCGTTACTCTCATATGCTGCCAATCCGGACTACCCGGCGCTTTGGTATCTGAAGGAACAGTACGAGCACATTCGCCTTTATCGGAACTGGTCGTTCGGTCCTTCGGCGGGGCTGCGCCAAAATCAGAGCACGCACGACCGCGCTGACTTTCTGGACGAAGGAGGCAACAACTTAGCGCTCGTGCTGTCGCACTTTCAGGGAGAGAACAAGAGGCAACTCGTCGCGGCCTTACGGAAGCTCTTTGACGGCATCGTCGACGTCTCCTGCCCGGTGACGGGCGGTACCGTAGGGCTCTTCCTGGAAGAAGACAACAACCGCACGATCCCGGCTACCCGCCTGTCAGACGGCACGCTTCGCTACCTGTGCCTGCTGGCTATTCTGCTGCACTCCGAGCCACCGCCTTTGATTGTGATTGAGGAGCCGGAACTCGGCCTGCACCCGGATCTGCTCCCCACCTTGAGCGATTTGCTGCTCGCAGCATCCGAACGTAGCCAGCTGATCGTGACGACCCATTCGGATGTGCTCGTCGATGCGCTGACCGAAACGCCGGAGAGTATCGTCGTTTGTGAAAAGCACGATGGACAGACTGAGATGCGACGGCTCGACGAGGCCGGTCTCGCGAAGTGGTTGGAAAATTACCGCCTCGGAGAACTGTGGACTTCGGGTGAATTGGGCGGAAACCGATGGTAACCGCCAAGCTCTACATTGAGGGTGGCGGCGACTCGAAGGATCTCGTCCCACGTTTCCGCGAAGCTTGGAGCGAATTTTTTAAGTCCGCCGGACTCGGCGGTCACATGCCGAAGATCGTGCGGGGTGGTGGACGCGACCGAACTTTCGGCCGCTTTACCATAGCCATTGCGAACCCTCGGCCTAAAACCGTTCCTCTCCTTCTCGTGGACAGCGAGGACCCGATTAAGACGGGCCCCTCGGTCTGGCAGCACCTGAAAGCGCGCGACGGTTGGAATAAGCCTTCAGGTGCCAGCGAGAACGATGCGTTTCTGATGGTCCAGGCCATGGAGACGTGGTTCCTGGCCGACCGCGATACGTTGCGGAACTACTTCGGCGCACAGTTTGCGGAGAACGCGCTTAGGCAATGGCCTGAATTGGAGGCCGTGCCAAAGCAGACGGTGTTTGACGCGCTCGACAGAGCTACCGCCCGATGCCAGAAAGGCTATGCCAAGGGAAAAGTCTCATTCGAATTGCTGGCGCGAGTCGATCCGGCTCGCGTCGAAGCCGCGTGTCCGCACGCCAAAGCGCTTCTGGACCGCTTGAAGAGCCTTTGATACAAGCTCGGGCCATAGATGGGGTGCAAACGTCCCATTCCTCCAACCGCTATGCCAACGATTCAACAGCTGCTCGAAG
>JAAXGO010000026.1 GCA_012267425.1 Rhodothermales bacterium
GAGCCGGGCGCGGTCTACCCCTTCGAGATCATCCTCGAACCCACGAGCAACCTCTTCCAGGCCGGCCATCGCATCCGCGTGGATATCTCCAGCTCGAATTTTCCGCGCTTTGACATCAACCCGAATACGGGAGAGCCGGTTGGGCAACACACGCACAGCGTCGTGGCTCACAACAAGATCTTCCACGACTCCCTACACGAATCGCATATCGTCTTGCCCGTGATTCCGAAATGAACGTGAACAATCTCATGAGGCCCAGGAGCGCCTGAATATGAACCACACTGCCGAAATGGCCGGCTATCTTTCACAACTGACCCGCGACCAGTTGCCGGACGATGTCGCCAACACGATCAAGCATTGCCTGTTGGATGCGCTGGGCGTCATTCTCGGGGGAGCGGCCTACCTCCGGGAAAACGACGACCTGCTCTTTGCGGACTACGTCCGCAGGCTTGGCGACCGCGAGGAATCCACCGTTCTGGGATTCGGTTTGAAGTCCTCGTCTCGTTCGGCGGCCTTCGCGAACGGGTCACTGGCCGAAGTCCTCGACCAGTCCGACTGCATGTACGCCACCGCCAAGACGCACCCCGGCTCCAGCATCGTGCCGGGCGCCGTGTCGTTCGCCGAAGCGCACGGATCAAGCGGTAGAGACCTGCTGACGGCGATCGCGGTGGGCTACGAAGCGACCGGACGGGCGGGGATGGCCGTGCAGCCCACCCATTGGCACATGGGGTTTCAAGCTACGGGAACGGTGAACACGATCGGCGTAGCCGCCGCGGTCGGTCATCTGTTGGGATTCGGCAGCGGCAAGATGGCGAATGTCCTGGGCATCGCCGGTCATATTCTGCCGATCTCGAATGGCGACGGCATCTTCAAGGGCTATACCGTGAAGCCGGTCCATGGCGGGCAGTCGGCGATGAGCGGCATCCAGGCGGCGCTGATGGCCGATTTGGGCATGACCGCCGGACCTCTTGAAGGCGAGCCGCCGCGCCATCACGCGTTCATTCGGATCACGAGCTCCGAGCCGAACCCCGAAGCCTTGACGGACGGACTGGGGGAAACCTGGTACGCCCGCGACATGGCTTTCAAACCCTATCCGACCGGGCTGCTGGACCAGGGCCCCGCGGAAGTCGCCATCGATCTGGCCACTCGGCACGGCATCAGAGCCGAAGACGTAGAGGACGTGCTTGTCTCCACCTACTCGAACGCCGTCAAGTTCACCGGCGGGCATTACACGGATGTCAACAGCACGATCTACGATTGCCAGCTTTCGCTTCCCTACTCCGTCGCCGCCGGCATTCTCGATCGGCAACTGACCTGGGAGCAATACTCGGCCAGGCACCTGAGGGACCCCGCCTTGCACGACCTGGTCTCCCGCGTGAAGGTCGTCGCGGGGGAAGGCATGGACAAGAACTATCCGCGCGACTGGCCGGTCGAAGTGGAAATCCGGCTGCGGTCCGGCAAGACCGTCAAGCGCCGCATCGAAAAGGCATGGGGATCACCGGCCCGTCCGATGACCCAAGCGGAACTCGTGACGAAGTTCGAGCAACTCGCCGGCCGCCTCGTCGATAGCGGCAAGGTCCGCAAAGCCGCACAAAAGCTTCTTGCCATCGAGCAGCAGCAACAATGCGCCGAAGTCCTGGCCCTACTCGATTGCGAAAGCCCGTATTAATCGAAAGACGCTCCGAGGCTTGACAAGGGTTTCATGCACACGCCGAGGAAGGGGTCGCAATTGCCCAATCCAACCTCGGTACCTTGTGCGCCAAAGACGAGGGTGTGCCGCAGGACGCTGCCGAGGCCGTGAAGTGGTACCGCAGGTCTGCTGTGATGACTCGATAAGTCATTGATTTTATGGACTCGTGGAGACAACCCTAGGTACGGGACATCACTTCCGCTACCACGCCCGTGTCTCGCCGTCGGGGCGAGGCAGCCGAGGGACATGTCAGGAACCCATGGAATTCTCTAGCTGGGGACCGCCACCCCGGCACACGGATTTTCGCTGATCGATGGGCCTCTCGCGATCGGTTTTGTTGCGGACTGGCCAGCCCGATCCCGGCGAAGTCGGCTAACACCGGCTCGACCGCGAGCAGTTCTCGGCCGGAGGGTGCCGGCCCCTCGTCGCCGTAGAATAAAGGCTGAGCACGTCGGCCGCCCGCCCCAAGCCGATCCCCGAACGAGGCCAGCCCCTCAGGATTCTACGTGCACAGCGACTGCGCTACAATGTAAGTAACGTACAGTCGAAGTATTTCATGGTTGCACAGTTGCATGGCATGTGCTACTCTACTGGAACGCACGGAGCAAAAGTGTCGGACAAACAGCACGACGACCTCACGGAAGAAGCAAGCTTGTCGTTTCGGGCGAATGCCGCAGATCTTGCCTCAATACTGGCCATCGGCGATCACATCGCCGATTTGACGCGAAACATCGACCCCGATTCCACCGTGACGGGCAAGACGTCTCGCGCCGGGATCATAAGGTACGCCATTCGACAGGTTGGTCATCTGGTTAAGACACCGGCAGGACGGCGTGTGTTGACGCACGCGGGGCGCAAGGAGCTTCGGATGTATCGCCGAGGACAGTCCGGCTTTAGCCCGTGGCATTGGGTTGAGAAGTGCTCTGGGTGGCCCACGACGAACTTCCTTGAGCAACTTGACCGCCCACCGGAGGAGTATCTTTGCTCTACGTGCGGAACACTAGAAAGGGAACGAACCTGATATATCGTTAGACACGAGGAGGAATCCAACATGATTCAAGAACCTGGAAACGGCGATGGACCCAACGGACCGACGGGGATCGTCGTGGAGCTGACCATTTACATTAATGCTCGGTCCGTGCCGTGGGACAAGCCGACCATAGGCTTTGCGCAAGTGGTCGAACAGTGGAATAAACTCGATCCGGCTCGACACGTGATAGGTGATCTGCCGGGTATCAACTGGACCGCGAAAGACGGAACTAAGGGGATTCTCTATCGGTCGGATAAACCAATGGCCGTGGTTGATGAACTGTCGTTCAAGATTGACGACTCGTATCTTGCGTAGGAGAAGTGTGTGTCGGAACATGAGTCACGTGCACGTCATGAAGCGGAGCGGCGTGAGTGGACAATTGAGCGTCGAGACCTAGAAATAGGTGCACTAGGGGTGCCTTGTTTTGTCTCACCAAATGTCGCAGGTAAGTGTCACATCTGGGTGGGGACAGCATCTAACTCAGATGAACTCAAAGCAGTCCACACTTGGCAGCAAGGTGCCATGCACACGGCCAACATACGAGGCCTTTCCAACGGAAGGTTGTACGACAGATCTGGCAATGAGTTGAAAGCCGGGGTGATCGGGCGATCTGATTCGAGTCTTGTTCTTTCGATCAAGCTCACAGAGCGTGACTATGAGGATGCTTGGGAAGCGTTAAACAATTACGTCAAGCAAATATACTCACTGTTCCTTGGCCAATCGGCATCGGGGAGGGAAGCGGTTCAACGCCCCTATACGTTCGATGTGCTTGGTGACCAACTGCCAGAAGCAGTGGAGTGGAGGAGTCTACTAGCTCAAGAGTGTGTGGCCATCGTCGGACTTGGTGGTGTCGGCGCATGGATAGCGGACTTTGTTGTCAAGGCCGATTCTCGAGAGGTTCATGGTTGGGACTACGACTGCATTGAACCCAAGAATATACTGCGCATGCCCGGTGGACTCGATCCGAACGTCTGGATCGGTAGACCAAAGGCCGAATGGTTCCAAGAGACCTACTCCCTCATCCACAAGAGCGTACATGGCCACAATGTGAAGGTGCTCCGTGAAGGCGTGCAGGAGGTCGTTGAAGGAACTACTTTCGCTTTCGTAGCCGTGGACGACTCCGAGGATCGGATGATGGTGTGTGACGGTCTGGCGAACGCTGGAATCCCGTTTGTCGTGGCAGGGCTCTCACTAGTGCGTAAGGACAAGCGAGTCAAGGTTTCCATGCGGATAGTAACCGCCCATGTCGGTGTGTCCTCCTGGAGGGAGGCCATTCCCCAAGTTGGCCAAGCGGGACAGGACGACTACGGAAGCCTTGACTTGCCCGACGTCTACTCAATGGCTGCGGGCTGGGCAATTCAGTCGTGGAGAAAGATGCGCGGTCAATTCTGGCAGGAGAAAAGGGAAGAATGCCTAGACTATAGTGCTAGTGACCAGTGTCTCATAGACAGAGGGGTCTAAAATGCGATTTTGGAGATGGGGGAAGAGGGGGACACGAGATTCTCGTCCCAACTATGTTGTTAGGAACCGAGAATCAATTGTACTCAAGCCAGTGTTTGTTGAGACCATCCCGCAATTGCCCGAAATGGAAGACCGTACACTTTACGTCAGCATGAGGTTCGCCACCCTTTCCCATTTATGTCCATGCGGGTGTGGTCGTTTGGTCGACGTGACGCTGGACCCTGCGACTCGCAGTCTGACCTACGATGGTGAGTACCTAACCCTAAGACCTTCGATCGGCGTCAAGTTCCCATGCAGAAGCCATTACTCGATTGTTCGGAATGCGATCATTTGGTACCGGCCGATCTCGAAATGGGAAGCTAGGTGGTACAACCGTGTTAGGGCGAGATGGAGCTAGCCAAGAGACCGCAGCAAACCCATGTTTCTGAATGAAAACTTGCGAAAAGCCAAGCGTCAAAAGAACGACGAGTTCTACACGCAACTTCCCGACATCGAGAAAGAGCTGCGCCACTACACCGCGCATTTCCGGGACAAGGTCGTGTACTGCAACTGCGACGATCCCCGCGTCTCCAAGTTCTTCCATTACTTCTCGCACAACTTCGAGCGCCTGGGCCTGAAAAAGCTCATCACCGCGTGCTACAGAAATCGTCAACTCGACATGTTCAGCCGCCACGACTCGGAGCAGGCGATATGGCTGGAATATAACGGGAACCGGAAGGGCAACAGGGTACCCGACGTAGAGGACATTGGTGACCATGCGCTTGAAGGGGACGGGGATTTCCGCAACGCGGAGACCATCGAGCTTCTGAAGCAGGCGGACATCGTGGTGACCAACCCGCCGTTTTCGCTGTTCCGCGAATACGTCACCCAACTGATGCAGTACGGCAAGAAGTTTCTGATCGTCGGGAGTCAGAACGCCGTCACCTACAAGGAGATTTTCCCTCTAATCAAGGACAACAGGATGTGGCTTGGTATCACCCCGAAGGGCCAAGACATGCTGTTCGATGTGCCGAAGGGTTACGCGCAGGTATTGGTGTCGACCGCAAAGGAGGGGAGCGCCTATCGAGTCGTCGAGGGGGTTATCAAGGGACGGTTGGGTAACGCGGCCTGGTTCACCAATCTCGACCATGCCAAGCGCCACGAGGAATTGATCCTCTACAAGCGCTACTCGCCGGAGGAATACCCAGCCTATGACAACTACGATGCGATCAACGTGGACAAGATCGCCGAAATCCCCATGGATTGGGACGGAGCGATGGGGGTGCCGGTCACGTTTCTGGACAAGCACAATCCGGAGCAGTTTGAAATTATGGGGATAACGGCCAGTGCCGACCGCTACGGTCTGAAAACAAAAAAATACACCTCGGCAGATGCGCCCAACTATAGCTATCTGAATAGCCGAGAAGGGGGGGTCATAAGAGTGGGAGGCAGATATAAGAGCACTTATAGACGCCTTCTGATTAGGAGAGTGACTCCGCAATGAAAATTGATCTGAAGGAAATCACAGTCCGCGACCTTGTGCAGGACTACCATGACGACGGCGAAGGCGGAGTGCGGGGCTATGGTGGCAAGCTCGACATCCGCCCGCCGTTTCAGCGCGAGTTCGTCTATAAGGACAAGCAGCGCGATGCGGTGATCGATACGATCAACAAGGGCTTTCCGCTCAATGTGATGTATTGGGCCGTGCGCCAAGACGGAACGTATGAGGTCATCGACGGCCAGCAGCGCACGATCTCAGCCGCGCAGTACGTGGAAGGCGACTACTCCCTTGACGGACTGTATTTCCACAACCTGCAAGACGACGAGCAGGAGCTGATTCTCAACTATGAGTTGCAGGTTTATGTCTGCAAGGGGACGGCGAGCGAGAAGCTCGCGTGGTTTCGGATCATCAACATCGCGGGCGAGAAGCTGACCGACCAGGAGTTGCGAAACGCAGTCTATGCTGGTCCGTGGGTGTCCAACGCTAAGAAGTATTTCAGCAAGCCGCAAGGTCCGGCCTATGCGGTCGGAAACAAGTATGTTAAGGGTTCGCCAATCCGCCAAGAGTACCTCGAAACCGCAATCCAATGGATTAAGGACGAGGACCAGACGGTCGAGAAGTACATGGCCGTGCATCAGCACGACAGAACCGCAACCGCCTTGTGGAGTCACTTCCGGTCGGTAATCGACAGGGTAGAAGCGGTTTTCCCGAAGTACCGCGGACCAATGAAAGGCGTGGATTGGGGAGGACTCTACCCACACCTTAAAAACGAGAGCCTGGACCCCAAGGCGCTTGAGGCCAAAGTTGCCCGCCTGATGATGGACGACGATGTGTCAAAGAAGGCAGGCATCTACCCGTATCTCCTTACCGGTGAGGAAAAGCATCTCAACATCCGCGCCTTCACCGCAGCCATGAAGCTAGCCGCGTTCGAGCGGCAAAAGGGCGTCTGCAAGCAATGCTCGAAGGAGTTTGAGATGTCGGACATGGAGGCCGACCACATCACCCCTTGGTCGGAGGACGGCAAGACAAACGAAGAGAACTGTCAAATGCTGTGCAAGCATTGCAATCGCAGGAAATCCAACAAATGAGCACACAGGGACAAGAGAAGACAGATCGCAACTTCGTATCCGAGAATGGCCGGACGGAGGTCGAGTTCGTCAAGCCAGACTATCAGTCGAGCATTGCCGATCTGGAGGAGGGCGCTGCGCCTTTACACCACATTCGAAGAGGTGGAACAGACTCTGAACAAGCCAGTTCCGGTCAGGTACATCGATTACCCCATGACTCACGGCTAAGCGAGTTTCGGCACATTGCTATTTAAACCCCATCCGCAAATTTAAATAGTGATTCGAGTTGGCAATCAAGCCATCACCATCGCCAACCATGCGTACAGCGAAATACAGCAGACCACAAATAGCCGCAAGGCGATAGGGAAAGCCCGGAGGATGCACACAACCCGATATCCCCGATCCGCAGCGCGGGCAGCTTGTCACTCCACCTGATAGCCTAGGACTCAGGGTTGATACTCGGCTGACCTATCCGCCAACATCCTGGACAGTCCAATGGGTTCCTTTTCAAAAAGAGGGATATATTGAGGGAACTGTAGCGGACTGACCCTCATTAAGTCTATTAACAGTAGTGGCTTACAATCGATAGTTTGCAAAAGGTGCAACCCCGCGAGCCCGTTCTGGCAGCGGACGAAGGCTCAGCCACCAGCAAGAGCGAGCGACCATAGCGGTTCAGCTATCGGGTCGTCAGGTCGCTTTGCAACGGTCGAGGGCTTCCCGGTACCTGGCACGTTCCTCGTTCAGGGCGTGAATCGCCTCATCCAACGCACTGTAACGCTCTCGGTCGTAATTACGCAGCCTTCTATCTCGCATGAACTCCTTCGGTTCCGGTCGTTCCGAAACCATTTCTAACTCACTTCCACGGATCTCGCACATGACGGACCACGAATCGGAGGAGGCAGGCATGAGCGGCGGCAATATCCACGTTGACAGTGAAGGAATCGTCCGTGACGGTGGCGGACGGCGCATCGAGGGTATCGAAGTGCATTCCGGACAGGAGCCAACGCTGGACTATCCGATGTTCACCGATGAAGACGGGAAAGTGGACGGCGTCGACATGACCGTGGCCGAGAACCGTAGGCGGCTCCACAACGAGATGGCGGGCATCACTGAGGACGACGAAAAACAACTGAAAGGCCGAATGTCTAATCCGAAACAGATGCAGCACAAGGCGTTCCTCTTTGACCGCCACGAGAAGGAAAAGGGGAAAAGATGGAAGTACGAGGCCAAGGTGGGTGTACCGCTGGACCCGACTGTAGTTCACGACACCCCCAAGTTCCGTCTCGGCTCGGTGATGGTCGTGCGAGAAGGGAAAGACCCTGGGTAGGCCGATTCCACGCCTTCAACCCTGGTATATAATCCCCTTACAAAGCGGGGGTGGCGCACGCAGGTGGCTCACGCTTGTGGCCACCGCAACGCTTCTCTCTCAGAGGGCGTAGCCCTCGCCGTTGTGGTCCAGGCTGTGCCCGTAAACACGCATTGGACGCGGGTTGGCACGGATTGCCCGAGGCCTTCGGGCGCCCTTTGGCGCTCACGGTAGCTGAGTGTATTCCAGTGTAGGTTTGTAACCTGCTTGTGGCTCTATGTGTTGTGTGTCTTTATGTTGCGTCGTGTACCGCTTCATATCCGCGTCTCTCCCAAAACCCGTCAACGGCTCCATCTCCTCCGCACCGAGCGGCACCTCAACCTCGGCTCCTGGCTGCGCGCCGACGGGCGATGAGGCCCTCGAAGAACAGCCGACCACAGATGGCCTAGAGGCCGAGAGGGCAGGGCTCGAGGATGGGCGCAACCTAATGTCTCCGATCCGCAGCACGGGCAGCTTGCCACTCCACTTGAGGGCCTCGGACTCAGGGCTGGTACTCGGATGGCCTGTCCGCCAACGTCCCTGATGGTCC